>DDYW01000047.1 GCA_002348185.1 Candidatus Hydrogenedentes bacterium UBA2224 | reverse complement strand
TGCTCGCGGGCCTTTTGGCCAATTGCCCCGTGTGTGATACAGTAAAGGGGGAATTACAGGGGGATGGGTCTATGCTGACGGGGTTCATTGCGCTGCTGATTACCGATGCGATGCTCCTGCTGATCATTCAACTCGTCGGCGCACTTGTCCGGCGCCACAAGCAGGAGTTTTCGCTGCTCTATGCCGTATTGCTGCTCATCTTCTGTATCCTGGCGCACTATGCGGCGACGTCCGTGATGGCCAACGGCATCGTCACCGACAGGGACCGCTGGCTGACGCTGGCCGCGACCTTCGGATGCGGCTTTTTCCCCATCGCGGCCTATGTGGCTACCGTGTTCCATCATCCCGCTGTCGTGCGCACGGTCACACGCCGCGACATCCTCGACGAGGCCCGGAAACTGGAAGCAGAGGGCCATATTCAGAGATCGCTGCGCGCGTACTGCCTGCATCTCGATGCTCACCCCGAACAGGTAAGCGTGTGGTTTGAAACCGCAAACATGCTTCTGCGCAACAACGAGTTCGCGTTTGCCCGCAAGCTCCTCATCAAGATGCGGGACCGGTTCGGTGACGATGACGCGGTCGCCGGGAGAATTCTGGAACTCTGGGGCACAGTGTCCCGGTCGGGTGCTTCTGTTGACGCCGGTGCGCGGACCGTCGCCGGCGACCCGAACACCGTTTTCCGCGAACTGATCGCGCTCCGGAAACAAGGCGTCGTCACGGAACAGGAGTATCAGCGCAGAAAACGCGACCTGTTCGAGATGTAACGGTCAGCGCTCCGGCACCGTGAGGGTGGCCAGCCAATCGGCGGTGATCTTTTTCCCCAGGAGGAAGAATTTCCGGTCAGGATGCCACAAGACCACCTGGCCGTTGCGGTTCGTGACGCTCGGGTACACGCCGCAATCGATGCGGGTCAGGGGGCCGATGCCCACGCCGTCGTTATCGAAAAAGACCTTGGACTCGCTGAACCAGATCGGCTGTTCCGCGCCGGGACGGTATTCGCCGAGGGCGAGGCAGGCCGGCCGCCGGTTTTTGCTCGTTTCTTCGCGTTTCGAGCCTTCGAAATGGCCGTCGTTGTTGTGGTGAAGGAGAACGTAGCGGCCCGGCGCGTTTTCGTAGATGGGGCAGCAGCACAGGGGCTCGGGAATCGGAAGCCCGTGATCGCGCCGCAACAGCGGGCGCGGGCTGCACCAGGTCCGGCCATCGTCGCTGGACAGGCTGTACCAGATGTAGCCCGACATCGTGCGCATGACGCAGAACAGACGGTCATCGGGCAGACGCACCAGACTGGGCTCCTGCGCGATGCTTAGCGCGGGGTTGTCGTAATGCGGCACCCGCAACGCCTGATCACCCCACGCTGAGTACGTGATCTGGATGTCTTTGGGTTCGGGGTGGTCGTCGATGTTCTCGAAGCGCATGAACTCGACAACCGTCTCCCAGGCGGTCCAGGAATTGACGTGGGGCGGCGTGCGCACGGCCTTGCTAACCCACCGGGAGAAGCCCGTGAACCACTTGTTCTCGAGGTCGCGGATGGGCTTCTGCCAGACGATCCAGTTCGACGGCACGTTCGGATCGGTATGGTCATGCGGGCTGCGTGTCATCGGGATGGTCTGGGGTTTCGACCACGTCGTGCCCATATCGTCGGAATAACAGCCGTCCATCGTTCCCGTGTGCTGATGCACCACGTCGTCAATGCCCTGGTACTGGTTCCAGATTACATAGATGCGGCCCGATTTCGAGACCAGCGGAAATCCCCAGCTCGACATGAAACCGTCGCCGGGGCGGGCCGGTCCGACAATCCGCAGGGGCGTCGACCAGGTAACGCCCTCGTCTTCGGAGCGCGAGAACATGATGCGGTGGTCGCCTTTTCCCTCGTAGCTGCTCTGCGTCCACACGGCCATGAGCGAGCCGTCCGGGCCGTCGAACACCAGAAAATGCTCGTTGCCGGTGTCGAAGGTCGAGCCGTCAACGCTGCCGGGGCGGTACACGACGTAATCAGGCTCCGTTCTCGCCATCTCGCGGTCCAGGATCTGGTCCACCGTGAGGGCTTCTTCCCCGGCCGGGGCCCCGGGTTCCGCGGCGCGGCTATCGGCGCCCGGCCCCAGCAATCCCGCGAGGACCGCCACGATTCCAAGGAAGAACCCATGGTGTGTTTTCAGCATGGTGATACGCCTTTCCGCTGTCGTTGCCCGGTATCGTCACCTTCGTGCCGTGTGCTTTCGGGTAATCTACTATCTTCGGACAGGCATGTCCATGTCACGGCTGGCTGCGGGCGCGGATGGGCGCGCCGTGTTTGCCAAACCCGCCGCGGATGATCTACATTGCCCTGCCCGTGATTGCACAACCGAAGGAGGGGGTCCCATGCCGAAATTACGTCTGTTCGCAGCCGGTCTTGTTGCCTTGCTTGTCACGGCGGGAGTGAGCGCCGACGTTACGCTGCACCCGCTTTTCTCCGAGCACATGGTGCTTCAGCAGGGGGCCCGAATTCCCGTCTGGGGCAAAGCCGCTCCGGGCGAAACGGTTTCCGTGGCCATCGGCGCCCGTAAAGGCAGCGCGACGGCCGGTGAAGACGGCCACTGGATGGTCCGGCTTGGCCGGCTTGACGCGGGCGGCCCCTACGAAATGACCGTGACCGCCGAGAACAACGTGCTGACCGTGAACGACGTTCTCGTAGGCGAAGTCTGGGTCGGGTCCGGGCAATCCAACATGGCCATGTCGGTCAAGAGTTCGAACAATGCCGAGCAGGAAATCGCCAATGCGAATTACCCCAATATCCGCCTCTTTCACGTGCCGACCAAAACGGCCGATACGCCTCAGGAAACCGTCGAGGCCCAGTGGCAGCTCACCACGCCGGAGACCATCCCGAACTTTTCGGCCGCGGCCTACTTTTTCGGCCGTGAGCTCCATCAACAGTTGAACGTGCCGGTCGGCCTGATTCACACCTCCTGGGGCGGCACGCCCTCGGAATCGTGGACCAGCCTCGAAACTCTCGAAGCCACCCCCGAGGCAAAGCCCATCCTGGAACGCTGGGACGACATCCTCGCGAAGTATCCCCAGGCGCTCGAAGCCTACAACAAGCAGGTCGAGGACTGGAAAGCGGCCGTGGAACAGGCCAAGAAGGACGGCAAGGACGCGCCCGCGCAGCCGCGTGCGCCGCTGGGTCCCGACCATCCGCACCGGCCCGCGACCCTGTACAACGCGATGCTCGCCCCGCTGGTTCCGTATGCGATTAGAGGCGCCATCTGGTACCAGGGCGAATCCAATGCCTCCCGGGCCTACCAGTACCGCACGATCTTCCCGGCCATGATCCAAGACTGGCGGGAACACTGGGGGCAGGGCGATTTCCCGTTCCTGTTTGTGCAACTGGCGAACTTCCGGGAACGCAAGCCGGAGCCGGGCGATTCCGACTGGGCGGAGCTCCGCGAAGCCCAGACCATGACGCTGGCGCTCAAGAACACCGGCATGGCGGTCATCATCGACATCGGCGATGCGGCGGACATCCATCCCAAGAACAAACAGGACGTCGGCAAACGCCTCGCGTACTGGACGCTGGCGAAGACCTACGGCCAGGACGTCATGGCTTCCGGGCCCCTGTACGACTCCGCGCGGTTCCGCGGGGGCAAGGCCGTTCTCCGGTTTGACTATGCCGGCGACGGTCTCGTGGCCCAGGGCGGCGAACTCAAGGGTTTCGCCATCGCGGGCGCCGACCAGAAATTCGTGTGGGCCAAGGCGGAGATCTCGGGAAAGAACCGCGTCACCGTGTGGTCCGACAGCGTGACGGCGCCGGTCGCGGTGCGCTACGGCTGGGCGGACAACCCCGAGTGCACCCTGTACAATCAGGCGGGATTGCCCGCCTCGCCGTTCCGCACGGACGACTGGCCGGGCGTTACGATCAATAACAAATAGCTTCGTCTTTGGGGATCTCGATTCGGCGCACCCGCGGGCGATCCCGCGGGTGCATGCGCGACAAGGGCTGAACCGCCGCGTCTGCGGCCTCGAAGGAGGCGCCCAACATGAAATGTGCTCGACTTGGGATAGCCCTGCTGATGCTTATGGCCGGCATCCTGGCCGAGGGCGCCGAAACCGCCCGGCTCTCTCCCGAAGGTTTTGCGATCATCGACGGCGCGCCGCGCCTCCTTATCGGCAGTTACGACCTGCCGGAGGACGACGCGTTCCTCACGCGTCTGGCCGACAACGGCTTCAACTTCTTGCGCGGAAAACCCGACGGCGCCGTGCTCGACAGGATTCGTGCGGCGGGCATGTACGCGTGGATACCCCTTGGGAGCGGGCTGGCCCTCTCGGAAGGCAACGCCGAAGGGGAAGCCCGGTTACGGCAGGTGATCGAAGAATACAAAGACCACCCCGCCGTGATCACGTGGGAAGGCCCCGACGAGGCCCTCTGGCTGCAATGGTACAACGCGTTTCAGTGGAATATCTTCGAACAGCCGATGCAGTTGTCCGCGCTGATTCAACAGGCCGCCCCGGAACAGGATGCTGCGGTGATTGAGGCCTGGAAGGCCAAACACAAGCAGGCGGGGGACCGGATCGCCCGCGGTTTGTGGGCGGAGGGCCAGGCCCTCTACGACGAACTGTGGCAGGCCCTCGGCAAGGAAAACCCCAACCCGGACAAGGCCGTGACTGTCTGCGTGGCGCGCGCGCACGAGCTGGGCGACGACCTATCGCGGGGATGGCGTCTGGTGCGCAGCATCGACCCGGACACCCTCTTCTGGCAGAACCACGCCCCGCGCAACTCCATCCCCGCGCTGCAATGGTATAACCGCGAGGTGGATGCCGCGGGCTGCGACATCTATCCGATGCCGTTCAACCGCGGCGTCCTGCATTCCGACCTTCCCAACCGCAGCCTGTCCTGCATCGGCGACTATACCCGCCGCATGCAGGCCGGCGCACCCGGCAAGTCGGTCTGGATGGTCCTGCAGGGATTCGGCTGGAAGGACCTCAACGATCCTTTTAACCCAAAGGATGACGTCGGCGGCCGGCGGCCCACGTTTGAGGAATCGCGTTTCATGGCCTATGACGCCCTGGTGCATGGCGCCAGGGCCGTGCTTTATTGGGGCGTCCATGTGCTCAAACCCGACGACCAGATGTGGACGGACCTGCTCCAGGTGGCCCGCGAACTCCGCGCGCTGGAGCCGGGCATCGTGGGCCAGGCGCCCGTCGCGCCGCCCGCCTGCGCCGGGGACGACACCTATGCCTCCATCGGAAGCGAAGGCCCCGTGCTGATGTTGCGCAGGGCCGGCGAAGACTGGGTCCTGCTCGCCGTGAACGAGTCCTACGTCGGGATCGGGTTCGAGGTCTCGCAACTCCCGCCCGAGTTGAACGGAAAATCCCTCTACCGCCTGTACTCCGATGAGACCGTTACCGTGCGCGACAACCGCTTCCGCGACGGCATCCGAGGCTACGATGTCCACGTCTACGCCACCTCGAAACGTTTCGAGATGACGCCAGAGTGACGGAAAACGTGACCCCAGCCGCGCACGGGTACTCTCCGGCAAGGCGCCGGCAAAGGGAGAAATCTCTGTGATTTTGCCACTCGCGTTATGGTTATGCGCGTCGGCGGAGCCCGGTCTGGCGCGCCACGGGTGCGTGGCGGCGCTCAGCGCGCAGGAGCTGGCCCGTTTGAAACAGGCCTTCGGCGGGTAACAGGCGACCGTGCACACTCGGGAGGAAAGGGAATTCTCGATCATGAATCCACAGCACCACCGCCGGACACTGTATTTCGCGATTCTCTTTTTGTTCGCCACTGTGCGCGCCGGGGCTGGGCAAGGCATCCCCATTGTTCCGGGTGATGACGGCCGGTTCGAATACCGCGATGATTTTTCCACGCCCAAGGTGTTGCTGGATGCCTTTGTCGCACAGGATGACGTGGAAATGTGGGCCCCCGGACAATTGGTCAGCGCGGGTCCGGTACCCCGGAGGCAACTCGTCTACCGCTTCTATGGCGACCATCCGATCCGCGACGTCGAGGTCAGCGTCGAGCAGATGTCCAATGCCCGGCATCTGGGCGGCGTCACCCATCTGGAAGTGTCAGACAACGGCGTGGACTGGACGCGGGCGGACAGCAGCGCCCGTTTCCAACCCGATGCAAACGCCTGGCAGACCGGCGCTCTGGTGTTTGGGGCCGATTCGGCGGAGGACTTCGCGGGTCGGAGCGAGTTCTGGCTGCGACTCACGCTCGAGAATCATTCCGGTCTCACGAGCTATACCTCCAATATCGTCAAGGGCCTCCTTGTCCTGATTGCGGTGGACCCGGACACGCCGGCAATGGCGGCAGGGGTCGATTCCGCCGAGCAGGCCTGGGGAGCGCTCCGCGCGAGTACCTCATGGCACACCATCACGCTGGACTGCCGCGATCCCGGGGACGGCCGCGCCCCGCACTACTACGAAGACGTGGACGGATGGCTCGTCGATGCCGCAAGCCATCCGCTCCTCCATCCCGACGAGACAGACGGATTTCCAATCTCCAGACGCTATGACCCGGCCACGCGGTCGGCTACGGGACTCGGCGTATTTGTCGATGTGGGGGAAGCGGGGGGACCCCTCATGGCGCGCATTGTGGTCAATACTGCTCTCCAGGGATTTCGCCGGCTCGCGATCCATTGGGATGGCGAAATCATGGGCACATTCGATACCGCCAGCTGTTTTGACGCGGAGACACCGTTCTATGTAGAGCTCACGCCCGGCGAAGGCACGCACGAGTTGCGCATCACCGCCGAAGACACCGGGCAGGTCCTCATCCGGCGCATCGAGATCGCGGGCGCTTCCGTGCGCGGTTGGGTCTCGAAACCCGCGCTGGCAGCAGGCGGCCCCCTCGAGGTCGTGAGCGCCTCGTATCTTCCCGACCCGGCGCCCCGGCCGATTCCCAGGTCGTCGAGGGCCGAAAACGCCCCGAGATGGCCGACATCAGCCCCGGCACCAGCCTCACGTTCCAGTTCATGCAACGACTGTATGCCGAGCATGAAGCATTCGGTGCGGTGCGCATGATCGTGCGCAATGCCGGGCAACATCCCGTGCGCCTGGCGCAAACTCCCCTGCTCAACGGGGCGCCGGCTGACGAACAGTACGTGGACTTTGTCGAGAGCGCCTGGGATGCGCCGGGCGTGATCTGGTACCGGATACGCCCACGCACTCTGGCGCCGGGGGAGTGCGCTCAGGTCTATGTGCGGTTCCGGAAGCGCTTGCCCGGTGATAGCGTGCGCCTCACCCTGCCCGCCGAAAACGCGCCCGCCGCCGAAGCGGATATCGCGTACACCGCGCCCGAGGCGGCGCTGGATTACGTGGTTGCCTCGAAGGATCGGATGACGCTCTACCTCTACGGACGGCGGCAGCCGGGAGAGGATACAGCGGCGCTTGTGGCCGCCTCGCTGGACGGTGAGGTGCTTGCCAACGCCGTGCTGTATGGGGCGGAGTTTCGGGGGGATGTGGCTCTGGCGGTGGCGCGCCTGAGCCAGCCGCTCGAATCGGGCGCGTACCATGTGGCCGGCCTCCATCTCGCCGACGGGCGGGTGATTGCCGCCCAGTTCCGGGTCTTGCCGTTCATGTTTCCGAGGAGTTCGGTGCATGTCCCCGCGGAAATGTGCGGGCCGCTTCACATGAACCTCGCCACATGGTTCATGCGCAGTCTGGAAACCTGCCAGGAACACGATCTCTTCACGTCCGCCATGCAGCAAGATGTGTTCGGTGTCCATGAGCGGGTGGCCTATGTGCTGGGCCCCGACGAGCCCGATGCCAAGGATAACGCCGGCGGCGGGTACGACCGTGGACTCGGCTGGAACGCCCGGAGACTGGCTGAATCCGGATGGCAGGAGCTCGTTGAGCGCTACAACGGCCCTGTGCCAAGCTGGCTGAACATGAACGGTACCGTGCGGCCCCTCAACTGGGCCGTCTATGGGCAGTTCGGGGACATCAACGGATTCGATCCCTACCCCGTCACGTATTACGGCGCCGACCATGCCTACGTGCGGGAAAGCCTCGAGCAGGTGCGCGCCTGCGCGGCGCCGACCCCCGTCTTTGCGTTTCTCGAAGCCTATGGATGGACCGGTGGCCAGGGGGTGCCCGACAAGGCTCGGGGGCCCCTCCCCGCTGAATACCGGCAAAACCTGGTTCAGGCGCTCGGCGTCGGCGTCAAAGGCCTGTCCAGCTGGGTCTATTCCTTCGGAGCAGGCGGCTGGGCGGAACAGGACGCGTTTGCTGAAGAAATCGGGCGCTGCAACCGTCTCGTCGAACATATCGCCGACCTGCTGATTCTGGGGGCCCCCATCCAGCTCGCGGCGAACGATGCCGGGACCGTCGCCACCGGAACGGCCGGCGAGGAGTACTGGGAAAAGCCGCGGGTCTGGACCGGCTGTCTCCTCTGCGGGCCCGACGCCCTGGTGCTGGCCGCGGCCAACCATATTCCGGCCAGCAAGGACGTCCCGCCTTCCATCGAACCCGCGAGGAACGTCACGCTCTCTGTGACCCTGCCCGATTTCCTCTCCCCGGTGAGCGCAGAGGAAGTTACCGAGGAGGGTCTCGTGCCCGTGCCCTGCCAGATTCAGGACGGAACAGCCGTGATACGGGTAGACGAACTCGTGTCCGGCAAGCTGTTTGTTTTGCGCAAACTTCCGGCTGAAACCACGCGTTGATCGGGCGCTTCACCGACAGGGCGCTCGGACCAGAAGATCCTCGAGGGAGGCAATCGGCGGTGGCGTGGTGGACCAGGTGGACCCTATGGACGCTATGGACCCTATGGACCACATGGACGCGCCTGCCTGGACGATTGGGAAGGGGTCGAACAAAAATGCCGGAGCTGTTCAACCCCCGTTCGGGGGTTGGGGATGGGGGAACGCACCTGACCCACGGGTTTCACTCAAATTCGACACCTTCGGTGTCGTTCGGAAAATGGACGACGCCGGGTTCATGAACTTCGCCCGCGGCCTAGAGCCCCGCGGCGTCGTTAAGGCTCGGGGCGTCCATCCCGTCCATCCCGTCCACCGCGTCCACACCTCCTCGCTGGACTGCGCCAGGCACGCATCTACGTCGTGCTTACGCGGCGATTTGGGCAATTTCTACAACTATCTTGCAAAAAACTGGTCTAATCGTCTATAACCATGTTGGCCTGTTGTTGTAACCGGCATGTACCGTACGTCCATCATATGCCACGGAAACGCTTAAATCTGGGTAGTTTTAAGTAGTAATCACAGTTCATGGGCGAAGTCACCGACCAGAGCCGACCCGACGTTCACCTCTCGGTGACAGAGGATAGGCTCGCCGTCCTCTGCAGCGGTGCCGTGCCTGAGGCCCAACGACGGGCCATCGTTGATGCCATTGTGGAAGAGCTCACGGCCCTCGGCGTCGCGGTGATTCCCTCGAAAGCCGAGCTCTGGAAGGTTCTGTCGGAGGCGTCACCGGGCGAGGACGGACGGATCCGCGGCGTGGCGCTGGTAGAGGGCGTGGCGCCCGTGCTCTCGAAAGATGCCAGGATCGAATGGACGCGCGATTTTTTCAGTTCCGGCTTCGTCGTTGACGAGACGACCGGCGCGCTCGATTACCGCGAACGGACGGGCGACCCCTCTGTTCGGGAAGGTGAGCTGATCGCTCGCGTGTGGCCCCCTGAACCCGGCCAGAACGGACGGGATGTCTTTGGGAACCGCATTCCCGTGGACACGCCGAAGACCCTGCGGGTCCGGTGCGGCACAAATGTAAAGGTCAGTGAAGACGGCTTCGAGTTCCGTGCGACGCGCAGCGGACGCGTCCGGTACTCCAGGCTGTTGCTGAGCGTCGACCCGATCTATGTCGTTGACGGCAACGTGGGTCTGGCGTCCGGGAACATCGACCACACGGGGGCGGTGTTCGTCGAGGGCGACGTTGAGGCGGAGGCCCGTATCCGGGCCGATGGCGACGTCGAGGTGCGTGGCATCGTCGAGGGCGCGGGTATCGACGCCGGGGGCAACCTGCTCGTGCGCCGCGGTATCACTGGCGGCGGCCATCACCGCATCAAGGCGGGCGGCCGGGTGCAGGTTCGTTTTCTCGTGGAAACCGACATCGAAGCCGGGGACGACGTCGTAATTGAGAGCGAAACGGTCAACTCCAATGTGTTCACCAAGGGTTCGTTCATCATGCCGGGCGGCCGCCTGGTAGGGGGGAGTGTCGTTGCCCAGGGGAGCATCCGGGTGAAACAGGCCGGCAGCGAGGGCCTGGTACGCACGCGGCTGGCCATTGAGCTGGACCCTGCACTCGCCCGGGCGATCGGCGAGAAGGAAGCCGAGATCAATCGCATCCGCGACAGCCTCAAGAAGATTCAGGGTGCGCTCAGTGACCTCAAGCGCAAGAAGAGCGTGCTGAGCGACAGCGCTCGAGAGGCTCTCAGACAGCTTGCAGGCAATACGGACGACATGCGCTCCACCCTGGAAACGCTCGAATCGGAGCGGGACGAACTGCTGGCCCACCTGCACAGCCGGGGCCGTCCCCAGATCATCATCCAGGCCGTCGCGTATCCCGAAACCGTCTTCGACATCTACACGCACCGCGTGCGGCTGCGGGAGACCCTTCTCGGGCCGGTTCGTGCCGTGGTGGGGAAGAACGGCATCGAATTCCAGCCGATTGCGCTGCGCGCAGCCCGCGACAGCGCACGCTAAGCGCGCCAGGCGCGACGCTACCTCCCGGGACCGCCCGACAAGAAACCGTCAGGAGTATTCCGCGCGGGCGAGTTCAGGCGCCACCATCCAGGCCACGCGCCAGGTGGCGTCTACGTCACGTTCCAGGCAGGCCACGCAGCCCGTTTGGAAGGACAGGACGTCGGCATATTCATCGCCGGTCACCAGGAGCGAGGCCAGTTTGCTCATGAACGGCAGATGCCCCACCAGCATGAGATCGCTGTCCACGTTTTTCAGCGACTTGCAGACGATGTCCACCGGGTCGTTGGGGGCGAGGTCCTTGCGCTCCCGCACCTCGAGGGCGCCGACCGCCTCGGCCAGCAGTTGGGCCGTCTCTTTCGCGCGGGTTTTGCTGCTGTGCTCGATTCGCGGGATGGTTACCCCTGCCTTGCGCAGGAGACCTCCCACCGCAGCCACGCCGGCCCGTCCCGACGCCGTAAGCGGGCGGTCCGAATTCTCGGATTTCTCCATCGCTTCGCCGTGCTGCACCAGGTACAGTCTCATGGTTGAAACCTCCGTTGAATGCATTGCGCCGGTTCTCGTGAGTTCGCTTGTATTATACGGACTATCGCGGCGAAGAGGGGGAAAAGGAGCGGTGCAAGAGTACCGCGGAGACCACGGCCACCAGCACCAGGGCCACTGCCAGCGCCGCCAGGATGTACCGTCCGGGAGTGAATTGCGGACCCGGCACGGTCGCCATGGCCTCCGTCACCGCGGCGTCCGTCGGCTCCGGAGACGGGGGCAGCGCCTCCGCGACCGATGTCGCGGCGCCGGCCCAGTTTGCGGCCAGCAGCAAATCGACCCCCGGGTTCTGGTCTTTTACGAGGCACGAACACCGCCCGGCCACGTACACACACGCGTCCCGGAGGGTATCGGACGAGATCCCGGCGCCGACCAGCGCATACAGGGCGCGGCCCCGGCCGAATACCGGAAACACCATCGGCTCATCGTACGCCAGGAGGTCCGGCTCGCTTCGCAGCAGGGTCTGGACGAGGAGCGCCTCCGCGGGATCGTCCCGGCGCAGCGCCACGATTTCGTGCGTGATGTGGGCGTTGGGGGAGATGGTCTCGGGGTTGATTTCGGTAGCCATGGCCGCCAGGGCCGTTTCAAGCCGGTTCCGCGCGCCGGCGTCCTTTTCCGGGTCGCCGCATTCCAGCAATACCCAGACGTGGGAGGTCCCCCGGAGCAGGGCGCCGGTGATGCTGTCCCGTGCCGCGGAATGGGAGAGCTGCCGGAGGGTTTCGGGGGTCGCGCCCGTGGTCCACAGGCTGGGAATTTCCGGGGGCATGCCCGGGTGCCGCAATGCCATCCACGGGGAGGTCCCGGCCCCCTCACGCTGCCGAATTCGCGCCGCGTCTTCTTCCGCATCCGGCCCCGGCCCGACGACGCGGACCCGAATGTTGAGCGCCTGTTGCGCGGACGGCGCCTGCTCCGTCAACGCGTGCAGGGCCTGCGCGGTGTCGGGCGGGAGCGGTTCGTCATGAAAGACCAGAAGCTCGTAGACATCCGGTTCCCAGTTCAACAGCGCCCACTGATACACGGGGATTTCACAGGCCAGGACCATCGCCGCGGGCACGAGCGCCAGCGTCAGCGTCAGCGCCAGTTTCACCGCGCGGGAACCGCGGTTCGTCCTGTCCCTGGCCGGCGTTTGACCCCGTCTACTCATGGGCTTGGGCGACCTTCTCCGGATGGCTATCCTCCGCGACCATTTCCACGCCACAGAGGAGGGTCTCCAGCCTGGAACGCGGCGTCAGCTCAATCACCAGGTCATTCGTCACGGCGATGCCCGGAAACTCGAGCACGTGTTCCCGGTACGGGCCGCCCGCCAGGGTCGCGATATCCACGCCTTCCGCTGCGACGGCGCCCTGCAGCCTGACGTCAAAGACGCGTTCCGCGGGTTCCGCACCGGCGTTCTCCGCGAAGAAGAGCCGGATCCGGTACCGTTTTTCGGGCGCGCCCTCGGGCTGAAGCGGGACGCGGAGCGTCTGAAGGCCGAGGGCGCCGGATGCCGCCACCCACGGATACGCGCCTTGCTGAATGCGCGACGAGTGATGGCGGAACCAGTGCACGGTTTCCGGCAGCGAGGTCACCGCGATTTTCGGGGACGGCCCCCCGACGTCGGGGTAGTCCAGCCACAGGGTGCCGTCTTCCAGCCGCCGGTCGCCGGGAGCGCCCAGATTGATGCCCAGGCGGACGATGGAGGCCTTGGGGTCGCCGACCGAGTTGAAGGTCCACATCTCTGCTTCCGGCATGTGGACCATGGCCAGCGACGTCTGGTTTTGATACGCGCAGGAGCACGTGCGGGTGTAATCCGGCGCATTGAGCACCCCGTCGGCAATGATGAGGCTGTTGCTGCAGCCCGATTTGAAGCCGCCGAAATTGCCCGTGCCCCCGTCGTTGAGCAGGTCGAAAAACCCTGCCGCGCCCGACCGGAACGTCAACAGGTTCTCGGCCGCGATGGGGTAGTTGCATCCGTAGGCGCGCGTAAAGGTCCAGGGCATTTCTTCGCCGGTCAGGGGATGTTCCCGGGTCAGCAGTTCGCCGGTCGTCACGTTCAGGCACGTGGTCTCCGTGATGATGCGGTCGTTATGCAGAATGGGAAACGTCGCGTAGGCGATCTCCTTGTCCCAGAGGATCTGTCCGTCCTGCCCCCGATAGGCAATCATGCGTTTGCCTTCTTCGCCCTCCACGGTGTCGCGCGAGGGGCGGGTGGCCTGCAACAGCAGGTCGTGCGCTTCGGAATAGCTCAGGAACGAGCCGAACACGTTCTGATCGGTTTCCCACCGGATCTGGCCGGTTTGCAGGTCCAGCGCGAGCAGCCGGGGGGAGGTCTCCGGCTCGATGCCGCGCCGGCGGAGGCGGTCTTCAATGCCCGGAGGCATTTTGTCCAGGCAGTACAGGGTGCCGTTGCCGATCGCAATCCCGTTATGCAGAAACCCGTGGCGCGAAGGCATAGACCAGAGGATTTCGCCGCTGTGCCGGTTCATCACCACCAGGTCCCGGCTGGCGGTGCAGTCGTAGTCCGACCATAACGAGTATTCGGCGGACTTCACCGGAGCCACGTCCGAAAAGGCGACGAAATGCGCGCCGGCGATCAGCAGTTCGCCGGACACGCCGATGTACCCCCACTCCGGATACTGTTTTTTTCGCGCTTCGGGGTCGACGGGCGGGAACCGGAAGATGTTCGTGGTGGCGCCGGTCGCCGCATCGAGCACATGCGTTTCGGTCCCCTGAATGACATACACGGAGTCCACGGTCGCGACGAAGTTCGTGCCCCGGGCGTTGGCCCCGGGAATATGCACCTGGTTGTAGCGGGTATCGGTCGGCGCTTCCTTGTAGGTCTCGTTATAGTAGATGTCGTACGTGCCCAGGTCGTGGAGTATCCGTTTCCAGATGATCCTGCCCGTATAGACGTCCCGCGCACTCATGCAATCCACGCCCTGGATGAACAGGCGTCCGTTCACCACCTGTTCCGACGGGCCGTGCCCGTGGCGCGGCAGCACATCCAGATTGGAACTGCCGCCAAACCACAAGAGACCCAGGGGCAGGCGCACCAGCGTATCATCTGATTTCGCGGTCTGCGCCGCGCTGCCCAGATTGTGCGTCCACCAGGCCGAGCCCGGCAGGGGGCCTTCACGGGCGATGATCAGCGCGTCATCCTCGCGGCAGCGCAGCCCGGGCAGTTCCGATGCCTCGCACACGGCGAGCAGGGGCTGGTTCTCAGGCGAATTCTCCAGCCAAATCGTCCCATCATAGGGCCGGGCAGCGTGAAACAGCCGGTCCAGCAGGGCTTCGTCTCGCGGCCAGCGCTTGGCGCTCAATTCCTGGACCACCGTGAGCGAGGCCCAGTACGGAGGCAGTTCGAGGGTAAAGGGGTCGCCTTCCAGCACCGCCACGCGTTCTCCCGACAGGCCGAGCCCGTCGAATTTCCGTCTCAGCCGCTCGACTTCGCCCGGATCGGCGCTGACGGCCACCAGGTGCAGATTCGATTTCGCGGCCAGTGCCTCCACCAGCGTGCCGTCCCCCGGTCCGTAGACCAGGGCGTAACCTTCTCGAATCCCCGTCTGTGCAAGAATCGCATCGGCCTGTTTCAGGGCCGGTTCCGGCGGGCTGGTGATTGACGGGGGCAGCGGCCGCACCACCGGCGTTCCCGGCGTTGACCCGAACGCCATGATCCGGCCGTCGTGCGTGACCGCCAGCAGGGCGCCGTTGGCCGCGACCAGCCGCTCAATCTTGCCATCCACGGCCTTGACCCACGCTACGCGGGGCTCGCCGCCCGGTCCCGGGGACTCGACCGCCGTGATGCGCCCCTCCCCGCCCGCATACAGACGGGTCCCCGCCTTGATGAGGTCGCCGGACGCGTCAACGGCAAGCGACCAGGCCGCCGCTCCTTCCAGTGTCGCCGGGTCCCGTTGAAAGGCCGGCATGTCGATGGCGGCAATCTCGGGGCCCGACAGATAAATCGACTCCCGCGTCAATACGGGGTGCTTGCCAATCTGTGGACACACCAGTTCGCCATCCGCCAGGTTGTAGACGGACGTGACCCGTTCGCGGTAATGATTGACAAAGAGGTCTCCCATCGTGGCGATAAACGTGCCGCCGGTCTTGTTGTAATCCGCAACCCGGTAATAGCGGAATGCCCCGCTTGACCGTTCAAACACTGCCGGGACGGAGCGCCCCCCGGACACCAGGAGCGCGTCGCCGTTGAGGGCAAACGGGCCCTGCGGCGCCACATTGGCGAACGATACCGCGCCGCCGTGCGGCTGCTGCCGGAACCGCGCGCTTTCCCCGTCGTTCAGCCAGACCAGGTCGCCTGATTCGATGTCGTGCGCGTACAGGAATATGCCCATGAACGGCCAGATGCTGGCGGCCCAATAGACCACGCCCTCGCTCACCACTGGGCCGCCCCGCGCCGGCCAGGTGGAGATTAGTCGGCTGTTGCCGAGAATCTTGCGGTCCGAGGGCCCGCCGCGGCGCTTCCACACCAGCGAGCCGTCCGATGCCCGAACACAATACAGATGGCCGTCATCGCTGACAAAAAGGACGCGGTCCCGCCAGACCACGGGGGGGAGCCGCACGGGACCATCGCAATAGTAAACCCACCGCTCTTCGCCCGTCCGGAGGTCGAGCGCGATAACCTTGTCGCTGTCGTTGAAACCCAGATACGCCGTATTCCCCGCAACCACCGGTTCGAACACTGCGTCATACGGCATCAGATCCTGATTGAGGGGGTCTTCCCACACCGGGGTCCGCGTCGGATAGTGGTTCAGCCACTGGAGATGCAATTCGCCGGGCAACTCTTCAGGACTGCTCGCCGTGCGTCCTTCATCGTAGCGCCACATGGGCCAATCTTCGCCGTACGACGTCCATCCCGCTCCCGCGATTACGCCCAGGAGCGCCAGGATTCGGATATAACCCGTCAACACAACCTCCAGACTCCGGATACATTTGGAACACCAGGCAACCGCGAACCTTTCCGGAATTCTGGCCGCGGTCAGACGGCGGGGCACCCACGAAGACTACATCCCTTATGATAGCGACGGCGCACGAATCGTTCAATCGGCCCCGTCCCGGGCTCCGGCGGGGCTGGCCGCCTGCGCGTGACGCTTTTCCCCCCGAAAAGAAAAGAGACCCCCATTCGGGGGGTCTCCTCGTGAATTCCAATACGGCGGCGCGACTATGCGGCGGCGCACTTTTCCTTTTTCGGGAAAACCGCGCAAAGGAGGTCGTCCACGATCGGAATCTCGGCCTTTTCCGGACGGCGAATCTTCGAAGTCGACTTAATGTGTTTCATGTTGTTTCTCCTTTCGTTACAACATCTACAAACCGAAACCTCGGACACAATACATTCGGACCCCGGGATCCGTTACAGCCAACCTTGTCCGGCGGAGGCCCCGCTGGCGAACGTTGCCTAGTTCTGGGGCGCGTGGGCCAGCACGAAGTTGATGGCCTGCTGCACGGCATATTCCGGGGCGCCGTGTTCGTCCACGGGATTGGGCACCTTCTGGTCGAAATACGACGTGGCTGTGCTGTAATAGGAATAGACGTTACGGTTCCATTTGACGGTGCGGCGGGTGGCCCAGTCATCCATCAGCGTCACCGAGTGGTACGGCATGTAGGTGGACGTCAGTCCTTCCTGGTAAATAATGCAGGAAACGCCATACCACTTGTTGTGAATGATCTCGTCGCCCCATTTCACCTGCCATTGGCTTTCGCCGTTGCTGAGCGCAACGGCACACGTGGCCATGGGAGCAATGATGTTCGGTTTGAAGTAGCCGTCGTTCTCGACGCTCTGCAGCCAGCCGTAGTGCTGGTTGTACAGGGCATCGCCATGGTGCATCTGATGGGCGGCGACATACTGGTCAAGCATCAGCGTGGCCAGGCCTTCCACCCAACTGCTCAGGTAGACGCCGTGATGCGGGGAGTCCACGGAAACGAATGTGTCGACACCCATGCCGGAGTATTCCTGAACGAACATGGTCCGTACGACAATCCCTCCCATCGAGCCGCCGACAAGCGCCAGGTGGTAGTTGGGCACCGCAATGCTGTCCACTACTTCAATGAAGCGGGCCAAATTGTCGGCATTCTGCTTGAGGTCGATGTCCCCGCGCACATAGTCAAAGAGCACAATATCCCAGCCCTGAGGTCCCAGCAGATCAATGACGGGCTGGTAATCCGTCGTAAGATCGTCAATCGGATGGTCGTCATTGTCGGTGTCGAAGCCGCTGACCAGCATGAGCACTTTGTCTACGATGCCGTCAGGACTGACTTGATAGGCCGTGATGTAGCCGGGGTGACCGTTCACTTCCAGCACATCGAAGACTTCCGCGGCGTTTACGCCCCCGCTCGCCAGCAACAAAGCAGTCAGAATGCACACGTGAATACGCATTTTTCAGACCTCCTGTTGATTTGTTGAAGGTTGTCCCCTGCGAAACGCTTGTCTCTCGGCACGGACCGTAGTACAGAAGAAGCCGCACCCGAGATTCGAGTGGGTACACTGGACGCCCGCATCACCTCCTCTTGCCGGCCCGCTGTGCGTGTGCCAGGCTGGGTACGACTGGCCACTTTCCGGCGCAGGCGGCCGGAAGGTAACCGATAACCCCCGCCTAAGCTTACTGAAGAGCTCCCCAGCTGTCAAGACACTTAGCCGCCCTTCTGTGTTGGGTCTATTGTAAATCATTGCAAAATGGGGTGTTATGACACATCTGGTCGCGGCCGCCTCCGTCTCCGGAGCCTCTACCTGCTGGCCGCGCCGGGTGCTGCATGGCGTCGAGATCATTGATTCAGGGACTGCGGATGTTCCAGGGGTAGTCCTTGTGGGATATGGTAAGATGGGCGCTTCAACGAGGGACAGCGCACCAGGAGCCGATGGGCTCACCTGAAGACGATGCAAACCAGAAGACCCGGGGATGACCACGCGGACCCGCGCGGTCCCACGCCGGTCGGATTTTCGAGGCAGGCAGGCATGGACGACGCAATTCGCCGGCATTGCATGGAACTGGAGCGGTGCAACCAGCGGGGAGGCCGCATGCTGAGCGTGTTTGACCTGCTGGCGGCCGGCACGCTGGATGTGGATCTGGCGGCGTATTTCCTGATGCACATTTCGCGCGGGACCTCGTTCATGATTGGCGCCAATCCTGGTGGCGCGGGCAAGACTACGGTGATGTGTGCCCTGCTCAACTTCGTGCCTGCCGGTACGGTCCTGGCCGCAGCCACCGACGATGCGCTGCGCAGGTATTCGCGAGAGGAGGCCGGGGACCGGACCTGCCTCATCTGCCACGAAATCGGGGCGGGTCCTTACTTTGCCTATCTGTGGGGAGAATCGCTGAGACGGTATTGCGCCTTGAGCGCCAACGGCTGCATGCTGGCGACGAATCTGCACGCTGACGACATCGACGAGGCCCATATGCAGGTCTGTGTTGAGAACGATGTTCCGCACGCGCATTTCACGGCCTTCCGGTTGCTGGCCTTCATGCGCGTCGAGGGCGGCTGGCACGTGTCCCACCGCCGGGTGGAACGGGTGTATGCCTCAAACGGGACCGAGCCGCACCAGCTCGTCTATGCACACGGGCGGGGTGGGTTCTCTGGCGATGCCGGTCTCGACCGCGCCTGGTTTCGCGAATGCCGCGACTTTGTCGCGCGCAACGCCGACAGAGCCGTCAAGACCGTCGAAAAGACCCGAAGGCTGGTGTTGGATTTCCTGGCCGCTTGTGATGGATGATGACGCTCCGCTCCCCGGCTCAACCTGAGGAAGGCCATGGCACACGACGCGACAATCGTATGGTTCCGGCAAGACCTGCGCCTTGAAGACAACCCGGCATTTCTGGAGGCGGTCCGCCGCGGGGGCCCTGTCATCCCCGTGTATGTGTGGGCGCCGGCGGAGGAGGGGGCTTGGGCGCCGGGGGCCGCAAGCCGCTGCTGGCTGCATCATTCGCTTCAGCGCCTCGAGGGCCGGCTCGAGAAGGCCGGTTCACGGCTGATTCTCCGGCGCGGCGCCGCCTGGGACGAACTGGAGTCCATCGCCCGGTCCACGCGTGCCGGCGCGCTGTACTGGAACCGGCGTTACGAGCCCGAAATTCGACGGCGCGATGACATGGTCAAAGGACGCGCCCATGACCTGGGGCTCGCCGTGAAAGACTTCAACGGGGCGCTGCTGGTCGAGCCGTGGGAAGTCACCACCCGGCAGGGCGGGCCCTACAAGGTCTTCACGCCATTCTGGAAAGCCGCGTTGGACAGGCTGGCGCCCGCCGAGCCGGTCACGGCGCCGCGCCGCGTTCCCGCGCCGGAATCGTGGCCGAGATCGGTGCGCCTGGAATCGCTCGGGTTGGCGCCCCGGCCCGACTGGGCGGGCGGCATCCGCGAAGCCTGGGCGTTCGGGGAGGATGCCGCCTGGGACCGCCTCGAGACGTTTCTGGATGCGTCCCTTGATTCGTATTGCGACGGGCGCGACCAGCCCGGGCGCGACGACACGTCCCGCTTGTCGCCGTACCTCCACTTCGGTGAGGTCGGCCCGCGCCAGGTCTGGCACGCCGTACAGGCTGCCGCGGCGGGGCGCGGCTCGAACGCGGCGAAACGCGGCGCTGAGAAGTTCCTGAGCGAGCTCGGGTGGCGTGAATTCTCCTACAGCCTGCTTTACAACTTCCCGCACCTGCCCGCGGAGCCCATGCAGGAGAAGTTTGCTGCGTTCCCCTGGAAACACGACGCGGAAGCCCAGCGGGCGTGGCAGCGCGGGCGTACGGGGTATCCTGTTGTCGACGCAGGCATGCGGCAGCTCTGGAAAACCGGATGGATGCACAACCGGGTCCGCATGATTGTCGCCTCCATGCTGACGAAAGACCTGCTCATTTCCTGGCAACACGGAGCCGCGTGGTTCTGGGACACCCTGGTGGATGCCGACCTCGCCAACAACACGCAGGGGTGGCAATGGACGGCCGGGTGCGGGGCGGACGCGGCCCCGTACTTCCGCGTATTCAATCCCGTGAGCCAGGGCGAGCGATACGATCCCGCGGGCGATTACATCCGGCAGTGGGTGCCCGAACT
Source organism: Candidatus Hydrogenedentes bacterium UBA2224 (assembly GCA_002348185.1). GTDB lineage: Bacteria > Hydrogenedentota > Hydrogenedentia > Hydrogenedentales > SLHB01 > UBA2224. The sequence continues at coordinate 11,095 of DDYW01000047.1, read as the reverse complement.
TGCCGGGCTTCCCGGCCAGTGGATTCACAAGCCCTGGCAGGCGCCCCCGGACACGCTGCGCGAAGCCGGTGTGTGTTTGGATGATACGTACCCGTCGCCTATAATCGATCATTCGGAAGCGCGAGACCGTGCTCTCGCGGCGTTTGAACGGATCACGTAGGCGCGGGTTCCCGGGAAGTCTTTTGTGGAAGTGCCGGTCGGTTGACACTCAACGTGGGGGAGACAGCCTTGAAACAGGTTTTTTCGTATGCAATGGCCGCATGTCTGCTGCTTGGCTGCGCGGGTGCGGCGGGCGCCGTGGAGGTGGACTGCATTCTGTTTGAGGATGGGTATGGAGAACGCCTGGCCTCGCCCGACCCGGCCGTCGAACTGTGGTGGGCGTCTTCGGGCTGGAAGGTGAGCCAGACGCGCCCCGTGCCATCTAGAAAGGGCCGCGCGATCGAGATCCGCGCCGCACGGAACGAGGCCGAAGCGGCCCAGCTGGTCGTGCGTCCCACGCGGGCGCTGGAGGGATTCACCGCGAAGGCGTCCAGCCTGACGGGTCCGAACGGCGCCGTCTTGCCCGCTGAAGCCGTCGAGGTATTGCGGGTGCGGTATGTGTATGTCGAGTTTCCCACGGATGCCTGGGGCGCACAAGGCCTGTGGCCCGATCCGCTGCCGCCGTTCACCGCGCCGATCGCGCTGGAGGCGGACACGAATCAGCCGTTGTGGGTGCGGGTGGACGTTCCCCGCGATGCCGCGCCGGGCGACTACACCGGCAGCATCCTGCTGGAAGCGGCCGGTTTTGCGGCGCAGGTTCCCCTGCACGTGCGGGTCTACGCATTTGAGTTGCCCGACCGGATGACGTGTACGACCGCGTTCGGATTTGATGCGGGCGCGGTCTTCCATTACCAGGCGCTGCAGGAGCCCCAGGCTCGCGAAACTGTGCTCAACAAGTACCTGGAGTATTTTGCGGACAATCACATCACCCTGTACGACCCGGTGCCGGGCCACGAGATCCACGTGGAGTGGGTGAAACTTGGTGAGAACGAGGGCGCGGACCTTGCCCCGGCCGTTCGCGCGCTGCTGCAGGAAAAGGCGTTGACACCGCGGTTTGACTGGTCGGATTGGGATGCCGCGATGGAGTCGGCGATTCGCGATCGGCACATCACCACGTTCCGGATAGGCATTCCGGGCCTTGGCGGCGGCACCTACGGCGGCCACAGCGATCCCGCCCTGCTTGACTATCGGCTCGGCGACCCCGAGTTCGAGCTGGCGTTCACCGCCTACGCGCAGGCGGTCGAGGCCCATCTGCGCGACAAGGGCTGGCTCGACATGAGCTACGTCTACTTCTTCGACGAGCCCAATCCCAAGCAGTACGAATTCGTCCGCGACCAGTTCATCCGTCTTAAGAATGTCGCCCCGGGCATCGGCCGCATGATCACCGAGAAGATCGATCCCAAGCTGATCGGCGGGCCCAACATCTGGTGTCCCATGACCAGCACGTACAATCATGACGATGCCGAGGCGCGCCGGGCCGCCGGGGAGACCCTCTGGTGGTATATCTGCACCGTGCCGAAACGGCCGTTCGCGGGGATGTTCATCGACCATCCGGGCACGGATCTGCGCATCTGGCTCTGGCAGACCTGGCAATACGATGTTACCGGCCTGCTCTTCTGGACCACCACCCTCTGGTCCACCAGCGTGGCGTATCCGGACCATCCCCAGAATCCCTACGAAGATCCCATGGGATGGAAATCGAACCCCTACGTCGAGGGGGCGCGCGAGCCGTGGGGGAACGGCGACGGGCGTTTTGTGTATCCGCCCGAGGCCGCCGGCGGCGTCGCCACGGAGCCCATTCTGGAGGGGCCCGTGGCCTGCTGCCGCATGGAGATGTTGCGCGACGGCATCGAGGACTACGAATACCTGGCCATGCTCGAACGGCTGCTGGAGGAGAAAGGCAATGAGCTTCCTGCGCGGATGAAGCGCCGGTATCAGAAGCTCCTGGCCGTTCCGGGTGAGATCTCCACAGACCTTACCACCTACACCAAGGACCCGGCGCCGATTGAAAAACACCGCGACAAGGTCGCCCGGGCCATCGAAGCGCTTTCGGTGCGGTAGCGTGCGGGCGCTGCGTCAGCGGCCGTCTGGCAGGCGGCCGTAGAGCTCGGTCAGTTCGCGCAGGCGCCCGGCCACCTCGGGGGTCAGCGCGCCGGCCCGGAACCGCCATCGCCAGTTGTGGTCGCCGCTGGTGCCTGGGGTGTTCATGCGCGCTTCGGAACCCAGGCCGAGGATATCCTGAAGGGGGAACACGGCGGTGTCGGCCACTGAGGCCATGACCGTCCGGATCCCCACCCAGTGGATGTCTTTTCCGGTGGTTGCCATGTACCTGCGGGCAAAGTCCCGTTCCTGCCGGATTGCCGCACGCGACATGGTAGTTCCCTCGCCTTTGGCCTGCCACCAGCCGATGAAGGTGTCATTGTCGTGAGTGCCCGTATAGGCTACCAGGTTCGGGTAGTACTGATGGGGCAGAAATCCGGCGTGGTGGATGTCCGGCCCGAAGGCAAACTGCAACACGCCCATGCCCGGAAACTCGAAGCGTTTCCTCAAGGCCTCGACCTCGTCCGTAATCAGCCCCAGATTCTCCGCGACCAGCGGCACCGAGCCCAGGGCGTTCTGGATGGCGTGAAACAGGTCATCCCGGGGGCCCGCTTCCCAGTGACCGTTGACGGCGGTGGTCTCCGAGGCGGGAATGACCCAGTAGGCCTCGAAGCCGCGGAAGTGATCGATGCGCAGGATGTCCATCATCGATAGCATGGATCGGATCCGGTCGATCCACCACGCATAGCCCCGCGACGCCATGAGGTCCCACCGGTAAATGGGATTGCCCCAGTACTGGCCGGTGGCCGAGAAGTAGTCGGGTGGCACGCCAGCCACCACTGTCGGCTCCCCGGTCTCGTCCAGGTGGAACAGGTCGGGATGGCTCCACACATCGCTGCTGTCATGAGCGACGTAGATGGGAATGTCGCCCATGATGACGATGCCGCGGTCGCGGCAGTAGTTTCTCAGGTCGCGCCATTGCCGGAAGAACAGAAACTGCTGGAATTTCAAGTCGTCGGTTTCCGGTCTCAGTTTTTCCTGCCAGGACCGCAACGCGTCCGGTTCACGGTGCACGAGCGCGGCGTCCCAGGTGTGCCATGCGGCGCCGCCGTGCGCTTCCTTCATGGCCCGGAACAGGGCGTAGCCGTCGAGCCAGGACGTGTTTTCCGCGCAGAAGCGGTCGTATTCCTCGCGCAACTGCGGCGCGCCGCCTTCATGGAAACGGCGGCTGGCATGGCGCATTGCGGCTTCTTTGAAGGCCGTGACCGCGTCGTAATCGACGGAGGTTTCGTTGAAGGCGGGGGCGGTCTCGAGTATCCGGCTTTCGAGCAGGCCATCCCGGACAAGCGGGGGCAGGCTGACCAGCAGGGGATTGCCGGCGAAGGCCGAGTACGATTGATACGGCGAATGGGTGTGGCCGGTCGGGCCCAGGGGCAAGACCTGCCAGATGCGCTGGCCGGTCTCGCGCAGAAAATCGGCGAACCGGTAGGCTTCGGCGCCCAGGTCGCCGATTCCGTGCGGCGACGGCAGGGAGGTGGGATGCAACAGCACTCCGCTCGAACGTGGTAGGCGCACGGCGATTCCTTTGCTCTAGCTCTGCAACAGGGCCTGTATCCCGGTCTGAATTTTCCGGAATGAATTTGTATACGGCGCCGGATCGCCCCGGACCGCGATCACATCCACCCGGATGGTCTTTCGGCCCGGTCGTTTCCAGGTCCCCGCATCCAGAAACGCGAGGGGGCGCATCCCCGCATTCGCCAGGGCGCGCTCGATGCTTGTCCGCGAGTGTATCCGTTCGCGAATGGTGTTTGCCACCCCGTTATTCACCCGGATGGCGGTCTCGGTAATCCCGGTGGCGCGGTCGTAGGTGCTTTCCCATGACGAACTGAAGGTCCCGTTGTTCTCGGTCCAGTGCTGATCCGCGAAATGGCGGAGCACCATCTCCTCGGTCACGAAATCGAAGTAGAACAGTCCACCGGGGCGCAACGCGTCGGCGCACTGCTGGATGGCCATTTCCATGTCGGCCTCGTCGAGCAGGAAGTTGATGCTGTCGAACAGGCAGGTAATCAGATTGAGCGCCCGCCGGAACGGCAGGGCCCGCAGATCGCCGACGACGCCGCGCCAGGGGAGATCGTCTTTTTGCCCCATGCGGATCATGGCGGGGGAGAGGTCGAGGCCGAGGGTGTTCCACCGGGCCCGGTGAAGCCGTTTTACGAGCGTGCCCGTGCCGCAGGCCAGGTCGGCATGGCGGAACGTCGAGGGCAGCATATCTCCCAGGGCGAGGGCGGCCAGATACCACCGGTCATAGTCCACGTGGGCCATGATGCGGTCGTAGTAGCGCGCCAGCGTCGCGAACGAATCCGTCGTCATCGCGAAAGGCCCATCACGCGTTCCTGGTCCGAGAGATGGCCCCGGCTGACCAGTTCGCGGCCGATCCACACGAAGAACTCTTCCGAAATGGGGTCCACCGAGTCCCGGGTCCGAATGTACTGCACTTTCTGGAACGTCACGAAGTAGAGCGCCCGGAAAAACCCCTCCGTCCGGCAGATCTCGCGGGCATGCGCCGCTTCCGGCCGGTCGCGCAACGGCTCCGCGTAGTCCGCGAAATACAGGGCCAGGCCCGTGGGGCGCAGTCCCGGCCGGCCGGTCGTATGCCAGTAAATGGCCTCGTACACGGCGTCGTCTGTCACGCCCAGTTCGCGCCGGCAGGCTTCAGCGGCGACGGGACCGTGCAGCAGTTTCGGGTTCTTGCGCTGTGTGGGGGAGATGTCCAGGCCGCAGGCCTCGGCCTCGCGCAGCAGGGCCTCCGTCCGGATGCCCTTCTTGAGATCATGGAGCAGCCCCGCCGTCACGGCGCGCTCGTACGGGATGTCCACCAGCTCCGACAGCGACGCCATGTAGTTGGCCACGGACAGCGCGTGCAGCACGATCCGCGGGGGCAGCCGATGTTCGAGGAGGGCGATGTACTCCGCGGCGCGGGGAATGGCAAAACTATGATTCGTAGGTCCCATGCTTTTTAACATACCTGCGCACCGGCGGCGGCAGCAATTCTTCATACGGTTCGCGGTTTGCCGCCCGGTTGCGCACCTCCGTTGAGGAGACCTCGACCGGTTCCAGGTCCAACAGGGTATAGCGGCCGTCCAGGACCGCGGGGATCGGGTACGTGCCCGGCCGGGGCGCGACCAGCAGGTGGGCCACGGCGAGAATGCGCTCCGGGTCGCGCCACTTCGGCAGGTCCACCAGGGAATCCAGGCCGAGAATCAGAAACAATGTTGCGGTGGGGTGCTGCTGCTGCAGGATTTCGAGAGTTTCCGCCGTGTACGAGGGTCCCTCGCGGTCCAGTTCCACCCGGCTGGCCTCAAACTGGGGTTCGTCCGCGAGCGCGGCCTCCACCATGGCCAGGCGCTCTTCCGCCGAGGCGTGAAGTTTGCGGCGCGATTTGTGGGGGGGATGGGCCGCCACCACAAACAGGACCTTGTCCAGCCGCATCTGTTTCAGCGCGGCGTTCGCAATGCGGAGATGCGCCTCGTGAATGGGGTCGAACGTCCCCCCGAAGACGCCGATGCGCAGGTGCTTACTCACGTATCTGGCCCGATCCCCGAATGATGTATTTCAAACAGGTCAATTCCTGCAGGGCCATGGGACCCCGGCAATGCAGTTTGTTCGTGCTGATCCCGATCTCCGCTCCCAGCCCGAATTCGAACCCGTCCGTGAACCGCGTCGAGGCGTTGACGTACACGGCGGCGCTGTCCACTTCGTCCAGGAACCGCTCCGCCGCCTCATACCGTTCCGTCACGATGCTGTCGGAATGGTGCGAGCCGTACCGGTTGATGTGTTCAATCGCGGCGTCGAGCGATTCCACCACCTTGATGGAGAGGATCTTGTCGAGGTATTCGGTAGTCCAGTCTTCATCCGTGGCCTCTTTGCACGGAATGATCTGGCGGGTGTGCGGGCATCCGCGGAGTTCGCACTCGCCCATTTCGAGCGCCTGGGCCGCCTCCGGGAGAAACTCCCCGGCGATGTCTTCGTGAACCAGCAGGGTTTCCAGGGCGTTGCACACCCCCGGCCGCTGCAGCTTGGCGTTCAGGACGATCGACCGGGCCATCACGGGATCGGCGTCCGCATCCACATAGACATGGCAGACCCCGTCGAGGTGCGCCACCACGGGGATGCGGGATTCCTCCAGGATGCGCGCGATCAGCCCCTTGCCGCCCCGGGGCACCACGACGTCAATGTACCCGTTCATCTGGAGCAGTTCGCCTACGGCGGCCCGGTCGGTGGTCGTGATGATCTGTACCGCGGCCTCCGGGACGCCCGCGGCGACCGCCCCCTCCACGAACACCCGGGCGATGGCGATATTCGAATGGATGGCCTCGGAGCCGCCCCGGAGGATGGTGGCGTTGCCCGATTTCAGGCACAGCGCGGCCGCATCGGCGGTCACGTTTGGACGGCTTTCATAGATGATCGCAACGACCCCCAGCGGTTGGCGGATCTGCGCGATACGCATCCCATTGGGGTGCACCGTCTGGCGCACAATGTCCCCGACGGGGTCGGGGAGGGCGGCCACCGTCTCCAGACCCGTGGCCATCGCTTCGATGCGCGTGCTGGTCAATTCAAGGCGGTCCAGCATCGCGGACGACAAGCCCTTGGCGCGGCCGGCCTCCAGATCGCGTTCGTTGGCCGCTTTGAGCTCCGGCCCGGCCGCGCGGAGGCCCTGCGCCGCGTTGATCAGCGCCGCGTTCTTTACCGCGGGCGACAACGACCGCAGGATTTGTGCGGCGTCGCGGGCTCGTGTGCAGATCCCAGCGATTTCTTCATGCAACGTCATGCCGTACGCTCTCCTTTACCGTCTGCAGGCCCGCCGGGGCTGCCCGTGAAACCTGAGATTACGCAAAACGCGCTTACAGCACCACCATATTGTTGCGATGGATAACCTCATCGAAATCTTTCTGTCCCAGAATCGTGGCTATCTGCGCGCTCTTGCAGCCTTTGATGCGCTCGATTTCCTCGCTGGAATAATTGACGAGGCCCCGCGCGATGTCGCGGTTCCGGGCGTCGGCGACGCGCACCGCATCGCCCATCCGGAACCGGCCGTCCACGCCGGTGATGCCCGCGGCCAGCAGGCTCTTTCCCTGCTTGATGAGGGCGTTTCGGGCGCCGTCATCGACGGTGATGATCCCGCGCGCCGCGCGCCCGAAGGCGATCCAGCGCTTGCGCTGCGACAGGGATTCGCACGAGGAATAGAAGGTTGTGCCCACCCCCTGGCCCGCCAGCGTGTCGTGGAGGATGTTGGGGCGCCGGCCGTTGGCGATCACCGTGCGCACCTGGGCCGCGCTCGCGATGCTCGCCGCCACGAGCTTCGTCAGCATCCCGCCGACGGAGGTCTGCTCCGCGGTATCGCCGGCCATGGCCTCCAACTCGGGCGTGATCGCGTCGACTTCGGTGATCAGGCGGGCCTTGCTGTTGCGGCGCGGGTCGCAGTCGTAGAGCCCGTCCACGTTGCTCAGAATGATGAGCAGGTCGGCCCCGATCTTGGCGGCCACGCGCGCCGCCAGCGTGTCGTTGTCGCCGAATTTGAGTTCTTCCGTGGCCACGGAGTCATTTTCGTTGACGATCGGGATGACGCTGTTGAGCGCAAACAGCGTGTGGAGCGTGTTGCGGATGTTGAGATAGGTGTCCCGGTTGTCCAGGTCCGATGCCGAAAGCAGCACCTGGGCCGAACGCAATCCCTCGCCGTAGGTGCGGAAGAGCGTTTCGTAGTAGTGCATCAGGTTGGCCTGGCCCACGGCCGCGGTCGCCTGTTTCAGCGGCAGGCGTTTTGGCCGTTCCGTCAGCCCGAGCGCCGTCATTCCGCATCCGATGGCCCCCGACGAGACCACCAGGAGGTTCAGGTTGCGTTCGCGCTTGAGCCGGCACAGTTCCTTGACGATCTCTTCCAGCACGCGGCCGTCGAACCCCGTCGGACCCGTCAGTAGCGACGTGCCGATCTTTACGACCACCGTCTTCACTCTATTCAGGTCGATATTCAAGCTCGATATCTCCGATATAGATGGACTCGCCCGGCCGTGCGCCGAGCCGCTTCAAGGTCTTGAACAGCCCCATCCGCCGAAGCTTGTTCTGGAGATGGGACACCGCCTCGTCATTCTCGAAATCCGTCATTGCCACCGCGCGAAGCACGGGTTTACCTTCAACGCGGAATCCACCGCCTTCGCGGGCGACCGAGAACGGCGATTCGTAAGTATACTCCGCTTCCTCGCCTTCTTCCGAGGCCGCCGATTCCTGCCGGCGGAGCCGTTCCACCTGCGACCAGACGCGCTCCAGCACCGTGTCCACCCCCTCGCCGGTCACCGCGGAGATGGGGAGCGCGCCGTCGTGGATTTGCGCGAACGCCTCCGCGCGGACGCGGTTTTCGGGGATGTCGATCTTGTTCAGGGCGATCAGCCGGGGGCGGCCGGCGAAGACCGGGCTGTGTTCCTCGAGCTCGGTTTCCAGCATGCGCAGCGTCGACTCGGGGTCTTCATCGCCCGCGTCGATGATGAACAACAACAGCCGGGTGCGCTCGATGTGCCGGAGGAAATCGTGGCCCAGGCCTTTCCCCTCGGCCGCGCCTTCAATGATCCCCGGGATGTCCGCCATGGTCATCGTGCGGAACCCGTCGAGTTCGATCACGCCCAGGTTGGGCGTGATGGTCGTGAACGGGTAGTCGGCGATCTTGGGCGTGGCCGCGGTGACGCGTGCGAGGAAGGTCGATTTGCCCGCGTTGGGCAGGCCGACCAGCCCGATTTCCGCGATGAGTTTGAGTTCCAGGAGGTACTGGGCTTCCCCGCCGGGTTCTCCCAGTTCGGCGAAACGCGGAATCCGCCGGGTCGAGGTGGCGAACCGCGCGTTGCCTTTGCCGCCGCGGCCGCCGTGTGCCGCGCAGAAACGCGCGCCCGGTTCGGCCAGGTCGCAACGCACCTCGCCGGTCTCGAAGTCGCGAACCAGCGTGCCCACCGGCACCGGAATCACCGTTTCCGTGCCGGTCTTGCCGTGCCGGTTGGAACCCTGCCCGTGGTTGCCCGATTCACCTTTCCAATGCGCGTGGTAGCGCAGCTTGATCAGCGACGTGACTTCCAGGGCCGCGACAAAAAAGACGTCGCCCCCGTGGCCGCCATCGCCTCCATCCGGGCCGCCGCGGGGGACGTACTTTTCGCGTCTGAAGCTACAGCACCCGTTGCCGCCCGCGCCTCCGGTAACCCGTATTCGTACGCGATCGACAAACATGGCGCATCGCCTGTATTTGCCGAGCTACTTCGACTCGGAGGTGACGACGTCTACGCGCTTCCGCTGCTTCGTGACGTGCCGGAACTGAACCACCCCGTCCGCAAGGGCGAACAGCGTGTCATCTCTGCCGATGCCCACGTTTTCGCCGGGGCGGAACTGCGTGCCGCGCTGACGGACCAGGATGTTGCCCGCGCGCACGATTTCGCCGCCGAATTTCTTTACGCCAAGCCGTTGCGCTGTGCTGTCACGGCCGTTGCGTGAACTGCCGCCTGCTTTCTTGTGTGCCATGCTCGATTCTCCTCTACGCCTGAATGTCCTGAACCCGGAGTTCCGTGTAGCTCTGCCGGTGCCCGTAGGTGCGCGTGTAGTTGTTCTTCCGCTTCTTCTTGAAGACGCGGATCTTCTTCGCGCGGCCCTGTCGGACCACCTCGCAGACCACCTTGGCCGATTTCAGCGCGTCCGGCTCGACCACCAGGCCGTCGTCCTTGCTCAACAGCGCGATCTCGGTCAATTCCACCGTGTCACCCACGGGCGCATCGATCTTCTCGACGCGCAACACGTCGCCCTGGGATACCTTGTGCTGCTTGCCGCCTGTCTTAACCACTGCGTACATGATGCTTGCTCTCCAACACCGCCATGCGCATTCCCGAAACCGGGGAATCCGCGCCAGGGACGCCTGCTCGCGCGCCCGCCTTTTGTCTGCTAACCACACCTGCCCGCGCCTTCAGCGCGGCGCATCACAAAAGCCTCCGCCGCGGCGCGCAACTCCGCGCACCCCGACAACGAGGCCAGATAACTCGACTTCGCATTGCGCGGCGACGGCAGATTCTCTGTCATCGCCACCAGCCGGCCAAACGCGCCTTCCGCCACGATCTCGTGGCTGTTTGCCGTGGCCCGGGGATCGGCGATCACCCGTACCCGCGTGCGTTCCGGGCCGATGCCCGCAAAGCTCAGGGCCGCAGCCACGTTGACGTTCTTCGGGAACGCTTTCACCGCCTCGAGCGCCGTTCCGTCAAAAACGACCTTCGGCTCTTTCAGGCCGTCAAGGGATATCCCGCGCTCCGCGAGGTAGGGCGCCCCCTTCAAGCCTCCCGGAGGCTTCCGCGTGGTCAGGGTGACGCGGTCTAACCCGCCCTCGCGCCCTGCGCGCACGCCGTCCAAACCCGCCAGCGCACCCGACGGCAGCCAAATCTGCACGCCGTGTTGCCGGGCCGCTTCCAACAGTTCCGGCGTGGTCATCAGCCCGCCCAGACTGAGAATCAGACAGTCTCGACGGTGCCGGATGGCCGCGTCAACGACCTTCGCCACCACGCCCGCGTCCGCGCATTCGACCAGAAAGTCCACCGACGCGGCATTTTCTTCCAGGTCGCAAATCGTGGCCGAAAGCTGAAAGCTTCTGGCCATCTGCTCTGCCCGCGACCGGTCGATATCGGTCAGTGCCGCAACCTCTGCCGGTATGTCGCCCTTTTGCAGGGCAATACACACATCGGTCCCGATGTTGCCGCAACCGATCAGTCCAACTTTCATCTTGTGCATTTCAAGTCCGCAATCTATCGCGGGCGAAACATCGCATTCCGTGTTGCCATAGGTTGCGCGACAATGACTTAGGGTGAATGCGACTGCGCTGTTGCTATCGGATGACCGGACACGTTGCGCGTGATTGCCCGTTCCACGAAGTCGAACGAGCATAGCATACGGGGAAAAGCATAGTCAAACAACAATTTAGACAATGTCAAGCCACATTAGAAATGTC
>DDYW01000053.1:43234-66737 GCA_002348185.1 Candidatus Hydrogenedentes bacterium UBA2224 | reverse complement strand
TGTACGACAGATTCCCTACATAGATGTTCATCAAGGCTTCCTTTCTCACCTCGAGACTCGTCCGGATGGTCGTAGCAGAGACGGAAGGCAGTTCAGCCCTGATGCATGCAGTTGGAAATCGCCAACGCGCGGCGGGATATGAAATCTTGCCCCATTCGGTCTACTATCCACGAACTCCGAAACCCACACAGTTACCCTGGTTAGAATAACACATGGGACGCCGTTTGCCAAGAAGTTTCGTGGGTTTGCTATAGTGACCCCCGGACCCGGTGGAAGAACGATGTGTCCGAACTGAGAGGTTCCACAAATGAACACTCGCACGGTGGGAAGTGTCTTGGCCGCCCTGTTGCTTTTCGCCCTCTCCGCTTCCGGGGCGGTATCGCCATTTGATGTGGGGAGCCGGTCGCAGCTGTTTGTGGATACCGTGCTGGTGGATGCCGCGGATAATGTGGCATTTACGCTGCATCCGGCGCGTCCGCATCCCGAAAACCCCATTTTGAAGGCGGACCAGCCCTGGGAGGGCTGGCGGGTCGAAATCTACGGGAACGTCATTTACGACGAGCAGGAAAAGCGCTTCAAAATGTGGTATTACGCCGAGGAACCCGAGGGGTTTCCCCGCCTGGGCCTGTACTACGCCACCAGCCAGGACGGCGTGCACTGGGACAAGCCGCTGATCGGCGAGGTGAAGTCGGCAAAACACCCTCAGCACAACGTCATCGCCGAGGGCATCCTGCTGCCGTCGGTCATCAAGGACGTCAATGACCCGGATCCTGCGCGCCGCTACAAGATGATCGGCCACAACCAGGACGCCCAGGATCATGGTTATCACACATGGATCTCGCCCGACGGCCTCCATTGGACTCGGTTCAGCGAGTCCCGCATCGCCCCGGGCGCGGATGTGATCACCGGCTACTATGACGAGCAGCGCGGGTGCTATGTGGCCTTCCCAAAAATCGCCCATCCCGTACGCGGGATCGAGCGCCGCGTGTTCTGGCTCACGACAAGCCCGGACTTCAGCACCTGGTCGGAACCCCAACTGGTCTTTACGCCGGATCTCCGCGATGACGCGGGGAGTCTGGCGCGCATCGAGGAAGTGCGTCCAGTCCTGGACGTTCCGGACGATCCGGCGCTCATGCGCACGGAGTTCTATGGCATCGGCGCGTACCCGGCCGAATCATGCACACTGGCGTTCATCTGGATGTTCACCATCAACAACGACGCGCGGTACGGCAACCAGGAAGGCCCCGGTGAGCTGCAGTTGGCGGCCTCGCGCGACCTCGTCCATTGGGAACGGCCCTTCCGGCAACCCTGCGTGCCGCGCGGAAAACCCGGCGAATGGGATTGCGGCTTCTTTGGCACCCAGGCGCGCGCGCTGCGGGTGGGCGACGAAGTCTGGCTGTATTACGGCGGCTCGAACTACACCCACGGCACGCCCTGCCTCTACCGGGCGGAAGGCACCGGACGCGGCACGCCGTACACCGGCTCGCTCGGCCTGGCCATCTGGGACCTGGACCGGTTTGTGTCGGTGGACGCCCCTGCCGAAGGCGGCAGCCTGACCACAGTGCCGCTCGCGTTTTCCGGCGGACGCCTGGAGGTCAACGCGCGCGTCGCGGGCGCCCTCACGGTGACCCTGTGCGATGCCGCGGGGACGCCCTACCCCGGTTTTGAGACCTCGGACGCGATCCAGGGCGATAACCTCCGTCATGCGGTGGCATGGGGCGGTCAGGCCGACGTGTCGTCGTTGCGGGGCAAACCGGTCGTGGTGCGGTTCATAATGCGCGACGCCGAACTCTTCGCGTTCGCGTTCCGGGAATAACCGGGCGCTGACGGGCGCGCAGGCCGCCGGAAATTCGTCGAAATCGCTGGGAAGGCGAGCCCGTTGCCTCAGACGGCCTGTGTTGACGTGTGCCGGATTCCGGCGCAAAATGACACACAAATGGAGGGATTGTGCTCATGAAATCGTGGCGGTTTCATCAATTCGGCGACATCGGGAACCTGCGGATGGACGAGATCCCCATCCCAAAACCCGCGCCGAACGAGGCCTTGGTCAAGCTGCAGTATGCCGCGTTAAACCCCGCGGACGCGTATCTCGTGAAGGGCCAGTATCCCCGCCCTGGCACACCCCCCTTCGCCGTCGGCCGGGACGGCTGCGGCGTGGTGGAAAAGCCTGGAGACAGCGGCCGGTTCCGCATCGGCGACACGGTGGTGCTCTTGCGCAGCGAGATCGGCGTCACGCGCGAAGGGACCCTGGCCGAATACGTGGCGGCGCCGGAGGCGTCGCTGGCGCCTCTGCCCCCGGGCTGGAAAGAGGAGGAGGGCGCGGCGGCTCCGCTGGCGTTTCTGACCGCGTGGCAGGCCCTCGTCGAGGCGGCCGGTGTCGAACCCGGGCAGACGGTGCTGATCACGGGGGCGTCGGGCGGAGTGGGCACGGCGTCGGTGCTGCTCGCGAAAACCCTCGGCGCGAAGGTCGTGGCGTTGTCGCGCAGCGCGGAGAAACGCGCCCGGCTCAAGACCCTGGGCGCGGATCTTGCCGTGAACGCGGAAATCGACGGTCTGGAGATGCGGGTGAAGGAGGCGCTCGGGGGCGGACGGGTGGATGCCGTCGTCGAGAATCTGGCCGGTCCGTACCTGCAGGCGAGCATCAATCTGTGCCGCGAACGCGGCCGGGTCGCCTTGGTGGGCCTTCTGGCCGGGACCAAGGCCCAGATCATCGTAGGCACCCTCCTGTTCAAGCGCGTGCGCGTCGAAGGCGTCGCCGTGGGCACTTACACCCCCGGGGAATCGCAGGAGGCCTGGCGCCAGATCGTGACCCGCCTTGACGCGGCGGGCGCAAAGCCCCCCATCGACATCGTATTCCCCCTGGAATCCGTGCCGGAAGCGTTCGCCTACCTTGAACGAGGACCGTTCGGGAAAGTCCTGGTGCGGACGGGCGTCTGACGTGGCGCTGCCCGCCCATACCTCCGCGCAGGCGGCCCTGGTTCGTCCCGGCGCCGGTCTTCGCGCACCCTTTCTTGAAGCGGCGTACGAATACCGCGACGCGGGTGAAGAACTGGATCCGGCCTTCCCCGCCTACTGGAATGCGTCGTTTGAAGAGTACGTGAAACAGCTCGACGACTTGGCCCAGGGCAGACACCTCCCCTTCTCCATGGTGAGGTCGGACACGTTCTGGCTGTTGAGCGGCGACGGGCGGCTGATCGGCATGAGCCGGTTGCGGGGCCGCCTGTCGCGGTCGTTGCGCATCGAGGGCGGCCACATCGGATACACCATCCGGCCTTCCGAACGGCGCAAAGGTTACGGCACCCGGCTCTGCGCGCTCACCATCGAAGAGGCGCGAAAAACCGGCAAATTCACGCGGCTCCTCATCACCTGCGACACCCGCAACACCGGCTCGGCGCGAATCATCGAAAAGAACGGCGGAATTCTGGAAAATTACGTCATTTCGCCCCGGTCGGGAAGACAGGTCTCCCGGTACTGGGTGACCCTGTAATCCACCGACGAACAGCCCATGAGAACTATCGTAACCGGCGCCGGACACCTCGCCAACTGACCTGGAGCCGCCTGCATCCTGGCCCGGCGAGAGGGAGCGGTCCGGGCCAGCGACCTCAGAAATCGATCACGCTCAGCCCGGGGATGGAGGACTCGAGCGGGATGGTCTCAATGCTGGTCGCACCCAGTTTGGCCAGATCGTAACGCACTCTGGGCAGCGGCAGGTCAATGCTGTCGGCCTTCATTTCGATGCTGTATTCGGTGTAGTTCACGCCTTCGTTGATCGTGGGCTCTTCTCCGAACAGGCGATTGTCCCGGAGATAGCCGAGGATCTTCCCCGAGTCTTCTTTCCGGGTGTTGAAGGTGACCAGCACCTTGTCTTCGGCGTAAATGGACCCGTACAGGTTCAGCAGGAACATGCGCGCGATGTCGTATTTTTCGGGATGGTCGCGCAGCGAGGAACACGCCCAGATCCCCGCTTCCGAGGTCATCACCTCGTCGAGAACGCACAAACCGTAGTTCTCGATGGCGCTGCCCGTCTGGGTGATCTCGAGGCCGAAATCGACGGAGCCGTTCTTGACCTTGGCCTCCGTCTTGCCCCAGGTTTCGTAAATGACGATGCCGCGGTCGATCCGGGGCGGGGTCTTGAACTTCTGGACGGAGAACTCCTGGTGCGACGCGCCGAAGCCCAGCGCCTCGGCCCTCCCCCGAAACCACTCGAGTGCCAGATACGGCATTTCCGACACCATGGTCACCAGTGGTTTGGCCGACAAGAGCGTTTTAAGCCACGCGTCGCCCCCGGCGGCCCTGTCCCGGACGCCGATGATGACGATGCGCACCTTGCCCCGGTCGAGCGGCAGCACTTTTTTCAGGGTGATCTCCCGCTCGTACTCGTATTTGAATTCGAGCGTGCGTTCGCGGACCCAGTCGTCGCCGCCGATGGCGATGTCGATCTCGCCGACCGCCAGTTGCGACCCGAACTCCTGGGGCCGCCCGTCCCACCCGACCAGAAAACCCGTCAACGGGAAGCAGCTCGGGCCACCCTTGTCGTAGCCCCGGGTCGGAAACCCGGCGCGCTTGAGCAATTCGATCAGGCTCCCGCCACGGTTGGGGTCCGCGAGGGAGCCGGCCGGTAAACCTACGATTAACTGCGTGTTGCTCATGGCGCGCCTCTGTCCTGTTGATGCTTCCGGTGTGGTCCGTCAAGAAGATCATCTTATACGCATTCGCCCCCACCGAGATCAAGCGTTCCCCCAGCACCGATCAGAACAAGCAAGATGTAGATGCGCGTGCCGCGGACACGCGGCCCGAGGAACAAGATCCCTATGGACCCTATGGACCTGGTGGACAATATGGACCATGCGGACGGTATGGACGACCCTGCCCCAGCGACACCGCAGCGGGTTGAGGCCGCGGACTGTTCCCATGAACCTGGCGCTCTTGTTCGAACCCTTCGCAATCGTTCAGTCCGGCACGTCCATCTCGTCCATACCGTCCATCTCGTCCATAGGGTCCACCACGCCGCCGCCGGTTGCCTGCCCCTGCGAGCTCCTCGTCCGAGCGGGGAGCGTTCATTCCGGACGCTCGAGAAGCGCCGCAACCCGTTGGGCGAATGCAGCCCCGTTCAATGCCCCTTCGACGCGTTTCCGCCCATTCCGGCCCAGGCGCGCGGCCAGACCAGGGTCTTCGAGAATGCGCAGGAGCGCCGCCACGATCGCACCGGGATCGTCCGTCTCGAGCAGAATGCCCGTTTCACCGTCGATGACCAGCTCGGGCGCCCCGCCCGGATTCGCCGCGACCACCGGTTTGGCATGCGCGTGCGCCTCGCTGATTGCCAGGCCCAATCCGTCCGCCTGCTCCCCTTCGCCCACGCCGGCCGGCAGCGCAAACACATCGCATGCCGCATACAGCGCAGCAAGGCGGGCGTCGCCGACTTTCCCCGGCAGGACGAGCTGGTTGCGTACGCCCAGACGGCGGGCTTCCTGGCAGAGTGTCCCCATGCAGGGCCCACGTCCCGCAATCAACAGAACGGTGTTGGGCGCGCGTTCGAGAACTCCGGGCAGCGCGCGCACCAGCGCCACGTGGTTATTGCGGGGAATCAGGCGGCCCACGGACAGGATTACGCGGCTGCCGTCCAGCACATAGTCGTGCCGCGTGGCATCAACAAGCGCCTGGTCGACGCGTATTTCGGGGTCCGCCCCGGGCCACACCACGTCAATCCGGTCCGCGTCTTCGCCGAAATCGATGAGATGCCCTCGGGTGAAATTGTTGATGGCGATGACCGCCTTCGCGTGGGCGTAGACGCGGCGCAGCAGCCCTCCGAGACCGGGTATGCTCCGGGATTTCATGCCGTCATATTCACGGGCAACCACCACGTACGGCGTGCCGCGCGCGGCCCGCAGGAGCATGCCGAAGACTCCCCCACAGCCCACGTTGAGCGCCAGCACCGCATCGCACCCGCGCGCAGCCCCCCACGACCTGAACAGCATCGGCAACAGACAAAGCCATCCCCATCGGTACCCGCGGTATCGAAGCACCTCCACGGTTTCAGCGGCCTCCGACTGTTCCACGTCCGGGAAATGGGGCACCACCATGGTGACGCCGTGGCCCAGCGCGGCCAATCCACGTGCAAGGCGCACGCTCACCGTGCTCATGTCCCCGTCAACCGGCGGGTAATCGGCTGTGCAAATCAAAATCTTCACTCAATTCCCCACATACCAGGCGAATGACCGGCGCGCGTGCATCGTAGGCAACCCGAGGGCGCCGGGGCAAATTCAGGAAACGGGAAAGTCCCCCGGTACGCCCGGGCCGGTATCGTCCCGGGGCAACCGGCGGGGGCGTGGTGGACCCTATGGACCCTATGGACGGTATGGACGGTATGGACGATATGGACGTGCCGGCCCCAACGACACAGATGGGGTCGAGACCGCGGGCGAATCCCATGAACCCGGCGCGCTCTTGTTCGACCCCTTCAAAATCGTTCAGACCGGCAAGTCCATACCGTCCATACTGTCCACCAAGTCCACACACAGCTCGTTCCTCGGGCTCCCCGGCCGCGGCAATCGCATGTGCATCGTGCTTACCCGGCGATTCGGGCGCGCCGCCGTGCCTTGCGCCGGTCCGGCGCGTTCTTTATCATGGCCGCCGGCGAAATACGGCATCAGCAAGGACCATTTCCCCCGATGATTGACGCCTACATCTTTGATATGGACGGAACGTTGCTGGACTCAGAGATCCTCTGGGTCGAGGCGGTCAAGAAGTGCCTGGTCGATTTTGGATTCCCCGTGTCGCACGAGGAAGCCGTCGACATCGTGTACGGCGTATCCTGGCGCGACATCTACGAGGACATCCGCCGGCGCTTCCCGGGGTTTGGCCTGGGATACCAGCAGTTTGTCTCGGTGGTGGATCCCATCTTCGCCGGATTGCGCCACACGCGCGACATCCGCATCCACAGCTCCGTGGACCTTCTCCGAACACTGGCCCGGGACTTTCCCGTGTGCATCGTGTCGGGCTCAAACACCGCCGGCGTCAACGACGGCATCGACATCATGGGCATCCGGCAGGATATCCGCTTCTTTCTCGGCGCGGACGATTATTCACCCGGAAAACCCGACCCCACGTGCTTTCTAATGGCGGCCGAACGCCTCGAGATCGCGCCCGCGCGGTGCCTGGTGTTCGAGGATTCCCGGGTCGGCGTCCAGGCCGCAAAAGCCGCCGGCATGCATTGCGTCGCGTTGTCGCGGCCCGGCCGGCCCCGTCAGGACGTGTCCCTGGCCGATTGGGTGCTTGACGACCTGGCCGCATTTTCCGCCAACGACTACTGCTCCGCGCCGTAGCATGGCAGGAGGCAGGAGGACGGCCACCCGGCGCAGAGAGCGCCGGACCGCATGAACCGCATGATGAAACCCGTGTGGAAAACCATCTTCGTGACGGGCATGACCGCGCTGGCGTGCCTGGCCGCGGACCGAGCCGCCGCGCTGGAAGACCGGGTCTGGAACCTCGCCCAGGCGCGTCTGGAGAACGGCCTGGCCGTCGTCACCCACGAGGATTTCTCGAACCCGCTGGTCTCCGTTCAGGTGTGGTACCACGTGGGCTCGAAAGACGAACCGGAAACGCGCCAGGGTCTGGCCCACCTCGTCGAGCATCTCATGTTCCGGGGCAGCGCGGCCGTCGGCGATTACCAGCACGGCGACCTTATCCATGCCACGGGCGGCGAAAACAACGCCTACACCTATTTCGACCACACCGCGTACGTCAACACCGTCCCCGCGACGCAGCTCGGCCTCGCCCTCTGGCTCGAAGCCGAGCGCATGGCGTTTCTGGACATCCGCGACGACGCGTTCGAGACCGAGCGCAGCGTCGTCGAGGAGGAGCGCCGCACCGCCAATCTCAACGCGCCCTACGGCACGCTTCCCGAGCGCGTCATGGCCGCGCTGTTCCCGCACCACCCGTACCGCTGGCTGCCCATCGGCACACTCGCCCACCTGCGCGCAACGGCCCCCGGCGACGCTCGCCGGTTCTGGGACACCTATTATGTGCCCAACAACGCCACGCTCGTGATTGCCGGAGCCGTGACGCATGAGGCCGCGCTCGAGGCGGCCCGGCAGCATTTCGGATGGATCCCCCGGGGGCCGGAGCCGCCCCGGGCCAACGCCAGCGAACCCCCTCAAACCGGCGAGCGGGACTTGCTCCTTCCTGAGCGCCTCGGCCCCGTGCCGCTCGCGGGCTGCATCTACCGCGGCGTCCCCGCTCGCCATCCCGATGCGATTCCTTTGCGGATGGTCTTGTGGATCCTGGCCCAGGGCGAAGACAGCCGGATACATCGCGACCTCGTGCGCGACCGCGGTCTGTGCGTCCTGCTCCTGACTCAAGACTTCTGCCTGGAACACGACGGCGTCGCGGGGTTCGTCGGCGCGCTGCACCCCGTGCGGTACTATCTCGGCAAACTCAGCCCCCTGGGCCGGCCCGGCGACGCGGTGTTCCGCGCCTTCGACCGCCACATCGCCGAATTTCAGGAGAACGGCCCGACGGACGACGAGCTGACGAAGGTGAAATGCCAGTTCCGGCGCGCGGCCGTCTCGGGATGCCTCTCCGTGGAACAGCGCGCGTGGAAGTTGGGCGAGGCGGCCATCCTTCACGGCGACCCCGCGTGGGTAAACCGCGAAGCAGCCGTCGTCGATGCCATCACCGCCGAGGATCTGCGCCGCGTCGCTTCCATGTACCTCGTCGCCGAACGGCGCACCCGGGTCCGGGTCCTGCCCGACCGGCAGTTTCACTACGAGCCCGGCACGGACGCCGCTCTGGCGCCGTCGCCCTTCCCCGAAATCCCCGGGTGCAAAGACGCGTGGAAACGTCCCGCCGAGTTTCCTGCCGTTCCGCCTCTCAATGACGCCACACCGGATATCCCCACCGTGCACGCTCAGGAACGCGTCCTTGCGAACGGCCTGAGCGTGGTGGTGACTCCCGACCGCGAGTCGCCGCTGTTTCTTGCCGCGATGGGTTTCACGGAAGGGCCCTGGGCCGAGACCCGCCCGGGCGCGACGAATCTGGCCCTGGGGATGCTGAGAAAAGGAACCGAATCGCGCTCCGCCGCGGAACTTGCCCGATTCATCGAACAGCATGCGTTGATGGTGCAGGAGGTGGCCGTGATGGACGCCGCCATGCTCGCGGTCAGCGGACTCACCGAGACCGGCCCGGACTGCCTTGGCCTGCTCGCCGAGCTGGTGACCTCCCCGGCGTTCCCGCGCAAGGAACTGCGCCAGCTCAAGCGCCAGGAGCGTGTGATGCTCCGCTATGCCCGCAGCGATCCGGCCTATCGCGCCGACATCGAGTTGCGCCGCCGGCTCTACCAGGCCCATCCATACGCCCAACCCGCCACCGGCGGCCCGAGCGACATCCGCAAGCTCGATCGCAGCGATTTGACACGGTGGTGGCGGACGATCGCGCGCCCGGACGCCGCCGTCCTGTACCTCGGCGGCGACGTCGAGCCCGAGACCGCGTTCCAGTGGGCGGAACAGGCCTTCGGCGCCTGGACCGCGTCCTCCGCCGGACGGAATGCGCCCCCGCCCGATGCGCCGCCCCCGCAAGCCACCCGCGTGTACCTCGCCCACGTTCCGGGCGCCGTGCAGAGCCAGATCCGCATCGGGCAGCTTGCCCTCGCCCCGGACCACCCCGATTACTTCGCGGCGCAGGTGTTCAGCGAGATCTACGGCGGGGCGTTCGGCAGCCGGCTCAACATGACCTTGCGCGGAACACAGGGCCGCACCTACGGCGCCTACGGCGGATTCACCTTTCTCAAGCACGGGGGATACTTTGCCAGCAGCGTTTCAACGCAGACGGAGCAGACCCGTCCTGCCCTGGCGTCCATGCTGGACGTGCTCGAAAGCATGCGCACGGTTCCCCCGTCCCCCGAGGAGCTTCAGCGGGCCACGTCACACCTCTCCGGACGCGCCATTCTCGATCTGGAGACGTTTGCCGACGCCATCAACTGGCTGTGGTACCTCAAATTCATGGGCCTGCCCCCCGACTACCTGTCCCGCGCGTACACGGCCTATGCGGCGACGACCCCGGAAGACATCCAGCGCGTCGCCCGGGAACATGTTGACTCCTCCCGCCTTACCATCGTGGTCGTGGGCGATTCGGAGACCATTGGAGCAGACCTTCAGGCCTTCGGAACCGTTACACCGGCCAGATAGAATGTTGCGCAACGATACGCAACGCTCTGTAACGTTGCTTTACCGATACTTGCCGCCGAATAGGCGAGTCTACCACCCTCCGCGATATCCTGCTAAGTCATGATTAGACAAAAGCTTAGTCAAAGACAGCCCCTTGAGGTCAAGTTGGCCCCGAAGTTGCTCTACACTCCACATACGCGCAAAAAAGAGGAGGCAGCGGCGACGGAAGCTGCCCAACGGGCATGGGTCCATTCGCAAATCCGTAGTCGTTGACATCAGATTGTAGTCAAAATCACGGGCCGCAGGCCGACCGGAAATAAATCCCCGCTCCCGGGCATTCCTATATGGTTGGTCAGACGGCAACCGGACAACACGAGGCGGTTCCGGATAAGGAGTTAAGAAGATGGTAGTACCGATACTGCGAATTGGCCTGGGCGTGGCTTTGGGCGCGGGACTGGGCGCCGTCATGGGAAGCACGCGGTCGTGTGAGACCGGCGGCTGCCCCCTGACCGCCAATCCCTGGCGCGGGGCCATCTACGGCGGTCTGATGGGACTTTTGATCGCGTTTGCGTTCGCGTCGCCGTCGGGACCNNCAGGTCAGCGCCTCGGAGAAGCCGGTGCTCGCGTACTTCCACGCGTCCTGGTGCGGCGCGTGCCGCCAGGTGGGCCCGACCGTCAATGAACTTGCCCGTAACCATTCCGGCGCCGTCGTTTTTCTGGGAGTGGACACGGACAAGAATGCGGAATTGGCGCAAGAGCACGAAGTTCACTATCTGCCCACGTCGATCGTGTTTCGCGGCGGCCGTGAAGTGGCCCGGTTCGTGGGCGCGTTCGACAAGGCGCAGTTGTTGCAGGAATTGACAACCCCCGACACACCGCAGGCCGGAACCCCACACCCCCCTCTCTAACACCCCCCTCCCGGCTTTGTGGTAAGGTCAAGGCGGGACCTTCTGCCCGGGTCCCGCCTTTCTCATGTCTGGAGGATGGTTTATGCGAACGCGTTTTTACGTGGCGTGCATCGTGTGCCTGTTTTCATGGGCGGCGGCAACCGCGCAGGAAGGGCCGCCCGCTCCCCCGCCACCGGACTTCACGAACGCCGCGTGGACCCTCATAACCAGAGAGGCCGCGTTCAGTCCCCGCGACACCGCGGAAGACCTTGTATACGACAACAAGATGTGGCTGAGCAATGGCTACTACCACGACAACACGCTCTCCCGCGACTTGTGGGTTTCCACGGACGGCGCGACGTGGTCCCTGGTCAACGGCGCGACGCCCTACGACGGCTACAGCGAAATGGTCGTCTATGACGGGAAGATGTGGGCCATCAAGGGTTCCGTGTGGACCTCGACCGACGGCGTCGAGTGGACCCGGGTGGCCGAAACGACGCCCTTTGGCGTGCGCGGGTACGGCGAGGTGGTGGTGCACGACGGCAAGATGTGGCATCTGGGCAGCGGCGCCGACGTGTGGTGGACCACCGACGGGACGGCCTGGACCTGCGCGACGGAAAATGCCCCTTACGGAAACCGGACGGCCAGCGCCGTCGCGGTGTTTGAGGGAAAGCTGTGGCTGATGGGCGGCTACACCCAGCAGCCGAATGACCCGCCCGAAAAGAGCTACCTCCAGTATACCACCCACAACGACGTGTGGGTCTCGCGGGACGGCACGGCGTGGGAACGCGTGCTTGAACGCGCCCCCTGGATCCCGCGCATGTGGTCCATCGCAAAAGCCTACGCCGGCGAACTCTGGCTCATCGGCGGTTTCGACAATGCGCACAGCGCAAACCTGGGCGATGTCTGGCACACCCGCGACGGAAAACAATGGACGAAGCTGGAGGCCGCGACCGCGTTTACACCGCGCCACGAACCCACCTGCTACGTGTACGAAAACAGCCTGTGGGTCATCGCGGGCAACACCTGGCCTGTGGTCAACGACGCCTGGCGCCTGACCTTCGGGGACAAGTGACGACGTCCGTCCCCCCGCGATGCGGCGATCAGGGGGCGGCCCCTTCACGAGCGGCCGCTTCGCGCTCGAGCCGCACGAACGCAGCCAGGGGACAGGATACGCTGGTGAGGTAGACCGGGTTCTGGCGGTGCGTTCCGTCGGGATGCATGCATTCCCAGGGCGACCCGGATTCGGGTCCGTTGCGGAAATCGCCTTCGCGCAACTCGGCGATATATTCGCGCGCGAGCCGCGCGGCCATCGGCTGGTTGACCTGGGCGATGGCATAGACGACCCAGCCCACCGGCGTGCCCCAGTACGCGCCGTTCTGGTAGGTGTCCTTCGCCGCCAGCGCGCGTTCCCACATCGTCGCATCGCTGAAGTCGTCGGTGGTGCGGACGTGCCGGATGTTGCCGCGCCAGGCAAGCGTGCCGGCGTCGTAGGCGTTCGCCAGCGCGCGGCACGCCGCCGCCTCCTTCCCGGGCGTCAACGCTCCCACATACACCGCATAGGCCGTACCCCAGACGTCCGGTTGCGCGCTCGCGCCCGTCGAGGCGAGGAGAAGGCCCTCCACCGCCGGGAAGGTGGCGTTGAGCGCCTGCTTGAGCGTTTCAGCGCGGTCCCGGCAGTCCAGCGCCCCCTCCCCGTCGCCGAGTTCGGCATAGAGCGCGGCCAGTTCGCGCGCGGCCTGATATTTCAGCACGGAGCAGAACAGCAGGTCGCCGGTATGGGTGACTGTATCGACGAATCCAAAGGTCACGCCCCGGTTATCGGGGTCCGCGTACACCAGCCCCGTGTCCGGCCGCGAGGGCGGCATCGCATAGGCCTCTTCGAGCCGGCGCAGCAGCTCCTTGCCGCGCACGTCCTCGGACAGAATGGCCGTGTCCCCGGTGGCCTCGACATAGCTGGCGGCCATGTGAATGAAGAAATAGTGGTCGTCGAGAGCGGGCAGAATTCCCCAGCGCTCGCCTCCCTGGCCTTCATAATCCTCCAGGGTGCCGGGATAGAAGATCGGTTTGTCGCCGAAACTGATGTGGTCGGCGATCGCGCCCGGCGGCACCACGCTTCCGCTCGGAAGCGCCCACCGTTCATCCTGTTGATGCCGCGCCGTCAGCAGCAGCATGTGGCGCTGCTCCTCTACGCTGACCAGCCCGCTGTCGATCGAGAGGGCATAGTCCCGGATCCAGAAGGCCGGATAGCAGTCACGACCGCCGGGACGGATAACGGTGCCGCCGGTCACGTTCGGGCCGATGGCCCCGACCTTCGCGCCGGGAGCGACCCGCGAGGCGTCCATCACCGCCGCGGTGAGTTCGTGCAGAAACGCCATGTCGCCGGCCTCGAGGAACGGTTCCGCCGCGGCCATGAGCCCCCATCCTCCCGTCAACAGCAGCAAGGCAACCCTGCGCACCATACCGGACCTCCCTGGACGCGATTGTAGCCCAGCCGCCGCCCCGATTCCCATGTTGGGAACGGGGTAGAAAAGGCGAGCGGAGCGCCAGTGTCGGGGGTCCCGCACCGGCCGCGCAACGGTAGAAACGCGGGACACGCAATCGCACGCTTCGCGAGGCTGAACGATGTGCTATGATAACAATGGCTTAGGCGTGCCGGAAGACATTATCCCGAGAAGAAGCAGGCGCGTTGCGCCGGGAGGACATCATGGATCTCAGCCGCTTCAAATGGCCTATCATCATCCTCGTTGTCATCGGTGTGTTCTGGTTGTTCAGCAGTGCTGGCATTAATTTCATGCACAAGAAGTTCACGTCGGTCACGCCCGGCCAGGACGCCAAAGTCGATCAGGCGAATGAAAAAGGCCTGTCGACCCTGGGCGGGTTTCTCATCAAGACCTTCCGATACGAGAAGGGCTTCGAGGTCCTGACGGATGCTTCCGCCATGTATCCCCAGGGGGCCAACTTCTGGTACAACCAGTACCGCATGGCCAAGTGCCTCGAGAAAATGGATCGCATCAGCGAGGCGTTGGCGATCCTCGATCAGCTCCACGCCGACAACATTCACGCGCTCGATGACCGCGTGCCGTCGCAGGACGTGCTCAAGCTCCGTGTCGACAAGCTTCAGGAAATCCACGGCCTGGGCGAGATCCAGTAGGAGCGCCGTGAAACAGCGTATCGCAGGACGCATCCCCGTGCTGGAATGCCTGCGCGCAGGTAAACGCACTGCGCGCAGGCTTTTTGTGTTGCCGTCGGCAAAGGGCATCGACGCTATCCTCGACGCGGCGGCCGGCATTCCCGTCGAAGAGCGGCCCCGCAACGAATTGGACCAGCTGGTCGAGGGCACGGTCCATCAGGGAGTGGTGCTCGAGGCGGATCCCCTTCCACTCCTGACCGAAAAGGAGTGGCTTGCGCAGCCGTTGCCTGCCGACGCGGTCGCGGTGGTACTGGACGGGATCGAGGATCCGCACAATTTCGGGGCGATCGTGCGTTCGGCGTCCGCGCTGGGCGCCCATGGCGTGTTTTTCGCGAAACGCCATGCCGCCCCCCTCTCCGCGGCCGCGCTCAAGAGCGCCGCGGGCGCAATGGAGTACATCGATCTGGTCGAAGTGACCAACATCGCGCGGGCGCTGGGCGCGCTGAAAGAAGCCGGGTTCTGGGTGGCGGGATTTGACGCGGATGCGCCCCAGACGCTCTGGCAGGCCGACCTGGGCGGCAGGATCGCGCTGGTTATCGGCAGCGAAGGTGAAGGCATGCGGCGGCTCGTCCAGGAAACCTGCGATTTCCTGGTGCGCATCCCCCTGGCGGGGGCCATCACCTCGCTCAACGCCTCGGTCAGCGCCGCCATCGCCCTGGCCGAATGCCGGCGCAAGCGCGCCAGCGGCTGAGATCCGGGCCCGACGCGGCCCTCCGGCGAATACCGCGGCGTCTGCGCGGCGCGTGGTTGACACATTGCACGGCCCGGTAGAAAATGGATGCTTTGAACGCCGGCAATGAGAGGGGGGAATACACGTCATGTTAAATTGGTATTACCTTGTTGACGAAGAACAGCACGGCCCCGTCGGCGAAGAGGATATCCAACGGATGATTGCCTCGGGCGAACTGCGGCCCGACGACTTGCTCTGGCAGGCGGGAATGTCCGACTGGATTGAGGCGAGTGAGGCGTTTCCCGCGCATGCAACGGTCCCCGCGCCGGGCGGTTTTGAGGCGGGGAAACCCGCGCCCGGCGGATACATCCCCGACGGCGCACCTACGGAAGTGCCGGCCCCGGTGTTCATGCCCGTTACCGAGCGTGGCGCACGGCAGATGCCGGCCGCGCCCGCGATGATGCCCGCGGCCGGGCAACTCCATCCCCTGGCTCTGGCCAGCATCATTTTGGCCATTGCCAGCCCGTTTTTCTGCGGATTGACGGCGCTCCCGGCGATTGTGCTGGGGCACCTGGCGCTGCCGAGAATCCGTCGTGAACCGGAGCGGTACAGCGGGTATCCGCTTGCTGTGGCCGCCCTGGTCGCAGGCTATGCCGTCGTGGCTCTGACGGTTGTGCTCGTGTTGTTGACCGTCTTGTCCGTGGGCTAGCGACCGCGTAAGATAGCGATCTTGCGCCCTGTTTCCAGTTACCGGCAGTTGAACCTGAAAGCCCTGATACGATAGCAGCGCACATGTTTCAATGGATCAAACCCACATCTGAACTGGCCGAAGCGGACACCGAAAAAGCCCTGTCGCGGCTGGTGTATGACGGCATGTTCGGCCAGACCATGATGGTCCTTTCCACGGGGCCGTTTCTGGTCGCGTTTGCGTTGATCCTGGGCGCCAGCAACACGGTGATCGGCATGCTGGCGGCGGTGGGGCCTCTGGCGCAAATGCTGCAGATTCCCGCGATCTTCGTCGTCGAGGGCATCCGCATGCGCAAGGCCATCACGATGGTCACGGCCGTCATCAGCCGCAGCGCCCTGTTTGCTATTGCGATGCTGCCGTGGTTTGCCCCGGAAAACTACCGGATTCCCCTGTTTCTGCTGTTTCTGGCCTGCCATTATGGGATTGGCGCCTTTGCGGGATGTGCGTTCAGCTCGTGGCTGCGCGACCTGATCCCCGGCGAGCGCATGGGCCGGTTCTTCGCGCGGCGCCTGACATTCAGCACGGCCGCCGGCGCCGCCTTGAGCCTGCTGGGCGGTGTGGCCATCGACCAGTACCGTGAACATTTCGCCAATCCGGCGGGCGCCTATACGATTGTCTTTTCCCTGGCGGGCCTGGCCGGCATGGTGTCCGTTTTTTTCATCGGGGCCACGCCCGAACCCACGATGCCCAAGGCCGAACACGTGCCGCTGTGGGAACTGCTGGCCCGGCCGTTCCGCGACACCAATTTTCGCAACCTGCTGACATTTCTGGCGTGCTGGGGCGCCGCGGTGAACTTCGCCGCGCCGTTTTTTACCGTGTACCTCCTGCAACGCATCGGGCTCAACATGACCTGGGTGCTCGCGCTTTCGGTAGTAAGCCAGATCACCAACGTGTTGTTCTTCGGATTGTGGGGCCGGCTCTCCGAGCAGTTTACCAACAAGTCCGTGCTGGTATTCTCGGTGCCCCTGTTTTTCATCAGCTTTCTGTTCTGGCCGTTCACGACCCTGCCCGACCGCCATTTCCTGAGCATCCCCCTGCTGATCGCCATCCACGTGATTGCGGGGATGTCCACCGCGGGCGTCGCGCTCTGCGCGAACAACCTCGCCATGAAGACCGCGCCGTACGGCAAAGGCGCTTCGTATCTCGCCGTGAACGCGCTCGTATCCGGCGTCGCCGCCACCGTCTCCCCGGTGCTGGCCGGGTTCGCGGCGGACTGGTTCGATCCCTACGAACTGCAGCTCACCCTGTCGTTCACGGACTGGACGCAGGAGTACACCGCGTGGGAACTGCCGACCATCGACCTCAGAGGCCTCGATTTCGTCTTTGTGATCGCGTTCCTCATCGGCGTGTACTGTTTCCACCGGCTCCTGGCGGTGCGCGAAGAAGGCGAGGTGACCGAGCAGGTGCTCCGCCAGGCCTTCCTCGGCGAGGTGGCCCGCATGGTCCGGCAGGTTTCGTCGGTGGCGGGCATGCGTCAGATCGTGTCGTTCCCGTTCGCCTACCTGATGGGTTTCAAGCGCAAATGACCCGGCCGTGAAGGCCCCGCGCCCTCGCTCATCCGGCGCCCGGCCTTGGCATTTCCGTTCGGGTGCGGTATCGTAGCGGCCGGCACAAAGTGCGGGCGGTCCGCACGAACTCGAGGAGGGGCGTCGTATGGCCCGTATGACCAAGGTGCGGGGCTTCCTGGGCGCAGTGGTTGCGATTGTCGTGCTGGTGGTCTTCATCGCCATCGCGGCGCGCGTGCTCGGGTGGGACATTCCCCTGCTTAACAACATCTCTGGAACGGTCAGCCGCTAGGCTCACGGCAGGGCGGAGAGGACTGGCTCACGCCCATGGCCCGCGAAGGCGGAAGGCGGAAACCGCGGCGGGGACTGTCTACGAAATCGCTCATGCAACATACCGAACCGCACCAGATACCGGATGACGACACGCTGAGGGAGTCGCCGCCCCCGTTGGCCGCGCCGCTCCCCAGGCCCCCGCGATGGCCCTACCTGAGCTACCGGGAGGCCATTCTGATGAGCGTGGCCTTCCTGGTGTTTCAGGTCGTTCTCGGCGCGCTGATCGGGATCGTCATTGTGGCCGTCGGCCTTGCCTTTGGCGTCTCCCCGGAACAGAACCCCGTGATGGCCAATCCCGCGGTCTTCATGGTAGCCAATGTGTGGGCGGTCCTCCCTCTATTGGTGTGGGGCTGGGTCAGAAGCGGGCAGCGTGTCCGGGAGGCGTTCGCACTCCGGGCCTTTCCCTGGGCGGTGCTGCCCGCGCTCGTGTTCATGGGCATTGGCGCGTCCCTGTTGATGTCGGAACTCGACAACATCACCCGGCGGTTCATCCCGTTGCCTTCCCTGTTCCCCGAGATGTTTGATTCACTGTTTTCGAGTCCGCTGCTGGGCTTTTTCATCGTCGTGATCATGGCGCCGCTCACCGAGGAACCCCTCTTTCGCGGCATTATCCTGGGTGGGCTGCGCCGGCAGCATGGAACAGCCGGGTCGTGTATCGTGAGCGCCCTGCTCTTCGCCCTGATTCACCTCAACCCGCCCCAGCTCCTGCCGGCATTTCTGTTGGGATTGCTGCTCGCGGGGATCCAGCTCAGAACCGGCTCCCTGTGGCCGTGCGTCTGGATGCACGCGGTGATCAATTTCGTGCCGCTGGGCGCGTTCGGGCTGGTTTCAGACCAGCTTCCAGGCCTGACGACCGCGCCGGAAGCCGGCCTGTTTCATCCCCTGTGGCTCGATGCCCTGGCGCTCAGCCTGTTTCTTGCGGGCGTCGTGTCATTTTGTGCTGCAACGCGCGTGCGTCCATCGTCCGCGTCCGGACCTGCGCAGGAAAGGCAACAGCGTGATTGACCTGGAGAAACATGCGGAGGCGATCCTCGCCACGGCCCTGCGAAATGGCGGACAACTCAGCGAGATCTTTCTGGAAAAAACCGTCCGGACGTCCATCGTCTTCGAAAACAACAAAGTCGAGCGAGTCGTCACCGGCACCGACATGGGCGCGGGCATCCGTCATGTCAGCGGCGACCAGACCCTCTACGGCCACACCAACGAAGTCACCGAACACACTCTCATCGCCCTCGCGAACGAGATCGCCGGGGGCGCCCGCGGCGATGCGCCGGTCTGCAATTTCGCGTTCGCGCCCGAACGCCTGGGCGTGCTCCCCAAGATCCCGCCGTCCGGCGTGCCCACGTCGCGAAAACTCGACGTGATCCGCAACGCCAACGCCGCGGTGCGCGCCCACGACCCGCGCATCGTGCAGGTGGCGGTATCCTACGGCGATTCCTTGCGCCACACGGTAATCGTCAATTCCGAGGGACGTTTCGTCGAGGAACGCCGCCCGCAGGTGCTTTTCTACGTTCGGGTCGTGGCCCGCGACGGCGACGTGGCGCAGACCGCGTACGAGACCGCCGGCGGCACCCTCGGGTTCGAACTGTTTGATGACGTGGACCCCGAAGCGCTGGCCCTGCGCGCCGCCCGGCGGGCCTGCCTCATGCTCGGCGCCGAGCCCGCGCCGACCGGGCGCATGCCCGTCGTGCTCAGCAGCGAGGCGGGCGGCACCATGATCCACGAGGCGGTCGGTCACGGCCTCGAAGCCGATCACATCGAGAAAGGCGTCTCGAAATACTGCGGGCGCCTCAACGAACAAATCGCCGTGCCCGAGATCACCGTCGTCGACGACGGCACGCTCCCCGGCAAACGCGGTTCTGCTTGTGTTGACGACGAAGGCACGCCCGCCGGCCGGACGGTGCTCATCGACAAGGGCGTACTCGTCCGCTTCCTGAATGATCGCCGGACGGCCGCGAAGATGGGCATGGCGCCCACGGGCAACGGACGGCGCGAGTCGTACCAGCACAAGCCCGTTCCCCGAATGACCAACACCCTGATCGCACCCGGCGAAAGCGACCCGGCGTCCATCCTCGCGCAAACCGGCACAGGGCTCTTCGTCAGGAAGATGGGCGGCGGGCAGGTGACGCCTGTCAATGGCGATTACGTGTTTGAGGTCAGTGAGGGGTATCTCATCCGCAATGGGGAGGCGGCGATCCCCGTGCGCGGGGCCACCCTCATCGGGAACGGTCCCGACACCCTCATGCAGATCGAGGCGGTCGGAAACGATCTTGGATTTGGCATCGGAACCTGCGGGAAAGACGGCCAGGCGGCGCCGGTCAGCCACGCCCAGCCCACCCTGCGCATCCGCGAACTCACCATCGGCGGCACCCGGTAGCGGCCCGCTGAGCAGCGTTAAGCCTCTGTCAAACGCCATAAACGCCCCTTCCAATCCGATTATTCCGCCACTCTCGTCCCGTATTTATTGATTTTACCCCGGTTTGTCCTCCCAAGCTCAGTTTGGTATGGTGCATTTAAGACAGAAAAACGAACCGTTACCATTTGGAGGACACTCATGGTCAAATCCGGAGACAGGCCCCCGGCTTTCCGGGTGCAGGATTGCGCTCTGGCTGCCCTGGCGACGGGAAAACGGGCTCAAAACCTCCGCGAACTGCGCGAACTGCTTCGCGACATTCATCCGGGGTGCATCTACTACCACTTCTGGGGAGTGCTCCTTCGCCCCCGCTTCGACAATCCGGAGTATCTGAACGATTTTGCCGAATGGGCGCGGCATGGGCTTCATGACCACGTGCTGGCTGAGCGCCTGGCGGTGATCCATCCGGCCGAATTCCCGGATATGGAAGGTCTCCGCACCGTCTTGATCGAGGAAATCGAGAATCGGCTCGATGAAACGGACAGCACGCCTTGGGCGAAACCCGATCGGGAGTTTCACTTCATCCGGACCCATATCGCGGTGTTCGACACCCACCGGCGCATTGAGAATCCGCCGGAGCTGGCCTCGGTCGTGCCGCAAATGTCGCAAGGCAGTGTGTTTTATCACTTCATTGACGCACGGAGACGCACGCCCAAGGGGGTCGATGATTTTCAGGCGTGGCTTGCGCCATTCGGCGAAACGTATGCCGATCTGGTGAACCGAATTCGCGATATCGATCCGTATTTCGCCACGCTTCGCGATCTTCGAGAGCAATTGGCGGGCGTGATGAAACAGTACTTTCGCGGAGGGAAACCATGAATGACCTGCTGAACAACTACGCGCACGTTGCGGGCGAAGACGTCATTCAGCACCTCCAGCAGCTTGCCGCCCCGCTGGAAGGCATCCGGGTGGTCCACGTGAACTCGACCCGGATCGGAGGAGGCGTGGCCGAGATCCTGAACAAAATGGTCCCGCTGATGTCCAGTCTTGGCCTCGACGTACAGTGGGAGGTGATCTCGGGGGAAGCCGAGTTCTACCAGTGCACGAAGAGTTTTCACAACGCACTTCAGGGCATGCCCGTCGAGGTTTCCATGCCGCTTCGCAAAGCGTATGAAGCCACCAACGAGCAGACCGCCGAAAAACACCGCCAACTTCTCACGGAAGCGGATGTGGTGATCGTGCACGATCCACAACCCGCGGCCCTGCTGAAATTCCTTCCCGGGCGCAAAGGGAAATGGATCTGGCGTTGTCATATCGACGTGAGCCGGCCCTACCGGCCCGTGTGGCGGTACCTGAAAGACTTCGTCAGCGGCTACGACGGCAGCGTCTTCTCCCTGGTGGATTTCACCCAGGTCTTGCCCCATCCTCAGTACCTCATCCCGCCGAGTATCGACCCGCTTTCCGAGAAGAACACGGACCTGGCCGTTGGCAAGGTGCGTGCCGTCCTTCAGGAATTCGGGATTGACCCGCGCCGGCCCCTGATCGTACAGGTCTCGCGATTTGACCGGTTCAAAGACCCGGTCGGCGTGATTCGCGCCTACCGGCTGACGAAACGGTTCATTCCGCAACTGCAACTGGTGCTGGCAGGCGGCGGAGCCACCGACGACCCCGAAGGCGACGCTGTGTTGAATGAAGTCCGGGAAGCGGCAGGCGACGACCCCGATATCCACGTGTTGCTGTTGCCTGCCGACGCGCATGTCACGATCAACGCCCTGCAGCGCGCCGCGGACATTGTCCTTCAGAAATCCATTCGCGAAGGCTTTGGGCTAACGGTATCCGAGGCGATGTGGAAGGGGAAGCCGGTCATCGGTGGCGATACGGGCGGCATTCGCCTGCAGGTCTCGAACCATCACACGGGATTCCTGGTCAGCACACCGGAGGGCGCGGCGCTGCGCATCCAATACCTCTTGCGCAACCGGGAAAAATTGACGCAAATGGGAGAAAAGGCCCGTAATTTCGTGCGCGACAACTTCCTGCTTACCCGGCAGGTGCGCGAATACCTCACGATTATCCTTGGTATGTTGCGGGGAACGGGCGAGCGGATGGAAATCAGTTAAGACTGTTCAAGCGCATTGCCGGGCGTCAGGGGACGGGTTCGGCGTGGCCCAGCACGCCGTGGGCCATGCGGATGTGGCCGATGTCGCGCCAGTGGAACCCGAGCAATGCCGCGCCGCGGGCATCGACGGCCACCGGATCGGCGCCGGCCAGAATTTTGTTCACGGGGGGCTCGCATTGCGGCCCCCACAGATGCGCGGTGGCCATCCCGATGGTCGCGTCGATCACGCAGAGATCCGGTGCGCGATACTGGTTCAGCTCGAAGATGTACTGCTGCAGTTCCTCGTTATTCCGGCCATGCAGACGCGCTTTCTTGTACGCGCTGCCGCCATAGATGCGGGCCGGGGCGATGCCGAACATGTTCTTCATCGCCAGCGTCACCTTCGCCATACTATGCGCCTTCAGAACCGGCACCGACACGAGAAAGCAATCGAGCACCGCGCGCGGCAGGTAGAACTCTTTCAGGAGGCCCATGCGCGGATTCGTGAACCGCTCAAACGGCTGGGCGTCCAGGTCGATGAGTTCGACGCTCTTGCGCGCCGCCATCTCCTCATAGCCGAGTTCCCGGAACGCGCGCCCCGTGTTTCCGTCACCAGAGCCTTCCGCGACTGCGATCTCGGCCGTGCAATGGCGGCGGATGTAGTCGATGAGGGCTTCAATGCACGCGGGCGGCGTGGTGATCGGATGCGGGCTGTGGTTGACGAGATTCGGTTTCACTACAATGCGCCGCCGGGACGCCAGCAGCGCGCCCGCCTCAATGGCATCCAGCGCGCGCGGTATGGAAATCGCATACGAAACGAAGTCTTCCACCGCAACGCCTAAGCCCACGTTGGATTGCGTTGCCACGAGCCCTCCTCGCCGTTTCGCCCCCCTAAACGCCCGCCAATGCCCCGCTATTCCGAGGGAATAAACAGCGCGCGCCGTGGCTACGAAACCGCGTTTTCGAAGGCCTCCTGCATGCGGTCGCCGCGCACACCGTGATGGGACGCCGACCACACGGCCGCGCGGTCTTTCACGAGAATGATCTGCGGCGACTGGTGCTGCACGCCCAGAACCTCCGCGATCGCATTGGATACGGGACGGCTCTCAATCACCTTCACCAGATAGATGTCCGGCCCGTTCCCGGCGTTCCGAGCGTCGTACTCGACGACCCGGCTGTGTGCCGCGCCCGAGATCGGGCACGCCGTGCTGTGCTTGAACACAAACACCGGTTTCTCCTGCGACGCGTCCAGACACGCCTGCCAGTCCTGGGGTCCCGTCAATTCCTTCATCTTGCCGCTCCTCTGAATGCCTCAAGAATACCCATTTCCGCACCGGGACACGTAGTCGCGCCGCGTATGGCGACCGACCCGCGCTTTTGTTCAGCCCCATTCGGGGCTGGGTTCATGCGGTAGGGCTGGTCCATGGGTTGCGCCCAGGGTTATTCACATTGGACCCCGTTCCGGGGTCCCCGGAGTCCCGTCTTTATCGTGTGCGCGTCGCCTGGGGTCGCCACGCGCCAGCCTGCATTTCCATTTCTTGTAGCGCAGGCGTCTCGCC
>DDYW01000053.1:0-43216 GCA_002348185.1 Candidatus Hydrogenedentes bacterium UBA2224 | reverse complement strand
GGCCGGGGGTGGATTCCAGCCCCACAAGCTTACGCGCGCCCATGGCTACTCACATTGGACCCCGTTTCGGGGTCCCCAGAGTCCTATGTGCGTCGTGTGCCGGGATCAGTGCATCGTGAGGCCGCCGTCGATGGCGATGGTGGCGCCCGTGATATAGGCGGCCGCCTCGGAAGCAAGGTAGGCGACGAGCCCGGCGACCTCTTCGGGATGGCCGGCGCGGCCGAGCGGGATGCGGGCCAGCATGGCCTCACGCATCTCGCCCTGGATCAC
Source organism: Candidatus Hydrogenedentes bacterium UBA2224 (assembly GCA_002348185.1). Taxonomy (GTDB): domain Bacteria; phylum Hydrogenedentota; class Hydrogenedentia; order Hydrogenedentales; family SLHB01; genus UBA2224. The sequence continues at coordinate 42,946 of DDYW01000053.1, read as the reverse complement.
CGCGGTCATGTCGGTTTCGATGAGACCCGGCGCGACAGCGTTGACGGTGATGTTGCGCGAACCGAGTTCGCGGGCCAGCGACCGGGTCAGCCCCAGGAGACCGGCCTTCGCCGCGGCGTAATTGGCCTGGCCCGCCTGGCCGAGGATGCCGATCACGCTCGAAATATTGATGATGCGCCCCCACCGCTGTTTCATCATGCCGCGCACCACGGCCCGGCAACAGCGGAACACGCCCGTCAGGTCGGTGTCGATGACTTGCGCCCAGTCATCGTCTTTCATGCGCATCAGGAGCGTATCGCGCGCGAGACCCGCGTTGTTGACCAGGATCGCGATGGGCCCGAAGGCCTCTTCGACGGCGGAGATGAGCGCCGCGGGAGCTTCGGGCTCCGCCAGGTCCGCCTGAAAGGCCCGCGTGCCGTGACCGATTTCGTTCGCGGCCGCCGTAGCCGTGTCGAGGCTGCGCCCGCATATCGCGACCTGTGCGCCCCCGTTCGCAAAATGGGCGGCGCATGCCCGGCCAATGCCGCGCGAGCCGCCCGTGACCAAGACCACCTTTCCATCAAATCCGGTCATACGTGTTCTCCCAATGCCGCGGCCGCTTCCAGCGTGCCGACAGGGGTGACGGACGGGGCGTTTTCGGTGCGTTTAGCCAGCCCCTGAAGCACCCGTCCGGGGCCGGCCTCGAGCGCCTCGATGGGGCCCAGGGCAGCCATAACCTCGGTCCAGCGCACGGGCGCGCAAAGCTGGCTGGCCAGCAATTCGCGGATGCGCTCCGGTTCGGTCTCCTCGCGGCCGCTTACGGACGAAACAAACCGGGTTTCCGGCGCGGTCAACGCGACGGTTTCAAGGAACGCGCGGAAGGTCTCGCTCGCGGGACGCATATACTCGGAATGAAAGGGTCCCGAAACATTGAGGCGCATGACGCGCTTCGCGCCGGCCTCCTTGAGCGCGTGTTCGGCCGCATCCAGCGCGGCGGCAGTTCCCGAGACGATGGTCTGGCCGGGTCCATTGTAATTAGCCACCTGGACGCCTTCGGGCAGAACGGCTTCGATGGCGGCGGCGTCGAGACCGAGCACGGCCGCCATCGCGCCTTCCGGCACGTTCTCCGACATCAGCCGGGCGCGTTCCTGAACCACGCGAAACGCTTCTTCAAACGCGAGAGCGCCCGCGGCCACCAGCGCGGAGTATTCGCCCAGACTGTGACCCGCACACACGGACGGCGTCACGCCGATGGACGCCAGATGCGCGGTAATGGCCACCTCCACCGTCAGCAGGGCGGGCTGGGCCATTCGTGTATCCGCCAGTTCCGCGTCCGTGCCGTGGAACAGCGTGTCGAGCCACGCGGCGCCGGTCATGGCAGCGGCGCGGTCAAGGATGTCCCGGGCCGCCGCGCTGGCTTCCCGGAAGTCGGCGCCCATGCCGGGCGTCTGGCTTCCCTGGCCCGGATAGAGGAACGCGATCATGGATTGGCCTCCTGGGCGTTCAGGTGCGCTTCGGTACTGCGCAACCGTTCGATGCCGTGGCGGATGTGCTCGTTGATGCGCGAATGCACCGCCCGGCGCGCTCCCTGCAGCGAATTCTTGACGCCCTGCGAGGAACACGACCCGTGCAGGATGATGACAACGCCTTTCACGCCGAGAAGGGGCGCCCCCGAATACATGTTGGGATCGGTTTGCCGCTTGAGCCGGCGGTAGGCGCCCATGCTGAAAAACGCACCCAGCTTGCTAATCCAGGTTGACATAAGCTCGCGGTGAAGCCGCTGTTTGATCAGCGCGGCCGTGGCTTCGGTGGTCTTGAGGACCACGTTGCCCACGAACCCGTCGCACACCACCACATCAGCGTCGCCGTTGTAGATGGCCCGGGGTTCGATGTTGCCGACGAAATTGATGTGGCCCGAGGCGCTCAGATTGCGGTGCACGGCTTTGGCGAGGTCGTTGCCCTTGACATGTTCCTCGCCGATATTGAGCAGGCCCACGCGCGGGTTCTTCCGCCGCAGGACGTGCTCCATGTAGAGCATGCCCATCTCGGCAAAATCGCAGAGTTGGCGGGCCGTGCAATCGACATTCGCGCCCAGGTCAATGAGCAGCACGGGCTTCTTGATGGTGGGAACCGTCTGGCAGATGGCCGAACGCGACACGCCCCGGATCGGGCCGAGGATGGTGCGCGCGGCCACCATGACCGCCCCGGTATTGCCCGCGCTGACGCAGGCATCGGCCTCGCCGCACTTCACCAGTCGCAGTGCCACAAGCAGCGAGGAGTCTTTCTTCTGGCGGACCGCCATCACCGGCTGGTCATCCATCCGGATGGTCTCCGAAGCATGAACGACACTGATGCGGCCGCGCCGTTTGTAGGGCGCCAGCGCCTGTTCGAGCCGCTCCCGGTCCCCAACAAGCACGTACTCCGTGTCATCCTGAAGGCTGGCCTCAACGGCCCCCCGCACTTCGGGACCCGGAGCGTTGTCGGAACCCATGGCATCGAGAGCAATTCGCATGCGCTACCCCTGTCGGTTCTCCCTCAGCGCCGGCCCTGGCCCCCTCCGAGGCCGCTGACCCGCCGCGAAGGAGCTTCGCGCCGTTACAAATTGACGCCCGGTCAAAGGACCGGGCGTCGTCCGTTGGCGGGCATCACGCAGATTATTCGGTTCCGATCTTGACCGACAAGCGTTCTTTGTAGTGGCCGCATTTCGGACATACCCGGTGCGGCTGAATGCGCTCGCCGCAGCTCGGGCATTCGCTGAGATTCGGCTTCACCAGGGCATGATGAGACCGCCGGGTATTCCGGCGCGTCTTTCCAGTGCGTCTCTTGGGTACCGGCACGAGTTCACTCCTTCGAACGTTTGGGGTCCAGATCGGGAAACAGGTTCACCAATCCCGAAAACCCGCTATTTCCAAATTCCACCGCGGGGGGTTCTCCCCCGCAATTGCACGGCGCGCTATTGCGATTCGCCCCGCACTGCGGGCACAATCCCGCGCAATCCTCATCGCACAACGTCTTCGACGGCGCGAACAACACCAGCTCTTCCCATGCCTGGCTGGCCAGGTCGAGCTCACTGCCGTCGAAATAGACCGTCTCGCTCTCGTCGTCCGCAAAACCCTCGTCGTCGCTCTCGGCCACGGCCTCGGCGAGTCCGGGCGCGGGCCCCTGTTCAAACGTCCAGATGACATCAAGTTTGAACTGAACCTGCGTCGCCACAAGACACCGGTCGCATGGCCTGAGGTACTCCCCCGTCAGCGTCCCGATGAACACGAAACGGGGCTCGACACTACTCAATCGTCCCTGGATACGGGTCAGCCCGATCTCAAGCGCCTTCGCCCCCTGGGGACGAAGGCCCGTTTCAGGAAGCGTAATGTCGACCTCATGCTCGCCGCGTTCGAGTGCCGACAGCGGTATCTTCAAGCCGGACACGGCGTCCACCTCCAAATAAAAACGGCCATTAGCGTACCAAATCACCCCGCAACCCGTCAAACACGCCGCGGCACCGTCTGGCGAACGCGGGCCACGCGGCCCGCTCCGCCTTCCCGCCGCGGATTACTGGGCTCGCACGGCGTCCTTGCCTTGGCTGAAAACGCGTTGTATCCTTAATCCCTGCCGGGTCGCGCGCGTTCCCGCGCAGCTCGCAAGGGTCTCCCTCCGAGAGCCTCGTCGAGCGGGCCCGAAAGCCTGTAAGCACCTTGAGGAGCATGGCTTATGAAAAAGGCGATGGCCCTGGTGTGCCGGGTATGCCCGTTCTGCATTCTCCGGCGGATGTTCCCCGAATCCCGCTACGGCCGGTTTATGCGCCGCGCCGAACAGGACTGCCCGTTCTGCCGCGCCTACGACGAGCTGTATGGGACACCGCCTGCTTCCGGGCCACACGACGTGACAGGCGCCTGACGAGCCCGTCTGCTTCCGCGCCTGTGGGTCCAGCCGTCAAGCAGCACCCGGCCGAGGCGCCGGGGGCCAGCGGTGTGTTGCCGGGCTACCGCTCGTCGAGGGGAATCCATTTCCGCACGTTTTCGCCGGTATAGACCTGCCGGGGCCGATGGATGCGTTCCCCGCGTTCCAGGCGCATTTCGCGGTAGTGGGCAATCCATCCGGGCATGCGGCCCAGCGCAAACATCACCGTAAACATGTTCGTGGGGATGCCGATGGCGCGGTAGATGATTCCGCTGTAGAAGTCGACGTTCGGATACAGTTTCCGCTCGATGAAGAACTCGTCCTTGAGCGCCGCCTCCTCGAGATGTTTCGCGATGTCCAGCAGCGGATCGGACACGCCCATCTCGCTGAGGACGTCGTCACAGGCCTTCTTGAGGATGCGCGCGCGGGGATCGAAGTTCTTGTAGACCCGGTGTCCAAAGCCCATCAGCCGGAAGCCCGACTGTTTGTCCTTGGCCATCTGGATGTACTTTTTGTAGTCGCCGCCGTCGGCCTCGATGTTCTCAAGCATTTCGATAACGGCCTGGTTGGCGCCGCCGTGGAGCGGTCCCCAGAGGGCGCAGATGCCGGCGGAAACCGCGGCAAACAGATTGGCCTGGCTGCTTCCGACCATGCGCACGGTGGACGTGCTGCAGTTCTGCTCGTGGTCGGCATGGATGATAAGCAGCAGGTCGAGCGCGCGCTCGATCACCGGCGACACCTCGTAGGGTTCCGCGGGATGGCCAAACATCATGCGGAGGAAGTTGGCCGCATAGCTCAGCTCGGCCAGCGGGTACATGATGGGTTCGCCGCGCGATTTCTTGTACGAGTAGGCCGCCAGGGTCTTGGCCTTGGCCAGAAGATACATGATGGCCAGATCGAGCGTCTCGGGGGTATTCGCCTCGGGGTAGAACGCCGAAAGACTGGAGATCATCGCCGAGAGAATAGCCATGGGATGCGCGTGGGGCGGATAGTGGTCGAACACGTTGATCATGGTTTCGTGCGCGTAGCTGTTCAGCGTGAGTTGCCGGCGCCATTCGATGAGTTCTTCGCGGTTGGGCAGGTGCCCATAGATCAGCAGGTGGCACACCTCAGGAAACCGCGCCGCGGCGGCCAGTTGCTCGATAGGATACCCGCGGTACCTCAGAATGCCCTTTTCGCCATCGATAAAGGTGATGGCGCTCTCGCACGAGCCGGTGTTGGCGTAACCGGGGTCGAGCGTGATGTAGCCCGTGGCCGAGCGCAGCGACGTGATATCGAAGGCCTTTTCCCCCTCGGTGCCGACGATCACTCGAAACTCATGTTCCTGCCCGTCCAGAATCAGTTTGGCTGAACTCATACTACTTGTGTCTCCCTCCTGATTCACCCGCGCGAATAAACACAAACGTACCCATGATTCCGCCCACGTATGCGTATGTGCGCGCCAATGATGCTTCGCAGACACATGGCCTGCAAGAAACCTGGAACCCCTGCCCCAGCGAAAAAACTCTATCGAAATGCCCGCATAATGTCAACTCCTTGCTACACAATACGATAGAGCCACACCGGCGGGGCCTTCAGGCGCTGCGGCCCATCCCTGTCGCGGGCGCTGTTCTGGAAACCCGCCCTCGGGACCGTCCATTCCCGGCAGGTGGCCGCGGCCGCCGGTCCTGCCGCGGAATCAGCGTTCGGCCGCCAGTAAGGTGGCGAGCTTGCCGTCAAACTCGGTCTTGCTGTACGCGCCGAGATAATGCACCACCCCGTCGCGGCCAATGAGCGCCACCCAGGGGATCTGCTCGCCCTTGTACTGGTCAAACGTAGCACGGCCCTGCTTGTCCAGGCCGATGGCGAAGGTCACGCCCTGTTCACCGGCCCACGCTTCCACGTCCGTGGCGGCTGCCTCTTCCGAGGCATCCGGCAACGTCACGATGGCGGCGGACGTGAGGCCCTGTGTCCCGTGCTCTTGCCCTAAGGACTCGAGTGTGGCCGCAACCTCGGCGCTGCTGGGATCGCCGGGGTCCAGGAATGCCAGTGCGACCACGGTGCCTTTCGCCTCCGTGAGCGAGGCCGATTTCGAGCCCACCCACGTGACCGCCCAGGCGGGGGCGGGCCGGCCGAGCACCTCGAGGCGTCCCAGCACCTCATCGACAAACGCCGTGACCTGCTCGTCGGTCGAGGATGCCTTGAGCCCGGTCAGGAGGGTCCTGGCAGCCTCGTATTCGCCCTGGTCCACGCGGGTCAGGGCGCCATACACTTTGCCGCGCAGAATCAGGTCCTTGGCGCGCTCGGCCTGGGCGTGTTCGGGATAGGCCGCAAGGAGCGCTTCGAGCCGCTCGACGCCTTTATCGTAGGCGCCTTCCATCAGGTACGCCAGCCCGAGTGTGAACGCGTAGTCGCCCTTCGTAGCGTCGGAATCTACCGCGTCTACCCGGGGCCCGGCCTTCTCCAGCAGGGTTACGGCATCTCCCGCCCGGCTAAGCTCCATGTAGGTGTTCGCCAGTTCGAGGGCCTTTTTCACGTTGTCCGGCTCCTGGCGCACTTCCTCCTCGAGCCGCGCAATCGCCTCCAGGCGGCTCTGGGCGGTCTGTAGAAACTCGAGAAATCCCGCCGGGGGCATGAAGCCGGACTGTTCGTGAATCACTGCGCCTTGCGCCGTCAGCACGAAGAGCGTGGGCACCCCCCGTACGCGGTACCGCGAGGCCACCTGCGGTTGCTTGTCGGAATCGATTTTCAGCGGGATGTAGGCCTCGAGCGCCTTGATGACTTCCGGCGCCGGAAAGGTCTCGCTCGCCAGCATTTTGCAGGGCCCGCACCATTCCGCGTACACGTCCATGAAAATGAGCTTGTTCTGGGCCGCGGCCTGCTCCATGGCCGTATCGAGGCTCGTGAGCCAGGGAATGCCGCCGCCTTCCTCGGCGTATCCAGCGGATGCCGCTGCGCTCAGCAACATAACCAACCCGGCTATTCTCAACGGGTTGGGGATTCGCGTGCACGATTGCATGTAGTCACCTCCAGTTTTGGGGGAATCCGGCGCGCATCGACGGATTCTGTATCAGAAACTCAACGGTTCCGGTTGACGGCCTATTCCTGCGCCTGACCGAAAATCCCGGCGCATCCGGCCGCGGCAGTATGACAGACGCCGCCGCCGCGTGCGAGATTTCCCGGGCCCGGCGCCCGCGGCAGCAAACCGGCCTCAATCCAGCAGGAGCATGCCCAGCGCGCCGTACACCAGCAGGCGCACGAGGCCCGCCAGAAAGCCGAATGCCGCGCGCAGTCCCACAAACGTGACGACCGCGCTCAGTCCCGGGTCATAAATCACCCAGATGAAGAACACCGCGACCAGGTACGCAAGCAGCACGCCCAGGAAACCCAGGAAAAAACCGATGGCCTGCGCAACCACGTACAAGACGGCCGTCAAGCCAATGGACACCACCCCGACGTGAATCGCGCTGGCGAGCCAGTGATACGCGGGAAGCCGGTTGGCGAAAGCCAGGGCAAGGAACAGGGCCGCGAATGTCGGCACAAAAAGAAACACCGTCTCCAGCGCAATCATGACCACCCGCACGATGGTCTTTTCCGATGCGGACCATGCCTCGGGCGGGCCAAACATCCCCAGCCCGCCAGCGCTCTCGCTCCCGCCCTCGACCGCGGCGCCGCCGGGCGGCGGGGGCGAGTCGATGAAGGTGGCCACCACCGCCAGGACCATCACGCTGATGGCGGCCGCCCACAACCCCCTCCGAAACGCGGGCGTCTCGCGAAAATCCTCGAACCGCTTCCCCAGGCCTGGTTCTTCGTCGTCCACGGCATCCGCGTCCTGATCGATGACGCCCACGCCCACCGCGTCCGGCGCATGCTCCGCGGTGTCCGGCGCGGCGGCGTCCGGCGGGCCCGCGCCGTTCGAGGCCCCGCTGCCCTGGTTGGCGCAGATATGGCAGATGACGCCCTCGGCGGCGGCGTTTTGGTCCCAGTCGCCGCGAAACGGCCGGCCACAACGGGCGCAATGGCCGGCGCTGCCCTTCTTGCTCGTGTCGTCCGCAGGCATCCCCGCATCAATCGGGCGCGTATTGTCTGTCGTGACCCGAATCGGCCGGCCGCACTTTCCGCAGACGCTCTCGATGCCCCAGGCATTGTCGGATACGTAAAACCGGTGGCCGCATTCGCAGGTGCATATCAGGTTCTTCATGCGCCTGATCATACACGTTTTCGGCGAGCCTTGTGCAGCGTCCGGAAAAAAACGGCCGCGCGAAGGATTCCGCCGCGTCGCGGCAATATAATGGGCAAGGAGTTCAACCGAAGAAAGCAGGGGAATGGAGGCGGAAAGCCGTCAGTGGGAAGAGCGGGCCTTGCGGGCCGCGGTGTTGTCCGGAGATGAGGCCGCATGGCGCGTGCTGTATGAACGGCATTTTGACGCCCTGTTCGCGCATGTGTACAGCCGGGTGGCCTGCGATCCGGAACGCGCCAGGGAAGCCGTGCAGGACTGCTGGGTGACGGCGGTGCGGCGGATGCACGCATTCGATCCTTCGCGGGGCAGTTTTGGCGCCTGGCTTCGAGGCATCGCGGACCACATGGTGCTCGGCCAGAAACGGCGCTGGGCGCGGAGACAGCGTCTGGCGGAAGCGGCCCCCGAAACCCGGGCGTTTGCCGCGCCGGATACGTCTCTGGAAGCCGCCGAGCGGGTTGCCTGGGTACTGGCGGGACTGCCCGAAGAGTACGCGGCCGTCCTGCGCGCGAAATACGGAGAAGAGGAACCGGTGGCCGCTATCGCAGCCTCCTGGGGTCGCAGCGCAAAGGCGGTGGAGTCGCTGCTCTCGCGGGCGCGGACGGCGTTCCGGCAACGTTGGGCGGACCTGGACAGGGAGCAGGCGCTGCATGAAGGAAACGACCATGAGAAGACCTGAGCGCTTCGACGAAAACGAGCCGCTGCTCGAGAACGGCATTCTCCCCTCCGGAGCCTGGCGCGCAGCGGTCGCGCCCGAAGGATTGCGGGCGGCCCTGCTGGCGCGAACATGCGCCGAGCTGCGTGGCCGCGCGAGACGGCGCCGCATGCTGCTTGGAGGCGCCGTGGCGGCGGCCTATGCGGCGGGGATCATTACGGCAGTCCTGGCCTTCGGCGGCACACCCGAAAGCCCGGGCACGACCCCGGAACTCTCGGGAGTGGCGCACTCGGCGTCCTTGCCGGAAACGCCGCCGACGGGGCCGGTGTTCTCGCGCGACCTGCTGAATGACCCGGAACAGTTTGCCCTGTTACTGGGGCGCTCGTCCCGGGAACAGCAGGCCGCACTGCTCAAAGCCGCGGGAAACACGTATCTGAACGAATTTGGCAACGTAGAGCACGCCGTGCGCTGCTACCGGCGGCTGTTGTCCCTTGAACCGCCGGAAGACGGTGTCCCAACGAACCTTGACGACTCGTGGCTGTTGCGGTCGTTGAAGCAGGCACGCCTGCAGGAGGAACATCATGAAAACGCAAATTCTTAGGCCGATCGCTGGCGTACTTTTCGGAACCCTGCTCACCGTTGTTGCGCTCGGACAGTCGGCCGCGCCCCCGGCGCTCCCGGTTGTGCCCGCTGCGCCCGACGCGCAGCCCGGCCCCCCTCCGGCGATCACAACGGCTCCTGACGCACCCGGTGTGCCCGCGCCCCAGGGCAGGGCCGGAACACTGCTGCCCGCCGCAACACCGCGTGTTCCCGGCGTACCGGGGGAGGCAGGACCGGAGACGCCGGGGATCTTTCACGGGGTGCCGGATAAGCTGGAAGATATCGTGGAGTTGGCGCAGCGGACCAGCCCGGAGGTCATCATCGCCGAAGCGCAACTGCGAGAAGCCGAGGCCCGGCTGCGCCAGGCCAGACTCGAGGCCACGCAACAGGCCATTCTAGCCCAACGCAACAGAAGGATTGCGGAGCTCGCACGGCGGAACGTGCAGGAAGTTGAACAAAAGTATCAGGCAGGGCGGGGAACGACGCAGGAACTCCTGGCCGCCCAGGAACGCCTCGCCGAACTTGAAGCGGCCCTCGCCAGTTCCAATGTTACGCTTGAGATGATGGCGGCCCAATACGGGGGAGGCGCCAGTCCGGTGGACCCCCTGAACGCGCCGCCACGAATTCCCGCGGAACGGCCCGTCCTCCCGCAAACAGCCGAAAACGACGTTCAGGAGGCCCTGAACAATCCCGTAAGCATCGAGTTCAGTGACGTGTCGGTATCTGACATAGCGGAATTCCTCAGCGAATACGTGGGGGTAAACATTGTGGTGGATCCGGCCTCCGACCGGCCGGTGGTTTCGGTCCGCCTGAGTGATGTGCCGCTCCGAGACGCCTTGATTGCGCTGGCTGACCTCGGTCAGGACGTCTGCTTTGTGATCCGCGACCATTTCATCTTCGCCACCACCCGGGAACGGGCGATGCAGATCAGCGCGCCGACGATTCCCGAGAACATCCCGCTCTACCTCCCCGCGGATTCCGTCGTGAGAGAGACGCGTCAGGAGGAACTCGAACGGCAAAGGAGAGAGGCGGCGAGGGATGCGGCGAAAGCGCCTGACAGGTAAGCGCCGCGCAGAGATCCGGCTCCCTGAGCTGCCCTCCAGGTTACGGGGTGGATATGTGGGCGCATCCACCCCTTTCCTGTAGCCGCCGGTCGTGCGCTCTGGGTGGCCGGTGCGCGCAGGCCCGGACATAGAACGGCCCGGCCGGATGTTAGGCTATCGAGAACGACGCACTCGAGAACATCGTGGAGCCGTACCATGTCACGATCAGGCACAGCCGGCAAGGCGCGCGGAAAACAACGCGGCGCATTGGCGAAACAATGGTCTTCGGCGGTAACGCAGGGAGTCGAGCGGGCCGCCAGCCGGGCCATGCTGCATGCGGTGGGCTTTTCGGAGGCCGATTTCCGGAAGTCGCAGGTGGGGATTGCCTCGACCTGGAGCCAGGTGACCCCCTGCAACATGCACATCGACGTGCTGGCGCGCGAAGCCGCGCTCGGCGTCGACCGGGCCGGCGGGAAAGCCATCATCTTCAACACGATCACCATCTCGGACGGGATCTCGATGGGCACCGAGGGCATGAAATACTCGCTGGTGTCGCGCGAGGTGATCGCGGACTCGATCGAGACGGTCGCGGGATGCCAGGCCTTCGACGGGCTCGTCGCCATCGGCGGGTGCGACAAGAACATGCCCGGCTGCATGATGGCGATTGCGCGGCTGAACCGGCCCGCGGTGTTTGTTTACGGCGGCACGATCCTGCCGGGCGTACACAAAGGCAGGGACGTGGACATCGTGTCGGTGTTTGAGGCCGTTGGGCGGCATGCCAAAGGAGAGATCGGCGACCGCGAGCTGCGGGCCATCGAGGCGTGCGCCATTCCGGGGCCGGGCGCCTGCGGCGGCATGTATACAGCGAATACCATGGCGTCGGCCATCGAAGCCCTGGGCATGAGCCTGCCCAACAGTTCGGCCCAGGCCGCGATTTCCAGTGAGAAGGCGGAGGACTGCCGCCGCGCGGGCGCCGCCGTCATGGCCATGCTCGAAACCGGGTTGCGGCCGCGCGACATCCTGACCCGGAAGGCCTTCGAAAACGCCATCACGGTCGTGATGGCGCTGGGCGGCTCGACCAACGCCGTGCTCCATCTCCTCGCGATGGCGCATACCGCCGGCGTCAAACTGACCCTGGACGATTTCACCCGCATCGGTAAGCGGACGCCCGTCCTGGCGGACCTCAAGCCGAGCGGAACGCATGTCATGGCGGACCTGGTCAAGATCGGCGGGGTAACGCCGCTGATGCGCGACCTGCTGAAGGCGAACCTGCTGCACGGCGATTGCATGACGGTCACCGGGAAGACGCTTGCCCAGAACCTGCACGGGACGAAATCCTACCCGAAGAAACAGACGGTCATACGGCCATTCTCGGACCCGATCAAGAAAACGGGCCACCTGGTGATATTGCGCGGCAATCTGGCGCCAGGAGGCGCCGTCGCGAAGATCTCCGGTAAGGAAGGCACCCGGTTCACCGGCACGGCGCGGGTCTTCGGTTCGGAAGAAGAGGCCCTCAAACGGATCCTCGACGGCACGGTCAAGAAAGGCGACGTCATCGTGATCCGCTACGAAGGCCCGAAGGGCGGTCCCGGCATGCGTGAAATGCTCTCCCCCACCTCGGCCGTCATGGGCAAGGGGCTGGGGAACGAGGTCGCGCTGATCACGGATGGGCGGTTCAGCGGCGGCTCCCACGGGTTTGTGGTGGGACACATCACCCCCGAGGCCCAGGCGGGCGGGCCCATCGCGATCGTGAAGACCGGCGACCCCATCACCATCGACGCCGACAACCGCGCCCTCACCCTGGGCGTGCCAAAGAAGGAAATCGACGCGCGTCTGAAGGCCTGGAACGCGCCCAAACCGCGGTACACGCGCGGCGTGCTGGCAAAGTATGCCAGCCTCGTGAATCCCGCCTCCGAAGGCGCCGTCACCGACGCCGCGCTCACGCTTCCCTGAAACCGCGGACTTCGCCCCTACTCCGGCCGGGGCGTTTCGAGGTAACACACAAGCCGCTGTTGCTGCGTATCCGCATGCAGCTTAACCAGCCGCCCGCTCGCCAGCTCCGCCACGTCGATGACCCGCACGATTGCATCGAAATCCCGGGCTTCGGGAAGCAGGCGGGTCAGGACGCTCGGGGTGCGCTCAAAAAAGCGTTCGCTGAGGAAATTCCCCTTGTGGCCGGGCAACAGCGCCATGTAGAGCATGTCCATCTCGACGAGTTCGCTGAAGAAATGCGTGCCAAAGGAGCAATCCGGCACGAGATCCTCGCGCATGGCCACAATCTCACACAACACGGACACCGAGTTGATCTCCGAGAAGTGCACGGGGATCCCCAGCGACGGCGTCGTTGTGCCCCAGCGGCCCGGGCCGAGCAGCATGGTGATGGGCGGGTTGTCGCTCTGTTCGTGCAGGTGATTCAAACGGCCGATGAGTCGCGCCACCGCATACCGCTCCTTGACCGGCATGTGGCCGTACACGGACGGCACGACGTAGATGATCCGGTCGAGCGCGTCGAGCCGGCTGTGGCCGATCACCGGACCGTGCACGGCCAGAAGCAGGTCGGCGGGATCGATCTTGGCCGCGGGGCCCACAACCCGCACGTCGCCCTTCACCTGCAGGGGGCGGCACTGCACCAGGTTGAGCTTGTACGCGTCGTCCGAGACAAAATTCGCCGTAAACTCGACATCGACCGGGGTCTCGTAGGCGGCCTCGAGCGTGGCCAGCATCTCGCGCATATCCTCGACGAACGAGGTTTTCTTCAGCAGTCCGTCGAACGTCAACACATTGGGCGCGACGGCCCGCAGCCCCCGTTCGCGGGCAAGCCGCTCGACGCGCAGGTCGCGCGACGCGAACAGGGGGATGGGCACGTCGCGCGCTTCCTCGCAGATCTCGCTGAAATCGGTGGTGGTGAGCATGTTGTTCTGCAGATCAATGGCATCCACCTTGTGCTGGGAATGGCGGGTAAGGTCCTCGGATTCGGCCCCGGGCCGTTTGCCCGGCGCATTCAGCGCGACCAGACGCGTGTAATCGTCGTCGGACCGATCCACCGCGCGGGTACCCAGGCCAAACACCAGCCGGAGCATGCCCGCCTGGGGATCGATGCCCGGGTCCCAGACAAAGGGGTTGAACGAATACCCCACGCCCGCAAGGTGCGGGAAATGGAACGGCCCGTGTTGCGCTCCGGATACGCGCTGGACCAGGAGCGCCATCTGCTCGTCGCGGTGCAGCAGGTTGAACCGGGCGCGGTAGGTCAGCGCCGGTTTGCTCATTGTGCTCGCATACACGGTCTTGACCGCCGCCAGGAACTGTTCCAGCCGCTCCGCGCGCGAACCCTGATTGGCGCAGAACACGCTGTCGTACTTGCCCGCGAACGAATTGCCGAAATTATCCTCCAGCAGGCTGCTGGACCGCACGATGATCGGCGACTGGCCGAAATAGTCGAGCATGTCTCCGAACCGTTTTTCGATGTATTCGGGGAACGTGCCTTCGAGGATGCGCTGGCGCGCTTCCTCGGCCCCTTCGAGGTACTCTTTGGACTTGAGCTGCCGCTTGCGGATCTTCCAGCATCCATTGCGCACGAGAAACGTGTAGAAGACGTCCGAGGGGATGAAAAAGGAATCGTGCACTTCGAGACGGTCCTTCCACCGGGGGTCCGCCCGTTCGAGGATGGCGCGGGCCAGGAGCATGCCGACGGATTTCCCGCCGATAAGGCCCGTGCCCAGCAGGCGCCGGCCGATCGCCACCATGTGCTCGAGGTCGAAATACGTCGCGGCGAGCTTGAGCACCCGTTCGTCGCGTGAGATCGCCATCCGGAGCAGCCGCTCGAACATCGCCTTCACGGCCTCCGGAGAGGCCGCGCCCGCACGGAGCTGGTCCAGCAGCGCTTCGGCTTGAACGAACGTACGGGTCCACACGCCCAGATGGTATTGGGAAAGGCCGAGCGCGGACCGCGGACTCGCCGTAAGGATCTCGGAAATGGTGTGGCTTTCGGAGACCGCGCGGACGGTCTCCCCGTCCAGTTCATGAAGAAGGTACATCGTGGGGGAGCTTCGGCCGTCGACCTTCAGGGGGTGTACGTAAAGCTTGTCGTTTTTGTGGTACACCTCCAGGAGGAGCTGGGTCGTCTGCGTGATCGGGTTGATCGCAAAAGACGAATGAAACCGCCGCAGCAGGGCAAAATAGGCCACCGTGTTCAGTTCGTACAGGTAGGGGCAGGTGAGCAGGAAGAAGTTGCCGACCATCTGGTCGCAGTACCAGTCCGCCGTCAGGTCCGAGAGGCTGTCGAAAACGTGGTAGGCCCCCTGCCCCGCGAGCTCCACCGCATGATGGATGCCGTCAAGGAACGTCTCGAATCCGGCCTGGGGATCGAGGTGCACGACCTCGACGCCTTTGTACGGCTGAAGCAACGGTTCGTGGCGCGCAAAACGAAAATACAGAATCCGCCGGCCCTGCTCGAGCGCGGTCTCGACAAACGGCTTCACCAGCCTCGCGTAGTCGGCGATGGACTCGACCTCCCACACGATGTTGTCGCCGGGGCGGATGCCGCGGAGCACGCGGTCCAGATCGGGAATGCCGGTGCTGAAGATGCCATCCATGGGCGTCATGTCGGTTCTTCCGGGGCCTCCTCCGGGATGCCGGCCTCGTCTTCATAGACCGGACTCTCATCGTCGGGGTCGCCAATCAAGCCCAGGCGGCGATCGATCTGGCCCTGGCTGCCCCGGCGGAACAGGCCACGCACCTCCTGCGGGAAGAGATCGAGCAGACGCTTCCAGATGTAGTACGTCAACGCCCGTCGTGCCGGTTTGGCCAGTTCGTGGTAGACCACGCCCAGGGTATACACCGTCTGGCCGTCGCGCACGGTCTCTTTCACGCGGATCACGCGCGCGCTGACCTGATGGGGCAATTCGTCCGGCAGATGCAGACGAAAGGTGACCACGTCGCCGGGCTCGAAATGCCCGACCGTGAAGAGGAGCGCGCCTTCGGCGCTCACATCCACCACCAGGGCCTGAAACGCGCGGCGGTCGTCGAGCCGCGATACCTTCGTGCGGGTGTGCAGCGGAACGCGCCACGTGCGCCGACGGTCAAACCGCTCCACGCTGGCTGTCCGCCTCAGCAGCAGGACATCATCGCCAGGGCGCGGCGCCGTGGCCACGTGCGTGTGGTAGCAATACGTCCCCTCAAGCGTGGGGATTTCGAGAGACACGCCCAGATTTTTGGCCGGCAACGACCCTTCCGGCGCCGTCACGGCCACCGTGTCGTCGCATATCTCCAGTATCGTTACCGGTCTGCGCTCCTCCCGGTAGCGCACGAAAGCCTGCTTTCCCTTGGTCAATGGTGCCGCCACGCTCATTTCCTCACTGTCTTGACCTGCAACTCGTGGATCGTACCACATGCCCCGCGGCGCCGCGAAATCCGAATCGCCGGATGACTTCAGGGAACTTCCGCGAGCACGGGGCCGTCTGGCGTCCCGCGAGCCGGGAAACAGGACGTTATTTCGCGTTTTCGCCGTCGAAATCCATCCGGAACCGTTCGCCGAGGTAGGTGCGGCGGGCCACGGGGTTTTCGGCGATTTCACGGGGGGTGCCGGCCACGCTGATGCGGCCTTCGCTGATGATGTAGGCGCGGTCGGTGATTTCCAGGGTTTCACGGACGTTATGGTCGGTAATCAGCACGCCGATGCCGTTTTTCTTGAGCTGCGCGACCGTTTCCTGGAGATCGGCCACGGCGATCGGGTCGATGCCCGCGAACGGCTCGTCGAGCAGAAAGACCTTGGGGCTGGTGACCAGCGCGCGGCAGATTTCGGTGCGGCGGCGTTCCCCGCCCGACAACGTGTACGCGGGGCTCTCCGCCACGTGCGCGATCCCCATTTCGTCGAGCAGGGCATCGGCGCGGGATTCCCGTTCGGCCGCGGTCAAGGGCAGGTATTCCATGATGGCAAGGAGGTTCTGGCGCACAGTGAGTTTGCGGAACACCGACGCTTCCTGGGGGAGGTAGGCCATGCCCTCGCGCGCCCGGCGGTACATGGGCAGCTTCGTGACGTCGCGGTCCTGAAAATAGATGCCCCCCTGATCCGGGCGCAAGAGGCCTACGATCATGCGGAACGTCGTCGTCTTGCCCGCCCCGTTGGGACCCAGCAACCCCACGATTTCGCCGGGATGCAGTTCGATGCTGACATCGCGCACCACCACCCGGCGCTTGAACTGTTTCACAAGCCCCTCGGTGCGCAACAAGGCGTGATTCGTTTGGGACACGCAAACTTCCTTCCGGCCCGGGCTATGGAGTGACCTTGCGGGCGACAAACTGCGGGAACGCCGCTTCGAACAGGCCGCGATTCAACTTGATCAGGTCCGGCCCGGAGGCCGGTTTAGCATTGACCAGCGCCTGCACGGATTCGGGCAACGCTACGCCTTCCCAGGCCGCCGCCTCATAAAAGTCCTTCCTCTGGAGCACCTTGTTGAGCTGTCCGACAAAGTCTTTCCTCATGCCGGCGGTCAACTGCGCATCCGAAGCCATGGCATTGAACTGGGCCCGGGCTTCCTCCGGCAGGAGCGCAACGAGTCGTTTGCCGGGAGACGCCGCATCGGCGGCGGCCTGCGCTTTGATGGCGGGGATGATGCCCTGCCAGTCCGTCACGTCGGCCACCGTGAGCAGCATGGGATCCTGGGCTTCGCCCTCGCCGCCCAGGTTTTCCAGCGAGATGGTGTCGGTCGTGACCATGTCGTCCATCTCGATGCTGCCGTCTCCCAGGTGGTAGATGAAGCGTGAGGCCGAAATGCCCTGAAACGCCTCGGAATTGATGTTCACCTTGTCCGTGAAGATCAGGGTGTCGGCGGCCATGTCCAGGAGGGCGGTCTGGGAGGAGATGGTGCCGATTTCGCCGTCCACGCTGACATTTCCCTTCAGGTCGACCTTCTGGGGCTGTTCGCCCGGCTGCCACTCAAACACGATCTCGCTGGCCTGGATATCGAGGGGTTTTTCCTGCGGATTCTTTGAGAACAGGGTCAGGGCGACGCCCCCCTGCATATGCCAGCGGCCTTCGGAGATCTTGACCTTGGGCGCTTTGGTGATGCTCATGCGGTCGAACTTCATCTCGGCCGCCCCTGCGCCCGCCGCCACAATCAAGACCAGCGCGAATGCCACAACCCGCTTCTTCATGGTTCCGTTCTCCCTGCCAGCGTCACGTCGCCCGCCAGATTGTCCAGGAACAGCGCGCCTTCATCCGGATGAAACTCCAGATTCTCCGCGGCCAATTCCGCTCCTTCGTCCAGGATCCGCACCGGGTTGTCCGTCCGGGCCATCCGCTGTTCGTCGAGCCAGACAAGGTCTTCCATCTCGACGCGCATGGTGCCCCGTTCGAGAACGACCGCGCCCTCCATGGTAGCCGTTTTTGCCTGCTGGTCAAAGCGGCCCCGTTCGGCCCGGATCGTCGTCACCTCATTGTCGCGGCCGTGAATCTCCGCTTCGACCTGTTCGAGCAAGGCTTCCCCCTCGACCGTGATCGATACGGCAGGCGTGCGCATCACGAACGAGGGCCGTTGTTCGACGCCGCCCTGGCCCGCCCGGTAGAAGAAGAATTCGGTCAACCGCGCCGCCGCGGGCGGAGGGGGCTGGGGGCTGTCGGGCGCGTCCGGGACGCCGGGCACGGGCGCATCGGCTGGGGCCGGTCCCCGGTCGCAGGCCGGCAGCAGGGCCCCCGCGGCAAACAGCAGGACCATCGCGCAGAGCCGCTTCATGCGGCGCCTTTCCGGTTTTTCAGAAACACGGCCCGAAGCCCCTTCAACGTCAGGTACGGGTCCACAATGTCGATCCGCGTGGCGATGCCCGCCACGAGTTCCGCGAACCCCCCGGTGGCCAGTACGAGCGGCTTGTCGCCCATTTCCGCGGCCATACGGAAGATGAGACCGTCCACGAGATCGGCATACCCATAGGTGAGCCCGGAGCGAATGTGGTCAATCGTGTTCTTCCCGATGACGGTGGCCGGCTTCACGATCTCGACGCTGGGAAGCTTCGCGCACTTCTCGAACAGGGCATCGGCCGCGGTCTTGATGCCGGGCACGATGATGCCGCCCCGGTATTCCCCCCGCGCGGTGATCGCGTCGAACGTAGTCGCCGTGCCGAAATCGATCACGATAGAGGAGCCCTGGTGCGTTTCAAGCGCGCCGACGGCATTCACGATGCGGTCGGCGCCGACCTCCTTGGGGTTGTCGACCTGGATCACGAGGCCGGTCTTGACTCCCGGCTCGACGAAGACCAGTTCCGCCTCAAAATGGTTCGCGCACAAGTCCATCAGGGCGGCGTTCAGGGACGGGACCACGCTGGATACGCAGCACCCGTTCACCATCTCCGGTTCGAGGCCCTCGCCCTGCAGCAGCATGTTTAGGAAGACGCGCAATTCGTCGCTCGTACGGTAATTTCCCGTGATGCTGCGCCAGTGGGCCCGCAATTCGGGCCCCTCGTAGAGGCCGATGGCGGTGATCGTGTTTCCCACGTCCATCACGAGCAGCATGATTTGTCCTCCATCCACTCGAGGCGCTCGCCAAACAAGACCCGGCGCACGCCCGCGGGCGTATCGAGCACCAGCCCGCCGAGGCCGTCGATCGCGGTCACAAATCCATCGAGGCCGCGATACCGGACGCGCCGGCCCTCCACGTCGCAGGCGGCCGCCCACTCCCGCCGGACCACTTCGCCCAACCCCGCGCGCAACGCGCAGACCCGGTCATCCAACGTGGTCAACACGCGCTCGAGCACATCGCCCCGCTCCGGAGCGCGGCCCGTCGCCATCAGGATGGACGCCGCGGTAGCACGCAACTCGGGCGGAAAGTCTTCGGGCCGGTGGCGCACGTTGATCCCGATGCCCACCACCGTGGTGCCGGCCCGGCGTTCAACCAAAATACCACAGATCTTGCGCGATTCGGCCAGGAGATCGTTCGGCCATTTGAGGGTCAGCGCACAAAAGGGGCGCAGCCCGTCCCGCACCGCCAGGGGCGCGGCGAACTCCAGCCCGTCCACGCCGCCCGTGAACGCCACGCTGAACCACAGCCCCAGACCCGGAGGACTGTGCCAGGCCCGCCCATGCCGGCCACGGCCCTCCGTCTGGTGTTCCGCCACCACCACCGTGCCGTCGCGGCCGCTGTTGAACGCCCGCGAGCTGGTGGAATCCACCGATTCGAACACCAGGATGCGCGAGCCGACCACCCGGGTGTGCAGCGGCCGCGAAAAGAGCGGCTCCATGGGAGGAGACTCAGACATTTTCGATGAGCAACGACAGGTCCACCGAGGGCGCGGAATGCGTCAGCGCCCCGACGGAAATGTAGTGCACGCCCGTCTCGGCGATGGCGCGCACGCGCTCGAGGGTTACGTTGCCGCTGGCCTCGAGAATGACTTTGTGCTTCGCCGTCAGCTTGACGGCCCTGGCCATCTCTTCAAGGCTCATGTTGTCGAGGAGGATCGAATCGGCGCCCGCCGCCAGCGCCTCCTTCAGTTCCGTCAGGTTGGTAACTTCAATGCCCACCTTCATCAGGTGGTGCGTGCCGCGAATGGCCTTCTCGACCGCCGCGCGGACACCGCCCGCGGCGACAATGTGGTTCTCCTTGATCAACACCCCGTCAAACAGGGCGAACCGGTGGTTGGTACCTCCGCCATGGATCACCGCCTCTTTTTCCAGGGCCCGCATGAGAGGCGTGGTCTTGCGGGTATCGCAGATCCGGGCGTCCAGCCCCTTCACCGCCTCAACGTATTGGCGAGTCACCGTCGCGACGCCCGACAAGTGCTGCACAAAATTGAGCGCGAGCCGCTCGCCGGTCAGCACCGCGGCCGTATTCGCCTCGAACCCGGCCACCCGGTCTCCGGTTACAAACAGAGCCCCGTCTTCCAGGGCTTCCCAGTGCCGGACGCGCGCCGTCAACAAGTCGAACACCGCTCGAAACACTTCGATGCCGCTCAAAACGCCCGTTTGTTTGGCAACCAACCGCACCCGGCACCGCGCCTCTTTGGACACCGTCGACTTTGTCGTGATATCGCCCTGGCCGACGTCTTCCGCAAGCGCCTCGCGCATTAATCTGCGAAATCCCAGCATTCTGCTTCCTTTCAGGTGGATTAGCGGGGGATCCTAGCACGAATTCCGTCCCAAATGCGACGAAAACTCGCGTCCCCGGTTTCCAGACGCGTTCCCGCCCCGTTCGGACGAGGAGAACTTTGAGGGAGGCGATCGGGGGGCGCGTAATGGACGGTATGGACCGTATGGACCGTATGGACGTACCGGCCTGAACGATGGCGGAGAGGTCGAAATAAAGGCGCCGGGGCTGTTTTACCCCCATTCGGGGGTTGAGATGGGGGGAGGCGCCCGATCCTCGGCCTTCGCCCGGGACGACGCCGGGTTCATGAGCCCTGCCCGCGGCCTCGACCCCTGCGGAGTCGTTGGGGCAGAGTCGTTCATCCTGTCCATCCTGTCCATCCTGNNTCCATCCTGTCCATCCTGTCCATCGCGTCCACACGGTCCACCATGTCCACCCGGTCCACACCGCCGCGCCCGACCGCCGGACACGCAACGCGTCCTTCTGGACCCCGTCAGCGGCCACCGCATTCACGTCGTGCTTCTCCGGCGATTAAAGTTCCCGCGTTCGTGTTCATGCCTCAGACCCGGCCATGCTATACTCCCGCGCACTATGCAAATTCTGCTTTACGTGCTCGGAATCGGCCTCGGGGTGGTTCTGCTGGTCAAGTCGGCGGACTGGTTTACGGACGCCTCGGTCAGCATCGCCTACCGCCTGAACGTGCCGGACATCGTCATCGGGGCCACCCTGGTGAGCCTCGCCACGACGCTCCCCGAATTTGCCGTGTCGGTCACCGCGGCGCTGAACCGGCAGGTGGAAATGGCCGTAGGCAACGCCGTGGGGTCGACCATCGCCAATATCGGCCTGATTCTGGGCCTGTGCATCGTCCTTGCGCCGATGGGGGTGGCCCGCAAAGGGTTCTTGCGCAGCAGCCTGGGCCTGTTTTTCGTGTGCCTGGTGTTTACCTGCATGGGCTACGCGTTTCCCGAGGGCACGCGCTGGGCTGGTGTCGCGATGCTTGTTTGTCTCGCGGTGTATCTCGCCGCGAACATTCGTTCGGCGATGCCGGCGCGGAGGCCCGGGGCCCCGCGGGCGCAAGACGTTGGAGAACCGGCCCGCGAAGCCCTTCTGGAGGAACTGGCCTCGGAAACCTCCGTGGATGGCGCCCAGCGTGTGGAGCTTGCGACCGGTTTGACCACGGGAAGGATCATTGCCTATTTCCTCCTGGGCACGGTAGGCGTCATCGCCGGCAGCCCACTGGTCGTGTACTGCGCCGAACACCTGGCGCTCGCGGCGGGAATCTCGAAGCAGGTGATCGCATTGACCCTGGTGGCGCTGGGCACGTCCACGCCCGAACTGGTGATCAGCCTCGCGGCGATCGCCAAAAAACAGCGGGGGCTCTCGATCGGCAACATCATCGGGGCCAACATTCTGAACCTGGCGTGGGTCCTCGGGGTGAGTTCCCTGATCATGGTGGTTCCGTTCGATGCGCAAAGCCTGCATTTCGACATTCCGGTCATGCTGCTTCTGACCGGGCTGCTTCTCGTGTTTGGATTCACGGGGAAAAAACTCAGCCGGTGGGAAGGGATCGTGCTGCTGTGGGTGTATGCCGCCTATCTGACGGTCCTGTTCACCGTGTACCGCGCCCCCGCCGCGGCCTAGCGCCCGTGCCCCTCGCTTGAGGAAAGAGGCTCCGGCCTCAGTCGCCGTAGCCGCCGGGATGCGCCTGATGCCAGCGCCAGGCGTCATTCACCACGACCTCGATGTCCCGCTTCCGTGGCTGCCAGCCGAGGACCTCGCGGGCCTTTGCCGACGAGGCCACCAGCCGATCCGCGTCGCCCGGCCGCCGGGCCGCGAACGCGTACGGCACGGCGCCGCCGGTGACCCGCTCGACCGCCCGAATCACCTCCAGCACCGAATTCCCCGTCTCAGTACCCAGGTTGAAGTAGTCGGACATCCCGCCCTCGCGCAGGTACCTGACGGACCGGATATGGGCGTCGATCAGATCGGTCACGTGGACATAATCGCGGATGCACGTGCCGTCCGGGGTGGCGTAATCATCGCCGAACACCTTCAGCGGCCCGCCCTCACCGGTGATGGCGCGAAAAACGTTGGGGATGAGGTGGGTTTCCGGCTCGTGATCTTCGCCGTGGACCTCCGTGGCGCCGCACGCGTTGAAATAGCGCAGGGCCACATACCGGAAATCGTAGGCTTTCGCATACCATTCCAGGATTTCTTCGACCATCCGTTTCGAGAGCCCGTAGGGATTGATCGGCCGCGTGGGCAGCTCCTCGGTCAGAGGAATCCGGTCCGGAAAACCGTAGGTCGCGCAGGTCGAGCTGAAGATGACCCGTTTCACCCCGGCGTCCACGGCGGCGTTCAGCAGCGTGTGGGTGCCGTTGACGTTGTTCTCGAAATAGAGGGCCGGATGCTCGACCGATTCGCCCACCAGCGCAAACGCCGCGAAATGCATGATCGTGTCGATGTCGTGACGCCCGAAAAGCGCCTGGAGCAGCGCGCGGTCCCGGGTGTCGCCCTCGATGAACTCCGCCCCCGGCGCCACCGCCGCGCGATGGCCCCGCGACAGATTGTCCAGCACGACCACGCGCTCGCCCGCGGCGAGCAGCAGCTCCGTGGCCACGCTGCCGATGTAGCCCGCTCCGCCGGTGACCAGGATCGCCATGGCATCCCTTCCCTTCGCTTCGCTTCAGCGGGGCCCGTCTTCGGCCCTGCGTTTCCCGGGCCCCGTGCGTCCCGCAGGTCTCGCCGTTCTGGAATCACAGGGAGCGTCCGAAGACCCGGCGGTTCGCCGCGAGAGCGCGTGTGCCCAGCGGTCCCTGCGCCCGCGCGCTCAGGTGATGGCCGCTTCGGTCTGGATATCGAAGAAGTGGATCCCCTGGGTATCGATATCGAGGACGTGCGGCTTGTTGACCGCGGGCTCGGTCTCGCCCACCGGGATCCGGGCCGTAATGGATTGGCCGCCCACGTCGAGATAGAGATACACCTCATGGCCCATGGGCTCGACGACCTCGACATTCGCGGTCATGCTGCGGCCCGGCGCCGCCTGCTGGGAGTGGTTTTCAAGAAAATGCTCCGGCCGGACGCCCAGGATGATCTTTTCTCCCGCGTAATGCTTCAGCGCGGCGAACTGCGACTCGTGAACATCGATGTGGAGTGTATGGCTCTTGTCGTGGAACCGCAGCGCCCCGTTCTCCGCGACCAGGTCGCCCTCGAGGAAATTCATGGGCGGGCTCCCGATGAATCCCGCGACAAACTTGTTGACCGGGTGGTGGTAGAGCTCCAGTGGCGGCGCGATCTGCTGGATCACGCCGTCCAGCATCACCACGATGCGGTCGCCCATGGTCATGGCCTCGACCTGGTCGTGCGTCACGTAGATCATGGTGGACTGCAGCCGCGTGTGCAGCTTGCTGATCTCGGCGCGCATCTGAACACGGAGTTTGGCGTCGAGGTTCGACAGGGGTTCGTCGAAGAGGAACACTTTCGGCTGGCGCACGATGGCGCGGCCCACGGCCACGCGCTGGCGCTCGCCGCCGGAAAGCGCCTTGGGTTTGCGGTCGAGCAGGTGTTCGATGCCGAGGATCTGCGCCGCCTCATGCACGCGCTGTTCGATCTCAGCCTTGGGGTACTTGCGCAGCATCAGCCCAAACGCCATGTTCTTGTACACGGTCATGTGCGGATACAAGGCGTAGTTCTGGAACACCATGGCGATGTCGCGGTTCTTGGGCGGCACGTCATTTACGAGGGTATCGCCGATGTAGATCTCGCCGTCGGAAATCTCTTCGAGACCGGCGATCATGCGGAGGGTCGTCGATTTCCCGCATCCGGAGGGGCCGACCAGAACGATGAACTCTTTGTCGTGAATGTTGAGGTTGGCGTTCTTCACGGCCTCGACATTGCCGGGATACACTTTTCGGACGTTCTTAAGTTCCACCCTCGCCATGATGCAGAGGCCTCCCTACTGAGTGCAGAGCCGTCACGTCGTTCAGGGCAGGTCGAGACAACCCTCGCGTTGCGGTTTTGGATGATACCCCACTGCCCGGGGGCAGTCAAGCAAGCGCGGACCCCGAACACGCGGCCGCGCACGCCTATTCTCGCAGTTGCGGTTCGGGTTCCTCGATCAGCGTGACATTCGAGCCGGCCGTTTCTTCTTCGCCCCGCAACAGGTCGGCAATAGGACGGAGCAGTCCCTTCGTCGACAGCGTCTGGCGGATGAGCGAGCGGATGAAAATCGCGCTGAGGTCCGCCGTCGAGATGGGCTGGCTGTTGCTGATCTCCGTCATCGTGAACGGGGCCACCTCGACCTTCACCCCCGAGCTCGGAACCAGGTTGCTGCTCATGGCCACCGTCGCGCCCTCGCAGCGGAGTTCCTGGATGATGTACTCCCGGCCCGGTCCGTCGGACGGGCTTGCGGCGGGCTCGCCCCCTTCGCTCCCGTTGGTCTCATCCCGTTTCGAGAACCGCGACGCGTGCCGCGCCAGCATCGCGAGATTGGCGCCTTCGGCCAGCTCATGGCGCAGATTCACGTGGACATCCCTGACCACGATGGAGCGGATGG
The DNA here is from genome assembly GCA_002348185.1 of Candidatus Hydrogenedentes bacterium UBA2224. Lineage (GTDB taxonomy): Bacteria > Hydrogenedentota > Hydrogenedentia > Hydrogenedentales > SLHB01 > UBA2224. The sequence goes on along the minus strand of DDYW01000053.1, from coordinate 17,931 downwards.
TGGGGGTCGCGGAAAAGAGGGTTTTCAGATCCAGGTCGGCCACCACCGTGCTGAATTCCATGGCCGGGCCCGACCGGAAACTCGCGGGATTGCCCACGACCAGATTGTGGAGTTCGACGTGGCCCTTCTGAAGCCCAATATCGACGTCTTCCACCGACACATCGGTGAGGAAGGCGAGGCTCAGCGTGCGTTCGACGCCGCTGCGGGCCACCGTCTTCAGTTGCGTGGCCGCCAGCAGCAGGAGAACCGCGATCAGGATCAATACAATCCCGACGCTGACCATCAATGTCTTCAAACAGGACCGCATGGTGTGTGTAGTCTCCGCGCTGCGCGAAGCCGACTCAGTCGAAGGTGTGCGCCAGCCGCCGAAGCCGCCCGTACAGATTGCTGAACGATACCTTCACCACCTGCACGGTTTCGTTCTCGGACGGTTTCCAGGACCAACCGGTCTCCGCCGAGGCTTGGGGCAGTTCGGGCCATTCAAAGCAGAACGTCGACCCGTGGCCGGAAAGCACCAGCCGGACCGCTCCGCTCCCCACAGCGACGGTGTCGCCCCCGGTCCACAGGTCCTGCCGGGGAAAGACCACGATATTGGTCCGGCGGAACAGCCTCAGTGTGCCGCGCTGTTCCTCCTCCACCGGCGTTCCGATGATAATCTGGATGGGGTCAATCTGTTTTCCGTCGGGCGTTTCCAGGTGCACATCGATGCCCCGGAATCCGACAACGTCGTACGCAATGCTCGTGTCGCGGAACACCGATTCGATGTGGCACTCGAACACAAAGAAGTCCCGGTTGATTGCGCGGGCGGCCGCCACCAGCCCTTCGGGCGGGGTGCTCCCCGCTTCACGCTCACGCGCGTACTTCAATTCCGTAACGTCGTTATCGACCCAGACGGCCGAGGACTCCGCACCGAACAGATCGGGATACTCGCCCTCGTCCAACTGGAGCGTCGACACGTAAGACATCGGCTGATACCCCCGCGGCGCGGTAAGGACGGGCGCTTCGGTGTCCGGCGGCGCGGTCCGGGTGGTCTGGCAGGCCGCACCCACGATGCACAGCAACAAGCACAGGTTCCGCAATCGGCCCAGTTTCATGGCATTCCCTCTCCTTTCCAGCCTCCGGCGTATCCTATCACAGGCGCCCGAGACCGGCAAAAGACCGGGCACGGCGGAGGAAGCGCGTTCAATCCGTCCCCCAACCTCGATTGTGATGATTTCTTCTGCCGCCTCCGGTGCAGGACCGCCACCACCGGTGTGGGCGTGCGTGTTTGATCCCGGCGGGCATTTTGACTAGGCTTAGCCGCGGCGCCTGATTACAGGCCCCGTTTTTCCTCACTCATTCAGGCAATCGAGGGTGGGCCGCTCTGCCGGACAAGACCCCCTCGAACAAGGCAAACACCGGCACCGGCCGGTCTGGAGGCCTTCACATGTCCCGAAAACGCATTTCCCGCAGAATGTTCCTGGGCGCTACGGCGGCGGCCGTAGCCCCGATGGTGCTGCCCCAGGGCGTACTGGCCGCACCCGGCAGACCGGGCGCCAACGACCGTATCGTCATCGGACAGATCGGCACCGGAGGCATGGGGCGCTACCATCTCGGACGCCTCCGCGACCAGATCGCGGTTATCTGCGACGTGGATGACACCCAGCTCGCCGAGGCCATGAAGACCGCCCGCCCCGAAACGCAGACCTGCAAGGACTACCGGCGGATTCTCGACCGCAACGACCTCGATACCGTGCTCATCACCGCCCCCGACCATTGGCACGGGGTCATGACCGTGCAGGCCTGTGAGGCGGGCAAGGACGTTTACGTCGAGAAGCCCTCGAGCGTGACCGTCGAGGAAGGCCGCGCCATGGTGGAGGCGGCTCGCCGTTACGGACGGATCGTGCAGGTAGGGTCGCAGGGCCGCTCGATGCCCAACGCCTGGAGAATCTGCTCGTACCTGCGCAACGGGGAACTCGGAAACGTCTCCCGGGTCGAATGCTGGCATTACGAAAACCCGGTCGGCGGCGACCCCACGAAGAACGGGCCCGCCCCCGGCCATCTGGACTGGGACCTGTGGCTCGGACCCGCCCGCTGGGTGCCCTACAACCCCGAACGCGTGCATTTCAATTTCCGCTGGTTCCTCGAGTTTGGCGGAGGCCAGGTGCGCGACCGCGGCGCCCATGTGCTCAGTCTGGCGAGCTGGTTTCTCGGTCTGGACGAAAAGGGCCCGGTACGCGTGACGGCCGTGGGCGAACCGCCTCACGAAGGCATGTACGACTGCCCGACCACCATGGAAGTCACCTGGGAATTCAAAGACCCCGACCTGAGCATCGTCTGGAAACAGCCCGGCACCGTGCCCGAAGGCACGGAGGCCAAGTTCGGCGCGGTCTATTACGGCGACAAGGGCTCGCTGACGGTCGGCGGAGGCGACGGCGGCGGCCTTGTCTCCGGTGCGGACACATACGAGCCCCCTGCGGGCAGCGCGCCCGTGTACCGGAGTCCCGGCCATCACGAGGATTGGTTCGAATGCATCAAGTCGCGTCAGCGGCCGATCATGGACATCGCCCCCGCCCATAACGTCGCCAAGTTGTGCATCCTGGCCAATCTTGCCTACCGGCTGGGACGCCCCCTCGACTGGGACCACGCCAGCGAACGGTTCATCAACGACGAACAGGCGAACCGCATGCTGGGAAACTCGGGCCGCGGCCCGTGGCACCTATAAGGAATTACTCCATGCGCAACACACAACGTCGCGTGTACACGACAGGCTTCCTCATGGCCGCCTGCGCCCTGGCATGCTGGACCGCGCGGGCTGTCGAACTGAACGATACCCTCGCGCGGATTGCCGACCCCAACGCCGACGTCCGCGCTGAAGCCTGGAAATCGGCCGGGCCGCTCGGCGCGTCCGCTATTGTGCCCCTGGCCCGGCTGGCGGAAACCGGAGACCCGGGCGCCGGCGGGGCCGCGCTGCGCGCCATCGGCGTGATCACGGCGCACGCGGGACGGCCCGGCGCCCCGGACGAACGCAATGCGGCCGCCCAGGCGCTCGCGGAAGCGGTTCAGACCTCGACGGACGAGCCGCTCCGCCGCGAACTCCTGCATTATCTTGGGCTGGCGGCCTCCGATGCCGAGGTGCCCGTGTTGGCGGGCCTCCTCGCAGACCCCGCCGTGGGTGAGGACGCGCGCATCGCCCTGGAACGCATCCCCGGCGAAACGGCCACGCGGGCGTTGATGGACGCATTACGTTCCTCTTCTTCAGAAGACGTCCAGCTTCGCGTGACCGAAGCCCTGGCGCGGCGGCAGGCCCCCGAAGCGATCCCGGTGCTCACGGAACTGGCGCAGACCAGCGAGAACCGCCGCGTGGGGTTCGCTTGCCTCAACGCCCTGGGCGCATTCGGCGTGCCTCCGCACCGGATCTTCGCGCGCCGGCCTTCGTTCACGCCCGAGGAACGCGTCCTCTATGTCCAGGCCGCGCTGGAAGCCGCGTACCGGCTTCGCGAACAGGGCCACAACGACGAAGCGGCCGAGATCTACCAGAGCGTGGCCGCCTATTCGAACGAGCCGGAGCACGTAAGCGAATCGATTCTCGGGCTCGAAGCCGCGAATTCCGAGGCGTTCGCCGCCCAGGCGCTGGGCTACCTGTTCCATCCGGGCGTCAGCACGGTGGCATTCCGCGCGCTGGTCGAAGCGCGCCAGGAAGGCCTCAACGACAAGCTCGCCCGCGCCTACGAACAAAGCGAGCCCCCGCGCAAAGCCGCGCTGCTCCAGATCCTTCAGCAACGGAACGCGGAATCCGTTTCGCGTCTTCTGGAAGCGGCTCGCGCCGACGAGGCTCCCGAAGTGCGCGTAACGGCCACGCTCCTTTCCGGCGAAGCGCCCCCCTTCGAGGACCTCCTGATCGTGGCCAGGACGGGTTCGGAATGGACCCGCCCCCGTGCCCTGGATGCCGCGTTCGAACGCATCGCGGCCATGATTCCCGCGGGCGACACCGAAGCCGCACGGGCCGCATGCATAGAGTTGCTGGGCAGCGGGCTGTCCGAAAAACATGCCGTCGCCGCTTTCGCCGCCCTCGAACAGCTTCCCGGCGAGGCGACCGCGGTGTACCTCGACTCGCTGAACCTGTGGCAGCCGCAACCGGCCACAGGCCCCCCGGCGCTGACCCCGGCCGGACTCGAAGCCGCCCAATGCGCCTATGTGGCCTGCGCCGCCGCCGACACCAATCCCGACGCGGCCAAAGAACGCCTGTTTCACGCGGCCGAGACCTCTTCGTTCGCCCAGGTCACGAATCTGGCGCTCGAGAAGCTCGCCGCCCTGGGCATCAGCCGCAAGGCGCTGGCGCAACGCCAGGGATTCCTGACCGACTGGAAGCTCCTCGGGCCCTTCCCCAACCCCGACGGCACGGCATTTAACCGCTCGTTCCTGGACGAAACCGCCTGCACGGGCAGCGACCCGGTCGATTTTGAGGGAAAGACGTACACGTGGCTTGCCGCGGAGACAGACAGCGTGCCCGCCGCAATCGGACTGCGCGCCCGGCTCGACCCGGCCGAACATGTGGCGGCCTACGCGTACGCCGAACTGTCTTTCCCGGAAGCCCGCGACGTCATTTTTCAAATCGGCAGCGACGACGGCTGCGAACTCTGGATCAATGGCCAGCGGCTTCACGGAACCAATGCCGCCCGCGGTATGGCGGTCGACGAGGACAAGGTCAACGCGTCGCTGACCGCGGGCGTGAACCGCGTGCTTATCAAGGTGCTCCAGGGCGCCGCCGACTGGCAGTTCTGCGTGCGAGTGACCGGCCGCGACAGCCAGCCCATCGACCTTTCCAGATAGACGCGCTGAACACGAGTCCGCCGGGCGTGGCGCCGGGCGTGGCGCCGGCGTGCCGGGCTTGCGGCGCCGCACAGGAAAGGCGCATGCTGAGGGCCGGGTAGGGGTTGCGCGCCGCCTCGCGAAGGGTCATGACATCCATGGGCAACCGAACCTTCAGGCGGCGAGCGAGCGGGAGGAAACGGGATCGGGATGGACACCATTCGCGTGGGATTTGTCGGGCTGGGCGGCATTTGCAGGAGCCGTCATGTGCCCGGTCTTCGCCGTCTCGACGGCGTGGAAATCGTCGCCGTGGCCAACCGCACCCGGGAATCGACCGAACGCGCGGCGGCCCAGTTCGGCATCCCCGAGATCTGCGATTCGTGGCAACAACTCGTCGAGCGCGACGATATTGACGCGGTGTTCATCGGCACCTGGCCGTACCTGCACAAAGACGTCAGCGTCGCGGCCCTGAGTTCCGGGAAACACGTCTTCTGCCAGGCGCGCATGGCCCGGGATCTCGGCGAGGCCCGGGCCATGCACGACGCGGCGCAACGCAGCGGCCGTGTGGCCGCCTTGTGCCCCGTGCCGATCGGCCTCTCGGTCGATGCCACGATAGCCCGGCTGCTTCGCGAAGGCGCCCTCGGCGACATCCGCCTGGTTCGGGTGCAGAGTTTTTCCGACGCGTTCGCGCGGCCCGAGACCCCGCTGCACTGGCGCAACGACGACCGCCTGTCAGGGCTCAACATGCACACCCTCGGCATGTACGCCGAAGTCATTCACCGCTGGTTCGGCTGGACCTGGACCGTCCACGCCATCGCCCAGACCTTTACCCGGACCCGTCTCGACGCGGCCGGCCACCCGGCGCGCGTCAAGATCCCCGACCAGGTCTTGTTCACCGCGGGCATGCGGGCCGGCTTCCTGGTCCAGTACACCATCAGCGCCGCCGTGCATCACGGCGAAGAGGAAATCCAGATCTTCGGGTCCGAGGCCTCCCTCGTATACAACGTCAATGACGACGCCCTGTACGGCGCGCGGGCCGGCGAGCCGCTGACGCCCGTGGAAATTCGTCCCGGCGAAGCGCGCGACCTGCGCGAATGGTCCGTCGAGGGCGACTTTATTCGCGCCATTCGCGACGGCGCCGAGTATCATCCCGATTTCTTCGACGGCCTCAAGTACATGCAGGTCGTGCAGGCCGTCCACGATTCCGCCCGCGAAGGCAAGACCGTCATGCTGGAGTAGGCCACGGCTTCCCGGGAAGAAGCCTTGTGTCCGAGATGTTAGGGTAGCCTGGCAGGTGCTGGCATACAGAGCAGGGGCCCTGTCGGGAGTTGGGGGTGCCGCCGGTTTCAAGACACGGCCGGCCGCCAGCATCCCAATGAACCGCGTACCTTCATAATAAGTTGGTGTGATTCCGGCCTTTTTGCACTAGAATGACGGGCGGAGGAGCGGAGCGTGGCAATCGGGTATCTCACCTGCCGTGATGAAAACGGTGCCGTACGCCGTCTCGCCGTCGAGACCGTCGCGGTGATTGGCCGATCCCCGGACTGTGATCTCGTGATCGACGACCCGGCGGCATCGCGCCGCCACGCCGAGGTCACCCGCATCGGCGCCAATTTCTGCTGGCGCGATCTGGGAAGCACCAACGGCACGGCGTACAACGAGACCGTCCTGGCCGGAGGACCGCTCCGCCCGGGCGACGTACTGCGGATCGGTGAGACCCGCATCCGGTTCGAGCAGGAACAGGAAGCGCCGGAGCCGTCCCCGCCGAGCTTCACCTCCACGCGCATCGACTGGTTCAAAGGCACGGTGCTCGGGCCCGAAGGCGATGCCCGCCCCTCTTCCATCGGAGCGCGCCAGGAAGCCATGCTCCGGGCCGTCTGCACGCTCATGAGCGACATCTCGCTGAGCGACGACATCTGCGGCCTTGCGGACCGCGTGCTGGAGACCTCGTGCAGCGCCATCGACGCCCAGCGGGCCGCGGTGTTCTTCGCGGGCCCCGACGGGCCTGAACTCCTGCCCTGCCCGGAATGCGGCCACGTGCACATGCTCGAGCGGGGAAACCTGCGCCACGCCCGGCCCGGCGAGATCCGCGTCAGCAACACCGTCGCCCGGCGCGTCCTGCGCGACAAGGAGAGCGTGCTGTATCAAGACACCCGCCAGGACCGGGAGATCACCCTCGCCCAGAGCGTCATCGAACTCGACCTGCGCTCCATCATCTGCGCACCCATTCGCGGTCAGAGCAACGTGGCGGGCATTCTTTACGTCGACAGCAACCGGCCCGATCAGCCGTACACCGACGACGACATGCTGCTCGTGGCCGCGGTCGGCAATGCCGCCGGGCTCGCACTCGAAAACGTCCATCTCCAGCACCAAATGCTCGAGAAACAGCGCATCGAGCAGGAAATCGAGCATGCCTGGACCATCCAGCAGGGGTTCCTGGTCAAATCCTGGCCCGAAGACACCCGCCGATTCGCGGTCTTCGGTGAAACCCGGCCCGCCAAGGTGGTCGGAGGCGATTTTTACGATTTCGTCCAGCCCGCCGGCGACCGGGTCGGCATTCTCGTGGGCGATGTCAGCGGGAAAGGCCTCGGGGCGGCCCTCACCATGGCCCAGGTGCTCGCCGAGTTCCGGCTCCGCGTTCAAACGATCCTTTCGCCGGCCGAGGTGCTGACCGCATTGAATCAGGACCTCGCCGCCCGCAGCAACTCCGGCATTTTCTGCACCCTGCATTACATCACCCTGGACCTCAACACCGGCAGCATGGCCAGCGCCAACGCGGGCCATTTCCCCGCCCTGCTCATCGGCAAGAACGGGTTGACGCCGTTCGGCGAGGCCAGCGGACCGCCCCTCGGGGTGGTCCAGCAGATCCAATGGACCGAGGTGCAATCGACCCTGCAACCCGGCGAAGCGCTTCTGCTGTATTCCGACGGCATCGTCGAGGCCCGCCTGGGCGCCGCCTCGCGCGAAAGCGAAGGGTTTGTCGAGTTCGGCATCCACGGCATCGAGCAGGCCGTCGCCGGGGAGTCCGAAGCCTCCCCGCAGCGGCTCATCGAAGCCGTGAACCAGGCGGTCATGGCATTTTGCGCGCCGGCTCATCCGCACGACGACTGCACCATGATCGCCTTGCGGTATGCCGGTTGACACGGGCCGGAGAGGACGGAACGGGAATGGAACGGCGAATACGCGTCACCGTGCAGGCGGATCCGAAGGCCCTCGAGGCCGTCCGCGGGCTGGTCCGGGGCTTCGCCCGAAGCTGGGGACTCCCCGGCGGGCGCGTGGACGAAATCGTGCTGGCGGTCAACGAGGCCTGCGCCAATGCCATCCGCCATTCGTACGGCTCGAATCCCGCGCGCAGCTTCGTGCTGGCCATGGGCGCGACCGACCGGTTTCTCGAATTCGAGTTGCGGGATTCGGGTAAGCCCGCGCCGCGGGACCGCGTGGCGCCGTCCGCGCACAAACACCCGAACCGGCGGGACGTCCGGCCGGGCGGACTCGGCGTAGGGCTGATTTACCGGGTGTTTGATGAAACCGTTTTCGAGCCGGGCCGTACGCGCGGCAACCGGGTGGTCATGCGCGCCCGGCGCGACAGCCAGACCAGGACAGGGCAACCCCGCGCCGGGCGGCCGGCGGGCGGCCGCGGCGGGAAACACAAGAGACAGGACGCCTCATCGTGAAAACAGAAGTCGAAGAACGAAGTCAGATGTGTGTAGTCAAGGTGGCCGGCGATGTCGATCTGTACAGTTCGCCCGAGCTGCGCAAGGCGATCACCCGGGCCGTGCCGAAAGCGGAAGCGCTCGCCGCGGTCGACCTCAGCGGCGTGACGTACATGGACAGTTCGGGCGTCGCCACCCTGGTCGAGGGTCTGCGCGAATCTGACAAAAAGGGCATCGGGTTCGTCCTCATTGCCCCCTCGCAACCGGTCCTCAAAGTGCTTTCGCTCTCGCGTCTGGACAAAATTTTCGACATTCGGCCAGACGTGGGCGAGGCCGCGGGCGCATGACGGGACGGCGCCCATGAGCTCGGTGGTGGCGCTATTCGGGCGGACGGGGCGGATTTCGCTCAATGGGCTCCATACCGTCTGCCGCGTCTGCCTGCTGGTGGTTTCCACCATCGACTGGATCCTGGTGCGGCCCCTGCGCGGGCAAGGGCTGCGCGTCCGGAGCACCATTCTCCACCTCGTGGAATTTGGCGCGCACTCGTTTCCTGTCGTGGGCCTCGTGTGCTTTCTTGTGGGCGCCATCATGGCCATGCAGGCCTCGTATCAGTTGTCGCGGTTCGGCGCCCAGCAGTTCATTGCCGACCTGGTCAGCGTGGCGGCCATGCGCGAACTCGCGCCGCTCATGACCGCCGTGCTCGTCACCGGCCGCTGCGGTTCCGCCATCGCGGCCGAAATCGGCTCGATGAAAGTCGCCGAGGAAATCGACGCCCTCGAGGTCATGGGAATCCATCCCATCCGGTTCCTGGTTGCGCCGAAATTCCTCGCGATGCTCATCGCGGTCCCGGCTCTGACCGTGCTGGCCACATTCGTCATGATCGCCGGCGGCTACCTGCTGGCCACGGCCGTCGTGGGCATTGATCCGGGCCTCTATCTCGAGCGCACCGCGAGCGCCCTCCAGATGAAGGACTTTTCAACCGGACTCGTCAAGAGCGTCTTTTTCGCGCTGGTAATCTGCTGGGTGGGGGTGTACCGCGGATTTCAGGTCGAGGGCGGCGCCGAAGGAGTCGGCCGCATGACGACGTCCTCGGTGGTCACCTCCATCTTCTGGATCGTCGTGGTCGACATGATGTTCACGGTGTTCTTCTATTTCCTATGATAAACAACGATTACATCATTCAGGTGCGCGGCCTCGTCGCGAAATACGGTGAAACCACCGTGCTCGACGACATCAACCTCGACATTCGCCGCGGGGAGACCTTCGTGATTCTGGGCGGCAGCGGCTGCGGCAAAAGCACCCTGCTCCGCAACCTCGTCGGCCTGATGCGCCCCGCCGCCGGCGCCATTCTCATCAACGGGGAAGATTTCACCGCCATGTCCGAGGACCAGCGCACCGCCGTCCGCAAGCGCATGGGCATGTGCTTCCAGGGCGCCGCGCTCCTGAATTCCATGAGCCTCTACGACAACGTCGCGCTTCCCCTGCGCGAACACACGAAACTCAAGGAATCCACCATCGAGATCATGACCCGGATCAAGCTCGATCTGGTCGGACTCGCGGGCTACGAGGACTACCAGCCGTCCGAGTTGAGCGGCGGCATGAAGAAACGGGCCGGCATCGCCCGCGCCATGGCCATGGATCCCGAGATGATCTTCTACGACGAACCGTCCGCCGGCCTCGACCCCATCGTGGCGGCCGGCGTGGACATGCTGATCCGGAAAATGCAGAATACCTTCAATCTGACCAGTGTGGTGGTAACGCATGAACTGGCGAGCGTCGAGCTGATCGCCGACCGCGCCTGCCTGCTCAAGGAAGGCCGCATTGTGGCGGTCGGCGCCGTGGCGGAGTTGAAGGCCCATCCCCACCCGTTTGCGCGCCAGTTCTTCGGGCGGCAACCCGAAGACGAATCGGCAAGAAGCGAGGAATTTGTCCGGTCCCTGATGCAGGGGGAGCAGGCGGCGAACCGCGCCCGGCCGGGCGGCCGGGGCGACACCACCGGGGAGTGAACCGTGCCGGCGCGAAAACACGATTTCACGATGGCGGAGATCAAGGCGGGCGTTTTCGTCCTGGGGTCCGTTCTCGTGGCTGCCCTGTTTCTTGCCGTCATTCAGGGGTACCGCCCCGCCGCCGTGACCCATACGTACTATGCCTCGTTCACGAACATCGCGGGGCTGAATCCCGGCGCCGATGTGCGGTTCGGCGGCACCAAGGTGGGGCGTGTCACGGAGATCGCCCTGGCGCCAGACGACCCGTCACGGATCCGGGTCGCTTTCGAGGTGCCCCCAACGGTGCCCGTCCACGGCGACAGCAAGGTGTTTGTCACGCAGACCACCCTGACCTCGGAAATGCACCTCGAGATCACCACCGGGACCGCCGAGGCCGGGCTCGTGCCCACCGGGTCCGAACTGGACACGACTGTGGGCGGGCTCGGAAAGCTCCTGGCCGGCGCCGACGACACGTCCCGGACCGTCCAGAGCATTCTCGAAGATTTCCGCGCGCTCATGGGGGTCGAGGAAGCCCGTCAGGAGGCCGCCGAAAACGGGGAGGCCGAACTGGCCACCGTCGCCGGAGTGATCGACGAGGTCCAGGGCGCCGTCTCCGAGAGCCGGGAAGATGTCCGAACCATCCTCGACAAGGCCACCGGCATCGAAGAAAGCGCCAGGCAATTGCTCGAAGACACCCGCGCGGTCGTCACCGAAAACCGCCCCGAGATCAAGGCCTCCCTCGAGAACATCCGCGAAACCACCGAAAGCGCCCAGGAGGCGGCGGCCACCGCCCGGGACATCCTCGACCGCGCCGCGGCCCTGAGCGAGCGGTTCGACGGCATTGCCGACGCCCTCGAAAGCGCCCTGGGCAATCTGGACAGCCTCGGCGCAGACGCGCGGGCCCTGCTCGCGGAAAACGAACCCGATATCGCCGATACCATCCAGAACCTGCGGAAAACGGCCGAATATCTGCGGGAATTCGCACGAACGGTGTCCGAACAGCCTGAATCGCTCCTCCGCGGCGACAACCCCGCGGGGCGGCGTCATTGAGGAGGCCTGCCCATGGGTAAGACGGTCCTGGCGGGGATGGGGCTTCGAAAGGCGGCGATGCCCGCCGCTTTGGCGCTGGGCGTGCTGGTCTGGGCCGCGGCGGGCTGCGTCCGCAGCGCCGAGACCCGCTTCTACCAGCTCGATCTGACGCCCTCCGGCGCCGTCGCGGGCGGAGCCGGCCTCGAGGTCGGCCGCCTCGAGGTGGCCGACGACCTCGCCCGGCGCGACATTCTCGTGCAGAAGGACGCCACGGAGATCGAGTATTACGCCGATGCCCAGTGGGCGGTAAGCGTACCCGAACTGGTCCGCAGAAAACTCGACGCCGAATTTGGCCGCGCGGCGGCCGGTGAGCCCATTGTGGTGCTCGACGGCGAGATCCGGGCCTTCCAGCAGGTGGATGTGCCGGGGGGCGCGGAGGCGCGGGTCACGCTTCATCTGCGATTCCGAAAGGGTTCGCAGGTCGTCTTCCAGAACCTGTACAGCCGGCAGACGCCTGCCGAGTCGCCGTCGCCCAAGGCCGTCGCGCAGGCCCTGTCCCGCGCGCTCGAAGCCATTGCCGCGGACATCGAGGCCGACGCGGCCGGACTCCCCGCTAACTGACCGCTGCATTCGCCCCCGCCCCGAATCCGGGGCGCTCCCGCCGGACCATCGGCCGGATGGCCAGCGCGGCCAAGCCGTAACAGGTCAGGGCCAGCATCACCACGGCCGGAAACCCCAGGTGCACCGAACTCACCGTGGCGAGCGTCGCGCCCAGAACCGACGCGCACCCGTTGATCCCCCACGCCCACGGCAAGAGGGCGTCCGACCGGTTGGTCGCGGCCTGCAGGCCCAGGGGAAACGGAATCCCCATACAAAACGCCAGCGGTCCCAGACCCACGACGCTCAGCGCGATCTTGGCGGCATCCGGAAACCCCGCCAGCGCGTCGAACACCGGGCCGAGAACCGCGAGATAGACCGCCGCCACCGCGGCGATGCCCGCCACGGCTACGGCCACGTTTCGCGCCGCATGGCCCGTCAGGCGGCCCGCCGCGCAACTGCCCAGCCCCGAGAAGAACAAGAACGACGTCAGCACCACCGCCACCGAGTACACCGGGTACGCCAGAAACAGCATGAAGCGTTGCATGAACACGATCTCGAGAAACATGTACGCCAGGCCCAGCAGCCCAAAGTACAGCACCACCCAGCGCTTGAGCCCCCGTGCCGCCGGCGCCCGGCCCAGCACCAGCAGGGGCGCCAGGATGAACACCGCACTCGCAATGCCTGCCTGGAGAATGGTCGCGACCAGCGCCACGTACCCCCACTCGACAAACGGCGCCCACGCGACGCCCATCCCCCTCACCAGACGCGGCAGCGACGTCCATTTGAAGAACCGGAAGAAGTACGGGCGTGCATCGGTGGCCGGCCTCACGTAAAACAGGTAGTTCCGGTAGAAATCCTCCGCTTGGTCCGACACGAGCGCCTGCGCCGCGTCGTAATACACCGCCCCTTCCGAAAGCTCGATGTGCCGGTTGGTCTCTTCCTCGAGAATGCCCGGAAAATAACAGGGATCAAAACTGCGCGCCTGGCAGAACACCCGCACGGCCGCCACGTCCGCGTCCGTCAGGACCGCTTTCGATACCACCAGCGTCGCGCTGTTCAGCGACCGGATCATCACGAGATGCTTGCCCGGCTCGTCGATGCCCTCCCGGCGCAGCGCCTCGGCCGCGGTTGCAAAGACCTTGATGGCGTCGCGCGGGGGCGATTTCAGCCAACTCGTGACGACGAACACCCCGCCGGGCGTCAGGCGGCGATAAAACAGCCTGAACGCCTCCACCGTGTACAGATAACTCTCGTTCAGCGCATGGACCCCGGAGGCTGCCGCCGTAAACGACCCGAACAGCGGCACCTGAATCAGGTCGTAGTGCCGTTCGTGCGATTGCAGGTATCCCCGGCCCTCCGCGACCACGAGCGTGACGTCCGGCCGCTGGTACAGGCCCCCCGCAAAGTCGGAGAACCTGGACGCGACCAGCCCGGCCGCCGCGGGGTCCACCTCCACCGCCGTCACGTGCCGGGCGCCGTGATACAGCGCCGCCCACACATCCGTGCCGCCGCCCGGACCGATCACCAGGGTGTCCGGAGCCTCCACCAACCGGTAGGCCACCGTGCCCGTCACATAATCCAGGAACGCGAACGCCCCGAAGTCGCCCTCAAACCGGTGGATGGGCGACACGGAACCCGCGTCGAAAAACAGCCCAATCTGCTCCGGCAGCGGCCCCAGTTCGCTCATGGGATACGCCGTGATCTCGCCGGGCGTTTCGCGGATCAGGCCCGACCGGACCGCGGTTACCGTCGAAAGCGGGCTGAAACGCCGGGCCACGATTTCCGCATCGGGGAAATCCAGAACGTACGACAGCCCTTTGTATTGGGAGAGCCGCAGGGGCGTCCACGCCGCCAGGAGCAGAGCAAGCGCCGGCGCAAGCACCAGACACCCCGCCACGGGTCGCCGGACCGGCACGGCGCGTCCGTCAAACCCCAGCAGCAGCCACGCCGCCGCGCTCATTCCCGTGAGCGCGCCCAGTACCGGCCAGTCCGACGGCGCGGCCACATACAACAGCCCGACGGCCAACAGCGCTCCCGCGCCCGATCCCGCCATGTTCCACGCATACAGCGCCCCCACGGAGCGCGGCGCCAGCAGGAAGGCGCATGTCATACACGTCGAAACGAGAAAAAACGGCGCGCTCAGTATCAGATAGAGCGTGAACAGGTGCAGCATCTGCACAGGCTGCGTTGCCAGTTCGAAGGCTTCAAACGGCACCTGCTGACTCAGGGCATAGCTGGCGGGCAGAGCCGTGCTCAGGGCCAGCGCGCCCCACCACAGCAGCGTCCGTTCCCGGCCCGCGAGCCGCCCCCGGAACAGCGCCAGAAGCGCCCCGCTCGCCCCGAAACCCAGCATCGCCACGCTGATGACCATGTAGGCGAAATGGTGCCACTGCCCTATGGACAGCATGCGCATCAGCACGATCTGGTACGCGATGCCCACCGCGCCAAGCAGCGCCACGGCCAGGCCCGGCACGGCCGAAGAACGCCCCGTCATTCCGCCTCGGCTTTGCTGCGCGTCAGGGGCACAAACCGCACCGGCATTACGCTGCGGCGGCGAAGGGCGCCGTCTTCGAGCTTCTCCACCAGGATCAGGTTTTGCGTCTGGAGCGGCGGACCCACCGGAATGGCCATGCGTCCTCCCGGCTTGAGTTGCTCGACCAGCGGAGGCGGGATGTGACTCGCTGCCGCCGTCACGATGATCGCGTCAAACGGCGCGTGTTCGGGCCAGCCAAAATAGCCGTCCCCGTGCTTCACTTCGACGGTTTCGTATCCCTGTTTCTTGAGTGTCTCCGCTGCGCGCTCCGCCAGCGGCTTGACGATCTCGATGCTGTAGACCTTGGCCACGATCTCGGCCAGCACCGCCGCCTGGTACCCCGAACCTGTGCCAATCTCCAGCACCGTGTGCTCCGGTTTCAACTGCAGCATCTCCGTCATGTAGGCCACAATGTACGGCTGCGAAATGGTCTGGCCATGGCCAATCGGCAGGGGACGATCCGCGTAGGCCTCGCCGCGGTCTGATTCCGGCACGAATTCGTGACGGAGCACCGCGCGCATGGCCTTCAACACCCGCTCGTCTTTCACCCCTTCGCGCGCCCAGCCCGTCCGCGCGATGTCCAGTTCGACCATCCGCGTGCGCGCCTCGTTGAAGCCGGGCGTGTCTTCCGCCCGCGCGTTCCACACGAGCCAGGTCCCCAGAAGACAGGCGGCCAGAATCCCCGCCCCCCGAACGTGCGAATGCTGTGGCATACCGCGCCTCCTTTCGTTGGTGGACGGCCGGTCAGCCCGCCCGGGCCCCGCATACGTCATGACAACAGGTTGCCGGGGACCCTGTCAAGAGGGGGGCCTGACCGATTCGATAGGAGAGCCGACGCCTCGTTGACACCGTTACGCCGTAAGAACTTAGCGGGGCTATGCCGCGGCTTCTGAGGGGATCCTGCGCGGAAATGCAGGAAAAACCATAAATTCCGCACAAAGAAGACCGAGACCACAGGAAATTGACAGGTTTTGGGGCCTCCGATGGTTGACAAACAAGCCCGGTTCGCCGTATAGTTAAAAACACATGGAACGTGGACGACCGCGTGAACATTCTGGCACATGACAAGGCCGAGATGTTTTCGTGAGGCATTATCAGGCGACGATCTTGTGTAAAGGAGGTGAAAGCGGAACGTACATACTGGACGCTCTACCCTGTGGTTACCATGAAGCTGCATGCCAGATGTTGTGGTGATCAGGGTTGGTAGTGAAAGCAAGTACGGTAGGTAGGAGAAGGTATCGACCTTCTCGGCTTTTCCTTTCAGGGGAAGAGTTCCAAACGCGGTCCGGAGCCTGACGCTCCGGGAAAAATGGGGAAATGCTCAATGAAAAAGAATCGTGTTTTAGCTGTAACCGGTGTGTTGTGCACACTCCTGGCGAGTGTGGCGTTGGCGCAGCCCTCCACCCCTCCGACGGACTTCACTGCGCTTCCGGGTTTCCCGGGACCGGCCGGTGAATACACCTCCGTTGGTGTCGATGCTCTCGAGAGCGGCAAGCTGGTCGTGTACGACGGCTCCGCCGTGCTTCTGGAAAAGGACGTGGAAGCCGACGACTATACCCCTTATGAGGGCTATGATGGCTCGGGCGAGGGTCTGGCGGGCTTTGTAGCCGCTTCGCCGGATGATTCCGCGGCCCTCATCGGCGCCTACGGCACCGGCGACCTGTGGTTGTTTGACGCCGATGATCCGGCGGACGCGGGCGACCCGCTCGGCGCTGTCGAAGGCGTTCTGTTCGGTGAATACCTCGATGACACCAACGTGCTCGTGAGTGTCTACGTGGAAGAATTGGACGACATTGCATACGGCAAACAGTACGCGACCGTATCCGAGCTGGGTATCGTTGCCACAGACAATACCGCCGCGCTCTACACGGCGGTGGTTGACATGGGCGACGGCATCCCGGGCGGTATCGTAGTTGCCGGCGACGAGGTCTTCACGACCAACGCGGCGACCGGCCAGATTCGCAGCTTTGCGGTTGCGGACCTGCTGGATCCCGAAGTACCCAAGCCCATTCCGTGGAAAAACGGCGCGCTTATCGGCACGTTCAACGACTTCGGTCCGACGGCCGTCAGCTCGCAGTGCACGCTGCTGGTCAGTGGCAATGACGCCACCACCAACAAGGGCGCGATTCAGTTTGTAAGCACCGACGGCGAATTCGGCGGCGACGCCCAGATGGCGACCGAATCCGAGATCGCCGCTCACATTGCAGTCTACAATCCGGAAACCGAAAAGGTGATCGCGGTCGTCCTTGACGACACCGGCGATGCCGCGAATGCCTGGGTCTCCGCAGAGAGTTATGAAGCGGCCACGTTCTTCGGCAGCATCCTTGCGCTGCTGGCGGGCCTGGGCGGCTTGATTCTGCTGCTGGTCCTGATCTTCGGTCTCCTGTAAACCGGACTCCGATAGCGACATTTCGAGGGAGCGTCCCGAGGGGCGCTCCCTCTTTCTTTTGAGCGCCCGCAAAATCACCCCGTGGCGCGACGCCCCGCCCAAGTGCTACCATAGACACACCCTGTATTCACCATACGTACGGCAATGGGCGGGAGGCGCCATGAGAATCCTGTTGTTCGGCGCGGAGGCCAGCAGGCTCCGGCCCGAGCTGGAAAAGCACTCCGAACTTGAGGTGGTCGACGACCGTCCCGACACGGTCGTCTGCTACGGCGGCGACGGCACCTTGCTGGCCGCCGAACTGCGCTGGCCCGGCGTCCCCAAGGTGCCCATCCGCAACAGCCGGCGCGGCCACTGGTGCATTCCACATTCGCCCCAGGCGGTGGTCCAGCGCCTCGCCAAAGGTTCGCTGGTCCGGACCGAATACATGAAGCTCGAATGCGCGGTGCGCCACGGCGACGAGGAGCCCCTGTGCTACCTCTCCGCCATGAACGAGGTCAATGTCCACATGGGGCGCATCAACTCGGCGGTGCGATTTAAGTTCTGGCTCGACGACAAGCCCTACGATGAAGGCGCCGAGATCATCGGCGACGGCTTCGTCATCAGCACACCGTTCGGAAGTACCGCCTATTTCAATCAGATCACGCGGGGGGTGTTCTATCAGGGCATCGGCCTGGCGCTGAAATCCACGACCCACTATACGTCCCATGTGATCGCGCCCGAAAATACGGTGTTCCGGGTGCTCATCACGCGCGGACCGGCGGTCCTGGCCTTTGACAGTTCCCCGGAGTACTTCAACCTGCGGCGCGATGACGAATTGACCGTGCGCCGCGACCCGCGGCCCGCCACGCTCTTGCTGTGGGAAACGCTTCCCTATCAGACCGACGAATTCTAATCCGGTAATCGTAGGAATCCACGAGAACGCCGGAGCTGTTCAACCCCCGTTCGGGGGTT
>DDYW01000089.1 GCA_002348185.1 Candidatus Hydrogenedentes bacterium UBA2224 | reverse complement strand
CCTCTACCTGCGCCCCGGCGCGGACGTGCTCGCGGAAGCAGGCGGCCTGCACCGGTTCATGGGCTGGGAGCGCGCCATCCTGACCGATTCGGGGGGATTCCAGCTCTTCAGCCTGGCCGAATTGAGCAAAGTCACCCCGGACGGGGTGACGTTTCAGAGCCATATCGACGGGTCGCGCCACATCTTGACCCCCGAAAGCGCCGTCGACCTCCAGATCACCATCGGCGCCGACATCATGATGTGCCTCGACGAANNCCCATCCTGACCGACAGCGGGGGATTCCAGATTTACAGCCTCGGCGCCCTTCGGCAGATTACGGATGAGGGAGCGACTTTTCAGTCCCATATCGACGGAACGAAACATTTCCTCAGTCCGGAGGCGTCTGTAGAGATCCAGGAGGCGCTTGGCAGTGACATCATGATGTGCCTCGACGAATGCACCGGGTATCCGGTCGAGGAACCCGTGGCCGCCGAATCCATGCGCATGACCGCCGCGTGGGCCGCGCGCTGCAAACAGCGCTGGCTCGAACGCAATGCCGCGAACCAGGCCCTCTTCGGCATCATCCAGGGCAGCACCTTCGAGCATCTGCGCCGCGAAAGCGTCGACCGCACCCTCGCCCTCGATTTTCCCGGGTACGCGATCGGCGGCGTCAGCGTCGGCGAAGGCAAGGAAGCGATGCTGAGCGCGGTGGAATGGACCGCGCCCCGCCTGCCCGAACAGAAACCGCGCTACCTGATGGGCGTCGGCCCGCCCGAGGACATCCTCGAAGCGGTCGAACGCGGCGTGGACATGTTTGACTGTGTCATGCCCACGCGCAATGCGCGCAACGGCTGCCTGTTCACCTCGCAGGGCCGGATCAACATCAAAAACCAGAAATACCAGCGTGATTTCGGACCACTCGACCCCGCGTGCCCGTGCCCCGTGTGCCGCACCTACAGCCGGGCGTATCTGCGCCACCTCTACCTGGCGCGTGAGATACTGTCGCTCCGCTTGAATACTTTACACAACCTTTTCTTTATGCTACACTTATCCGCTGCGATGCGCGAGGCCATCCGTGCCGGACGCTTTATTGAGTTCAAGGCCTCCTTTCTCCAGGATTACCGGGCCTGAGGGGGCTTTCTATTCCCAAAACGGAGGATTGTACGTCGTGTGGAGATTGTGGTACGCAGCGGAAGCCGCCCAGCAGGCGGCCCAGAGTGGCGGTGAAGCGGCCCAGGGACCGGGCGGCGGGAGTTTTCTCGGCAGCCCGCAGATCCTCATGCTCGTGGCGATGCTCGCCATCTTCTATTTCTTCCTGATCCGCCCCAACACTAAACGGGAAAAAGAACGCCGCGAAATGCTTTCGGCCCTGTCCAAGGGTGACAGTGTGGTAACGGCAGGCGGCATCCATGGGACCATCGTCGGACTGACCGAAAAAACGGTCGTGCTGCGCGTCAGCGACGACCCCCCCGTAAAGATGGAGTTCCAGCGGAGCTCTGTTACGCGGGTGGCGACCAGAGAGTCCGGCACGGGTGACGAATAACCGCGCGATTCGCGCTGATTCGCCGCGCAGGGCGCGGCCCATGGAGACGTTCCGATGAAAAACCCGACTGTGCGTGCCATCATCATCGTTCTCGCGCTGATCTGGGGCCTCATTTACATCTACCCCACCCTCGGGTGGATGACCCTCTCTTCCGAGGAGCGCCAGCAGCGTCTGGATACCTGGAAGCAAGAGGATCTCGAGGCCCGCCAACCCAGTTTCTTCCGCGACACCCTCGCCGGCATCAAACGCTGGTCGCAGTTCGACAAAGACTGGGTCATCAACCTCGGCCTTGACCTGCAGGGCGGCATCAACATGATCGTCGGCTTTGACGTCACCAAAGCCGACCCCAAGGTTCTGGAGAGTTTCCCCGAGGAATGGAGCGAGACCGACATCGTCAAGCATTTCCAGGAACAGACCCTGCGCACTATCCAGCGGCGTGTATTCGAATTCCAGTCGACCGAACCCATCATCACCCGCCTTGGCGACGACAAAATCCAGGTGCAGCTCCCGGGCGAAAAAGACTTGGACCGCGCCCGCGACCTGATCTTCAAGTCGGCCTACCTGACGTTTCATCTCGTGGCCATGCCCGACGAACAGGAGCAGGTCTTCCTCGCCATCGACAAGCATTTCGAAACGACCCGCAACGCCGATTTTCTCGGCCTGATGCAGAAGCCCATCTCGGGCCCATACCTGTGGATCCCGAAGGAGAACATCCAAAAGGTCCGGGCGCTCGCCGAGGAGGCCCGCCAGGTGGAGGGGCTGATTCCCGAGGGCATGGACATCGCGTTCAGCGGCGCGCCCCAGCCCTGGGAAGACCATCAGGTCTACACCATCTACCTGATCAACAAGACACCCTCGATTACGGGCGCGGGACTGCAGCAGGCCGTCGCGCGCATCAATGACAGCACCCCCGACGGCAGCTACATGATCCTGTTCCGCTTTGACGCCGCCAGCGGCGCCCAGATGGGCCAGGTGACCGAGCAGAACATCGATAAACCCCTCGCCATCGTCATCGACGGCGAAGTCGAGTCCGCCCCCAACATCCAGGAACGCATTACCACCAACGGGCAAATCACGGGCAATTTCGGCCGTGAAGAGGCCGTGGACCTGGCCATCGCGCTGCGCTCGGGCTCCATGCCTGTGCCGCTGGTTGAAGAATCGAGCGCGCAGGTGGGCGCGAGCCTGGGCCGCGACCTGATTCGCCGGGGCGTGCTCTCCTCGATCCTGGGCGTAATCGTCGTGGTGGTGTTCATGGCCGTGTATTACCTCTGGGCGGGAATCGTGGCCGACATCGCGCTGATCATTAACGCCCTGCTGGTGCTGGCCGCGCTGGCGTATTTCAAATCGACCCTGACCTTGCCGGGCATCGCGGGCCTCATCCTTACCGTGGGTATGGCCGTGGACGCCAACGTGCTCATCTACGAGCGCATCCGCGAGGAATTGCGCAATGGCCGCTCGCTCCTGGCCGCCGTGGACAGCGGCTACGACCGCGCGACGGTGACCATTCTGGACGCCAACATCACGACGCTGATCGCGGCGGCGGTGCTGATGCAGTTCGGCACCGGGCCCGTTGTGGGCTTCGCCGTGACCCTGAGTATCGGCGTGTGCACCAGCGTATTCACGGCCCTGATCGTAAGCCGGGCCATCATGGAGTTCCTGATTCAGCGCAAGATCATCACCCGGCTGCACATGCTGAGCATCATCAGTCCCGACCCGAAAATCCGGTTCATGGAACGCCGCAACCTCGCCATTGGCATCAGCGGTGTAGCCATCGTCATCGGCATGATCCTCTTCGCCATGCGGGGCAACGACAACTTCGGCGTGGACTTCACGACCGGCACCAATATGATTGTCTCGCTCGACGCGCGCGACGATATCGCCGACCAGGAGATCCGCGACCGCCTTTCGAACGCGGGCTTCGTCAGTCCCCTCGTGCAGTTGTACGAGAAGGAAGACGATACCATCCCCGGCACGCAGTTCCTGATTCGCGTCAGCGAGGTGAGCCAGACCGAGCAACAGCTTCCGGAGAATCCTGAGGCTGCCGCGCCGGCCGCAGCCGAGACACCGGACGCAGGCGCCGATGGAAACGGCGGCGCCAACACCGTGTCAGCGCGCATTGCGGCCGCCTTGGCGGATCTGAGCTCCGATCCCGGCCAGATGGTGCAGCGTGTGGACACCGTGGGTCCGGCCGTGAGCGCCCAGTTGCGGCGCGACGCGGTGCTGGCCATGTTGTATTCGCTGTTCTTCATCATCCTGTACTTGTGGTTCCGGTTCGAACTCAAGTTCTCGATTGGCGCGGTGGCCGCGCTGGCGCACGACGTGCTGATCACCCTGGGCGTATTTGCGCTCCTGGGCCGTCAGATCAACCTGCCCGTCGTCGCGGCGATTCTGACCATCATCGGCTATTCGTTGAACGACACGATCGTGGTGTTCGACCGTATCCGCGAAGACCTGAAACTGTATCGCGGCCGCGGCATGACGTTTGCCGAAATGATGAACGCCAGCATCAATCAGACCTTGAGCCGCACCCTGCTGACGTCGCTGACAACGCTGTTCGTGACGGTGGTGCTGTTCATCTTCGGCGGCGATGCGATCAATGATTTCGCGCTGGCCCTGTGCATCGGCATCGTGGTCGGCACCTACTCGTCCATCTTCATCGCCAGCCCCGTCGTCTACTACATCCAGAAATACTGGGGCAAGAGCCTTGTGCACGGCACGACGCCCGCCGGCGGCCCGGGAGGCCCCGGTTCGCGCCGCCGCAAGAACAAGAAGGACGCCGCGGAATCCACCGCCTGATTGCCGGATAGGACGTAAGAAAATCAGCCGTTCGGCTCGCTTGGAGACGATGAACATGGGGCTCCGGCGACCCCGGAACGGGATCGGTCAGGGAATGCATGGCGCGTCCCGCCGTTCGGGGAGCCGTCACTTGGTCAACGGCGTCAGGCTCAGGCGTAATCCGTCAACGCATGAGGATCGTAGGGTGTCCTGCGATTGGGACAGTCTGCCCGGGGACACAACTGGCAATTCACGAATCCCGACTCGGTTTCGAACCACACGCCCGACACCGATTTCACGGGGATCATGAGAAAACTCTCGCTGAGCCGCACGCCGGTCCGTTCGACCGCGTCGCCGAAAAGGGAAAAGAGCCGGGGCTGTTCCGACAACGGCCAGTCTGGCAGCGAGCCGGGGTTCATCGTGGCGCGCGTGCCCGGCTGGTACCGGCCGGTCAAATGACTGCCCAGAGCGGTAATGGCGCAACGCAGGGCAAGCTCCTTGATGCCGTCCGCCCAGAACTGCTGCATCACGTCGGTCTTGGAACGCGACCATTCTTCGAGTTCGGCGCCGCACGTGGCGATGAACGGAAACGCGCGGGACAGGCCATCGAGATTCACCCGCAGGATGCGGCTCGTGAACCGGACGCCGTCGAGCGCGATCGTGTGCTCGTCGACCGTCTCGACCGCCGAGAGGCGGTACACGCCTTTGGGCCGCGCCACCGGGATGGCTTCGTGCAGCAGGGCCAGGGCCTCATCGGCAAAAGGCGCGTCCGGCGCCATGTGCAGGGCCGTCAGCGCATCGGCTTCGTCCACTTCGAACGGGATGGCGTCCAGGATGACAATACGTTCGTCGATGTTCATGCCATTTCCTCAGCGGTTGGTGTTCATTTAAGAAACAGTTCGACTACGGGAACCACCACCTCGGGTTTCCTGACGGGCAGCTCGAGCGTCAGCGTCGCGCGCGCGGGGTCAGCATCCTCCCGCATGGGGAGTTCCGACGCGTCGTTCAGCAGTTGAGCGTATTCGACCTTGCCCGCCAGCCCGTCGAGATGGAGATGTTTGAACGGCCAGGCAAAGAGGTGCGCATACAGCCGTTTGCCGTTCTGCGTAAGACGGCCGTACTCGGGCGCGGCGAACTCGCTCTGCGTGCAGCCGTAGATCGAGCGGCCGTGCAGGGCCATCCAGTCGCGATACACCGCCAGCGCCTCACGCGCCCGGGGATCGAACAGGCCCCGCGCGGTCGGGCCCACGTTCATGAGCAGGTTGCCCCCGCAACTCACGCTGGTGATCAGCATCTGGATGAGCTGTTCGGGACTCTTCCAGGTGCTTTCGTCGCGGTGGTAGCCCCAGGAACCGCTGAAGGTCTGGCAGGTCTCCCAGTACACGGGTTTACCGTCCACCGTGACCCATTCGCGGGGTTGAAACTGTTCCGGCGTGTGGATATCGGCCATTTCGGGCGGCAGATCGAGCCGGTTATCGACAATCACGTGGGGCTGCAGCTCGCGGACCAGTTTCAGGAGCGCTTCGCTGTGCCAGTCGTCCTTGCCCTTGCCCCCAAGGTCATTCAGTTTCGCGTCGGGATAGGAGAAGTCGAACCACATGATATCGATTCTGCCGTAGTTCGTGAGCAGTTCCCGCACCTGATTGAACAGGTAGTCGCGGTATCGGGCCATGTCGCGGGACTGGTTCAGTTTCCGGGCATCGGGGTGCTTGCGCATCGGGTGCAGGGCATCGATCGGGAAATCGGGGTGATGCCAGTCAATCAGCGAGTAGTAGAACCCCACGCGCAGTCCTTCGGCGCGAAACGCATCCACGGCCTCCTTGATCAAGTCCTTCCCACAGGGGGTGTTGGTGGCCTTGTAGTCCGTGTAGTGCGAGTCAAACAGGCAGAACCCCTCGTGGTGCTTGGTCGTGATGACCACATACTTCATGGCTGCCTCGCGGGCCATCCGCGCCCACGCTTTCGGGTCAAACAGGTCCGGTTCAAAGAACGTGAAGTACGGCGCATAGGCGTCGTCGGGAATCTCCTCGGTATGTTTGATCCACTCGTGGCGGGCGGGCAGCGCGTACAGGCCCCAATGGATGAACATCCCAAACCGGGACTCGACAAACCACTGCATGTCGCCCTGAACGGGCGCGGGCCTGGGTATCGTACTCATGACCGTCCCTCTTTCGTTTGCCGGTGGTCGCTCTGCGCCAGATTCCGGGGCGGGCCCCCGGAATTCGCTGCATCTTACCACCGCCGTGAACGCCGGTAAACCACGCCCGCGGAAAATGGATACGCACGCCCGCTTTTCTGTATAATCCGGCCCCAAAGTGCGAGGATGCAGAGAACCCGTCCCTCGCACCGTCGCGTGTGCCGCGCGAATTCGGAAATCAGTCAACCATCGTTCATGTTGGAGGAGAAGTGCCATGGCGGAAGTGCTGAAAGGCAAGGTATTGGTAGCGCAGGGCGGCGGCCCGACGGCCGTCATTAATCAGAGCCTGGTCGGCGCGGTGCTCGAATCACGAAAGTTCCCGCAGGTCACGCGCGTGTACGGCGCCGTCCACGGCGTCCGCGGCGTCATCGAAGAAGATTTCCTCGACCTCACCGAGGCGACCACCCACAACCTCGAAGCGGTCGCCCAGACGCCGTCGTCCGGGCTGTGCTCGACCCGCGACAAACCCGATGTCGAGTACTGCCGCAAGGTCTTCCAGGTCTGCCAGGCCCACGAAGTGCGCTATTTCTTCTATATCGGAGGCAACGACAGCGCCGACACCTGCCGCATCGTCAATGAAGAAGCCGACAAGGCCGGCTATGAGCTGCGCGTCATCCACATTCCCAAGACCATCGACAACGATCTCAAAGTGACCGACCACTGCCCCGGCTACGGCTCCGCGGCGAAGTTTGTGGCGCAGGCGTTTGCGGGCGTCAACCTCGACAACCGCGCGATCCCGGGCGTCTACATCGGCATCGTCATGGGGCGCCACGCGGGCTTCCTCACCGCCGCGTCGGTTCTCGGCCGGAAATACCCGGATGACGGGCCGCACCTGGTGTATCTCCCCGAACGGCCCTTCAACAAGAAACAGTTCGTGCAAGACGTGCAGGACATCTACACCAAATACGGCCGGTGCATCATCGCCGCGTCCGAGGGCATCGTCGACGCCAAAGGCGTCGCGATCGCGTCGCAGTTCACGGGCGGAGAGAAGGACTCGCACGGCAACGTCCAGCTTTCGGGCACGGGCGCCCTGGGCGACCTTCTGGCCTCCTGGATCAAGGCCGAGACCGGCATCAAGCGCGTCCGCGCCGATACGCTCGGCTACCTGCAGCGCAGCTTCCTCGGATGTGTGAGCGAAGTTGACCAGTTTGAAGCGCGCGAAGTCGGCGAGAAAGCCGCCCAGTTCGCGATCTGGCACAACCGGGACGGCTCGGTGGTGATCCGCCGCATCGGCGACTACGCGGTCGAATACGACCTGGCGAAGCTCAAAGACGTGGCCCGCGAATCGGTCTGCATGCCCGACAAGTTCATCAACAAACAGGGCAACGGCGTGACCGACGCGTTCATCCGCTACGCGCGGCCGCTTATCGGCGAACTGCCCATCATGGAGCGCATCGCCGCGCCGAAAGTCGCACGCATGCTCAAAAAGAAATAGCCGCGCGGGCGTTTGCCGCCGGAAAACAGAAAAACACCGGCTCCACAGGCGCATTCGCCCTGTGGAGCCGGTGTTTTGTGCGAGCTGGAACGCCGGCGTGCCGGCTACAGGTTCAGGTTAGCCTCCAGCTTTTCGTTGGCCTGCATCATCTCGTCCCAGGTGATGGCCCGGCCCTGGTAGGCTGCCATGCGGCCCAGCACCCCCGTCAGGGTGCTGTGGGCGCTTTCCTCGGCGTTGTTGATGGGTTTTCCCGCCGCGATGGCCGCGTGGAACGCCTGGATGTTGGCCACCGCGCCTTCCTGGTAGATCGCCGTCGTCGCGCCCGGACGGTACGCCTCGGACTGGCCCTCGATGACCACCTCGCCGCCGTAATGTGTGTCGATCGACCCCGTCGTGCAATGTACCCGTGTGCACAGATCCTCAAACGCGTGCACAAACTGCCCCGAACTGAAATCGATGATGACGTCGTTGGGATACCAGTACGTGACCACGAAATGGTCCCAGCAGTCGCCGACGTCAACGCGCGCCTTGCGTCCGCCCGTGCCGCAGGCCCGAAGCGGATGGGATTTCAGCATCCAGTTGGCCACGTCAAGCATGTGCACGTTCTGCTCGACGATGATGTCGCCCGACAGGGCGATGTCGAAGACCCAGTTCCGCAGCCGTGCCTCTTCGGTGCCGGGCTCCATCTTGATGCTGAGCCGGCGCGCATAGTAATACGCCTGGCCCATGACGGGCTGGCCGATGAGCCCGTCGTGCAGACGCTGGATCGCGTTGATGTAGAACGGGTGCTGCCGGGTCTGGAAATCCACCCACGTGCACAGGCTGCCCGCGTGCGCGTTGGCCGCGTCGACGATCGTCATGCAGCCCGGCACGTCCACCGCGACGGGTTTGGCCAGGTAGACGTGTTTCCCGGCTTCCAGCGCGGCAACCGTCTGCTCGGGATGAAAATAGGGCGGGCTGATGATGGCCACGGCGTCCACCCCGCTCGCGATGAGCTCGTGGTAGCCGTCCAGACCGGTGAACTGGCGGTTCTCGGGCACCTTCAGCATCTCGCCGGCGCGCGCGGCGCGATCCTGAAACGGATCATGAACCGCGACGACCTTGGTTGCGGAATGCTTCTGGAAGAGGTCGCCGAGCCACGGGCCCCGTCCGCCACATCCGATAATGCCGATTTCGAGCGTCTCGTTCGCGGCGGCGCCGAGCGCCGAGCGCGACCCGAGGATGAGCGTCCCCGCCGCGGCCGTCTTCATGAATCCCCGCCGGCCCAGTGTCCTCTGTTCATTCGTCTTCACCATGACAAACGCCCCCTTTTCACACGTTGGAAATGCCAACACCGTTCAGGTTAAGCATAGCACGGAAACCCCGCGGACCGTATTACGGCGCTTCACGATGCACGCGATACAGGCGCACCGGGAACATCCCGGGAAAGTAATGGTAGTCAAAGGCGTGCCCGCGTTCCTCGAGCAGCGGACCGGCATCGGGCGGCGTCCCCTGCAGCGCGCCGGCAACGATCCAGACGGGCCCGCCCGCGACTGAATCCACCGCCTCGGGGATGGCCGGCCATTCCCGGACACGCACCAGGGCCTCATCGGCCAGGCCGCTGTAGAATTTCGCCGGGCCCAGGTAGCCGCTGGGATGGATGAGCACCCGGGTGTCGTCCCCGAACGGCTCGCGCGCGACCACCGCCATCGCGCCGCGCAGGTCGGGCCGCCGCGGCACGCCGAAACTCGCCGTGTCGTACGCGTAGAGGGCGAGCAGCGCAAGCGCGCACCCCAAGCGCAGGCGCCGGCCCGGAATGGCCGCGATTCCCGCACCCAGCAGCAGGTAAAGCGCCAGGGTGGAGGGCAGCACATAGCGCGGCAGGAACGTGGGCCGCCACACCAGCGTCAGCAACAGCAGCACGAGCGCAGGAATCGCCAGCCAGGCCGCCACCAGCGCGAACTCGAAGGTCGTTCGGCGCGCTTCGGCCTCGTCTCCGCCGGCCAGCAGCGTGCGGCGCGCGCGGAGCAGGGAAACGCCCGCCCAGACCGGCAGCGCGAGCCAGGCGACGCCGAGCAGCCCCTTCGCGGCCAGCGGGAGCCGCAGGGTTTCGTCCAGGCGCGGCGCGGGGTCGTCCGCGGGCGGACGGTCCGTGATCGAGAGCGCGCTTTCGCTGAGATACTGGGCCGTTTCGTCGGACCGGATCCCCGGGATCCAGTTCAGATTGTCCTCGATGCGGGCCGGGTCCATCGTCGCCACCCACACCGCGATGGAGACCACAATGGGCCCGTGGAGCGCGCCCCAGACCACCCATGCCCGGACGTCGCGGCGCCGGACCACAAGAACGAGCACGCCCTGCGCGAACAGCAGCCATATCCCGTAGAGATGGCTCCAGACCATCGCGGCATTGGCCACGGCGCACACCACCCACCAGACGGGACCGTCGCCGCGGAGCATCCGGTGGAAGGCGTACATGGCGGCCATGGCGGCAAACAGATAGAGCGCATACATGCGGATTTCCTGCGAGTAATACACCTGCTGGATGGCCATCGCCGCGCATCCGGCCGCCACCAGCGCCGCGCAGGGTCCGAAAAGCCGGCGGCCCATCGCGTACAGCAGCACGATGGCGCCAAGCCCGAACGCAATCGACATGAGTCTGCACGCGACCACCGATCCGTTCGTGGCGTGCCAGCAGACATACTCGAGCGTGAAATACAACGGCACCATCGCCGGATCGTCCAGCCGTTCCTGCGCAATGAATTCCCGCAACGAACCCGCGTCCATGCACAGAATGCTTGCGGTTTCGTCGTTCCAGAGCGATTCATCGGCCAGCCGGTAACACCGGAACGCGACGGCCACCGCCAGGACCAGAAAAAACAGCGCGTGACGGCGCAGGCGTCCCCCAGTCTCCGGCGATGCCATACGCTGTACACACACGGCGCGCTCCCCTGGCCCCAAACCACGACCTCAACGCCATAGCCTATCAGAACACCCGCGTCCCCGGAAACTCCCCGCACACGATGAGATTTCAGCGTCAATGGGCCCTCTGTCGGGCTTGGGTCGTTGTGGCGCGCATGATCCCCGGGCTGCGCCCGGGGCTACTCACATTGGACCCCGTTCCGGGGTCCCCGGAGGTCCCATCTTCGTCATATACGGAGCTGTCCCGATCCCCCTTGTCTTGTAGGGGCAGCCCCCCGTGGCTGCCCTCCGGTTCGCACGGGGACACGTAGTCGCGCCGCGGATGGCATGCATTCTTCTTGTAGCGCAGGCGTCTCGCCTGCATTCTTGTCTTCGGGTGGACGTGGTGGACACAGTGGACGTGGACCCCTGGGCTGAAGAGTCCACCCCCGTCCACGCGGGCCCGCGTGGCCACCCCCGCCAGGGGACACGAGACCGGGACGCGCGGTCATCCGGATTTTGAACCCCTTCACCATCGTTCAGGCAGGCACGTCCATAGCGTCCATAGCGTCCATAGCGTCCATAGCGTCCATAGCGTCCATAGCGTCCATAGCGTCCACTTGGTCCACTTGGTCCACCACGCCACCGCCGATGGTCTCCCTCTACACTCTTCTCGTCCGCACGGGTACGTGTCGTCGCGCCGCGGACGGCGCTTGGAACATGTCCCCGTTTTTTTGTGGCGTTTTCAAACTCGGTGGACCCTGAGGCCTCTCTTGCCGTTCTCCGGTTCTTCAACGGGTTCCAAAGCCTGTGGTATCATCGGTGCCCGGACAACCCTATCCCCCGAAGGAGGAAGAATGGCTGCATTGGACGCCGCGTTGACGCATGTGCGCTCCCACCATGACGCGTATCTCGAACAATTGACGACCCTGTTGGCCATCCCCAGCGTCTCGACCCTCTCGGAGCACCGGCCGGACATCCTCCGCACGGCCGAATGGCTGCGCGACGCCCTGAACTGCGTGGGCATGACGCGCGCGGAACTGATGCCCACTCCGCTCCACCCGATGGTGTATGCGGAATGGCTGGGCGCGCCGGGTAAGCCCACCGTGCTGGTCTACGGCCATTACGACGTCCAGCCCGCCGACCCCCTCGACGAATGGGATTCACCGCCGTTCGAGCCGACGGTCCGGGGAGACTGCCTGTATGCCCGCGGCGTATCGGACATGAAAGGCCAGATCTTCGCGCAGATTAAAGCCGTCGAAGCCCTGGCCCTCCAGGGGAAGCTGCCGGTGAATCTCAAATACCTGCTCGAAGGCGAAGAAGAAATCGGCTCGCCCAGTCTCGACGCGTTCATCGAGGCGCACCGCGACCTGCTCGCATGCGATTTTGTCCTGAACTGCGATTCGGGCATTCTCGCCCCGGATCTGCCATCGCTGGTGTATGCGCTGCGCGGGCTGGCCTATTTCGAGCTGGAGGTCCGCGGGCCGGGCAAAGACCTGCACTCCGGCCTGTTCGGCGGCTCCGTGCACAATCCCGCCCAGGTGCTGTGCGAACTCGTGGCCGGCATGCACGACGCCGACGGCCGCGTGACCCTGCCGGGATTCTACGATGCGGTCGTTCCTCTCGATGACGAAGAACGCCGTCAGATCGCCCGATGGCCGATGACCGACGACGCCTGGAGAGCCATGACGGGCGCTCCCCGGCTCTGGGGCGAAGCGGGCTACACCACCCTCGAGCGCGTGGGCGGCCGTCCCACGCTCGAAGTCAATGGCCTGGTTTCGGGGTTCATCGGCGAAGGCGCGAAAACCGTATTGCCGGCGAGAGCTCTCGCCAAACTCTCGTGCCGCCTCGTACCCGAGCAGGACCCCGCCGCGATAAAGTCCATGCTGGAACACTACCTCGCCGAAAACACGCCAAATACCGTCACGTGGCGCCTGCGCGAGCTCTCGCACGGTCCCGGCGCGCTCATGGACCGCCACGCCGCGCCGGTCCGTGCTGCCGCAAAGGCCCTCAAGGATGTGTTCGGCATGGAGCCCGTGTTTCGGCGCGAGGGCGGAAGCATTCCCGTGGTCGGCGTCCTTCAGGAGAAGCTGGGGGTCGAGTCCGTCCTGCTCGGATTCGGTCTCCCGGACGACAGCATCCACGGGCCCAATGAAAAACAGCATTTGCCCACACTGTTCAAAGGCATCGAGACGTACGTGCGTTTCCTGGCCGGTTTTCAGGCCTAGGGAGGGCGGCCCGTGACGGAACCGCTGCTTCAGATCGAAGGATTCGCGGTCGCGGCCAACGGGATCCCCCTGTTGCGAGATGTCGCCATTTCCCTGGGAACCGGCGAACGGGTGGCGCTCACGGGGCCGTCCGGCTGCGGTAAAACGACCCTGTTGCGCGCCATCGCGGGCCTGATCGATCCCGTTGCGGGCAGTGTGCGCCTGCGCGGGCAGACGCCCGAGACGTTCGGATGGCCCGCGTTCCGCCGGCGCGTGATTCTCGTCGCGCAACGGCCCGTGCTGCTGGAAGGGACCGTCTGCCAGAATCTGTCGCGCCCATTTCGATACGCCACCGCGAAGACGGTTTTTGATGAACCGCGCGCCCTTGATCTGATGGCGCAATTGCTCCTCGAGCCCGGCCGCATGACCCAGGAGGCCCTGTCGCTCTCCGAAGGGCAGCGCCAGCGCATCTGCCTGCTCCGCGCCCTGCTGGCGGAGCCGGATGTGGTCCTCCTCGACGAACCCAGCAGCGCCCTCGACGACGCGGCCGCCGAAGCCGTTGACGTCGTGGTCCGCCGCGAGGCGCGCCAGCGCGGACTGGCCGCGCTGATTGTCTCGCATGAGCGCGGGCGCATCACCGAAAGTTGCGACCGCGTCATGGACCTCACGTCCGCGAAAGGAGCGGCGTGATGGAGGGCACAGGTCCGGGCGCGGTCGCGTTAAGTCCCTGGCAGCTCGTGCTCGCGGCCAGTCTCGTGCTGATCGCCGGCGGCATCAGTTTCGCGTTGCGGCTCGGGCTCGAGAAACGCCTGGCCCTGGCCTCGCTGCGCACGGTGGTGCAGTTACTCCTTGTCGGTGTCATTCTCCGATGGGTGTTCCGATTGGAGCATGTGCTGCCGGTTCTGGGGGTCGTTCTCGTGATGACCATCATCGCGGGCCGCGCCGCGGTGCAGCGCTCGGGCCGCACCTTTCCCGGGGCAACCTGGCGCGCCGTCGTCACGCTCGTGCTCAGCGCCTGGCTGACCGCCGTCCTGGTCACCGGGGCGATCATTCAGATCGAGCCCTGGTACAAACCCCAATACCTGATCCCCCTTCTGGGCATGATCCTTGGCAATGCCTTGACCGGCATATCGTTGTGCCTCGACCAGGTCTTGCAGTCCCTCGCCGGCCAACGCGAACAGGTCGAAATGGAACTCGCCCACGGCGCAACGCGATGGGAAGCCGCGCGCGCTCCGCTGGCCGACGCCGTGCGCCGGGGCATGATCCCCATCATCAATTCCATGATGGTCGCCGGACTCGTCTCCCTGCCCGGGATGATGACCGGCCAGATCCTCGCGGGCGAAGATCCCTTCAAAGCGGTGGAGTATCAGATCGTCGTCATGTTCATGATCGCCGCCGCCACCTCCCTCGGATGCATGCTCATCGCCGTACTCGTGTACCACCGCCTGTTCAATGCCCGCCACCAGCTTCTGTCCGATCTGATTACCAAGCGTCAGAATTAATGTAACATCTTGTGAAGCAGCAGGTTATCTGACCTGAAGGTCCCGTCGGAGCCCGCCCGGCGGGGCGTCGGCGCCCAGGTCCGTATTGTTTCCCGGGGCGGATTATGGTAGAACCCTTGCCAATCGCAAGGAGACGGGTACGTGGCTTCCAGAAAACATCGCATTTTGGTACGGGGTATTCTCGCAGGCGCGGATGAACCGTCCGACATCCTCCTGAAAGACGGACAAATCGAGGAAATCAAGCCGACGGGCCGCGCCACGCCGGACATCGGTTCCAACACCTGCATCATTGCCCCGACGTTGTTCGATATTCAGGTCAACGGCGCAAATGGCATCGACTTGCAGGGCGACTCGGTCACGCCCGAGGATGTGTGCGCCCTCACCGATTTTCTCGCGTCCCAGGGCGTTTCGCACTGGATTCCCACCCTCATCACCGGGCCCGCCCGGCACATGCTTCACGGGTGCGCCGTAATTGCGGCCGCCATGCAGGACCCGCGCGTCCGGCAGGCCATCCCCGGCATTCACCTCGAGGGCCCCTATATCTCGCCCGAAGACGGCCCGCGCGGCGCGCACGACAAACAGCAGGTCCGGCCGCCGTCGCTCGAGGAATTCGAAGAATTCATGAAAGCCGCGGACGGCCAGATCGCCTACATCACTGTGGCCCCGGAAGTTGAGGGTGCCCTGGGTTTTATTCGCGAAGTGAGCCGGCGCAAGGTGCGCGTCGCCCTCGGCCATCACAATGCGTCGCCCCTCGAGATTGAGCGCGCCGTCGAGGCGGGGGCCGTCCTGACCACCCATCTGGGCAACGGTCTGGTCGGAACCATGGACCGTCACCACAATCCGCTCTGGCCGCAACTGGCGAACGATCACCTGTGGGCCTCGCTCATTGCCGACCTCGAACACCTGCCGCCGCATGTGCTGCGGGCGTTTGTGCGGGCGAAACAGCCGCAGCGCGTGATTCTGGTCTCGGACTGCGTGCATCTGGCCGGATTGAAGCCGGGCGTCTATGATCTGGGCGGGATCCCGGTGGAACTGCAAGCCTCGGGACGGATTTGCCTGAGCGGGACGGAATACCTGGGCGGCAGTTCCCTGATGCTGCTGCAGGGCGTGGTCAACGCCATGCGCGTCACGGACTTAACCCTCAGGCAGGCCCTGGCGTGCGCGTCATCCATACCGGCGCGGCTTTTCGGGCTCAAACACCCGTTCCGGCTTCCCAAACCG
Organism: Candidatus Hydrogenedentes bacterium UBA2224; assembly: GCA_002348185.1. Classification (GTDB taxonomy): domain Bacteria; phylum Hydrogenedentota; class Hydrogenedentia; order Hydrogenedentales; family SLHB01; genus UBA2224. The sequence continues at coordinate 13,876 of DDYW01000089.1, read as the reverse complement.
GGAACAAAAGCCAATTTTGTGGCATTCACCATCGCAAAGTCGCATGAAAAGTGGAAGACGAACATCAAGGCGGTGTTTATCGACGGTGAGCAGCGGGCATAAGCGAGGGCACTAGCGTGGACATCCCAGGCGCTAATGGAGCCGTCACGGTGTGCGGAATCCCGGTTGGGTCAGGGCGGCCGGTTCACATCACCATCCGCGACGGAATAATCGAGGCCATCACGCAGGGCGGCGGCTATGGCCGTCCCGATTACGGTTCCCGCGCGTCCATCATCGGTCCGGCACTCTTCGACATTCAGGTCAACGGCGGCAACGGCATCAATCTCCAGGGGCCGAAGTCCAAGCCCGGCGATGTGCTCGAACTCACGCGGTTCCTCGCCACGTGGGGCGTCTCGAAATGGGTGCCCACCATCACCACAAATACCTTTGCCAATATGGAACACGCCTGCCGGGTCATCGCGGACGCCCTGAAAGACCCGGAAGTGGCGCGCGCCGTGCCGGGCCTCCATCTCGAGGGACCGTTTCTGTCCCCGCTGGACGGGCCCCGGGGGGCGCACGCCAAACGCTATGTCCGTGAACCCAGCCTGCGCGACTTCGACAAGCTCAACCGGGCCAGCGGCGGCCACGTGCTGTACACGACCGTCGCCCCCGAACTTCCACGCGCCATGGCCTTTATCGAAGGGCTGGTGAAGCGCGGCGTGACCGTCGCGCTCGGGCACCATCACGCCTCCGAAGATCAGATCGCCGAGGCGGTGGACGCCGGCGCGCGCCTCTGCACCCACCTCGGAAACGGCCTCGCCGCCGAACTGGACCGCCACACCAACCCCCTCTGGCCCCAGTTGGCCGAGGACCGGCTCGCCGCCGCGATCATCGCCGACCTTCACCATGTCCCGCCCGACATGCTGAAGACCATGGTCCGCATGAAAGGGCCCGACAACGTCATCCTCACCTCCGACGCCGTCCGCATCGCGGGCTTGAAACCGGGCATGTATCCGCACCACAGCGGCGTCAAGGGCATGATGGTCGAGTTGCTGCCGTCGGGACGCATCAACCTGTGTGGCACCAATCTCCTCTCCGGCAGCGCCCTGATGCTGTTGCAGGGCGTCCTCAACGCCACGCGTGAAACCGATATGACGCTCGAACAATCCTTCCGTTGCGCGTCCACGATTCCGGCGGAGATACTGGGCGTCAAGGCCGATTTCGGCACACTGAAGCCCGGCGCCGTCGCCAACCTGATCGTGTTCGATCTCGACCAGTCCCATCCCCAGTGGAAGCCCGTCATCCGCGCCGCCTTCGTCCACGGCGTGCAGACGGTGTAGCGGGCCGCCCGTCCGCTCCCCCGGTCCCGAGTCCGGCTCAACGAGGCGCTGTCCCCTGCTTGCATCCGCGCCCCTCAAGGCAGTGATGTCATAAATGCTTGAATACTCTTTACTTCTTGCGTCAAAACTAGTAGGATATGAGTGTTCAGGAAGCACGATCCCCACAGCAGTTTTCGGGGGACAAAACATGCGCGGCGCTCGACGCAGGGCCGCGCGGGCGCCCGGAAAGAGTGGGGAAGAGGGCGCCCCGTAGAGGAAGGCCATCAACCGAATGAATATCTCGTCCAGGTGCGAGTATGCCTGCCGGGCGATTATTGAACTAGCGCTGAATGAACATTCCGAACAGCCCCTGACCGCGGTGGTCATCGCGGAAAAACGCAAGATTCCGGGCAAGTACCTTGTGCACATCCTCTTGCAGCTCAAGCGGGCGGGTCTGGTCCGCAGCATCCGCGGCGCGCAGGGCGGCTACATGCTGTCCAAATCGCCCGACAACATCACCCTGCTGGAGATTATCGAAGCCATTGACGGCCCGATACTCAACCCGTTGCCCATTGACGACGATGCGGGCACAGAACTCAAACCCGCCTGGAAAGACGCGGCGCGCCAACTCTCCAGGGTGATGTGCACGTACCGGATTCGCGACATCATCGACAAGGCTTCCCAACCGGACATGTACTACATCTGATCGACCGGCGTTAACGGGTCGAACACACCCGCCGCGGCGCCCGTGCGTTGTGCCCCTGCCCGGATCACCTCGCCGGTGGCGTGGTGGACGTTATGGAACACATGGACCGTATGGACCCTATGGACGCGCCTGCCTGAACGATTGTGAAAGGGTCCATTCCTCCGGTGCAGGCCACGCGGGGCCGCGAGCTCATTTTCCCCGTTCGGACGCGATTCGGGTCCGATGCGCGTGTCCGATGCGCGTGTTTGGTTTTGCCCAGCGGGACGGGTATACTGGGTGCTTTCGCGTGAACGAGCGTTCTCTCCGCAAATGCCGCCCTTTCGGCGGGTTTTTGCGGAATTCCAGCGGCAAACGGGAAAGGTGTAGAGATCATGGCGACGCAGACAGGCACATTCCAGGCGATCCAGCACGACGGCGAACCCAGGGCCAATGCCATCCGCGAGCGGCTGAACGCCGCGGTGGGCAGGGGACAGCGCACCTACACACCGTCGCAACTGACCGTGGAAAAGGCCGAGGGCTGCACTCTCTGGACCGTTGACGGCCGGAGACTCCTGGATTTCACGTCGGGCGTGCTGGTGGCCAATCTCGGGCATGACCATCCCCGGTTTGAGGCACTGTACCGCGAATACGCCGGGGCCCTGCCGCGCAACGCCTACAACATGGTGACGGAGGTGGAGGTTCTCGCCGCGGAACGGCTGGTGAACAGCATGGCCGTCAGCAACCCGAACGCACAGAAAGTTCTCTGGGGCGCGAGCGGTTCGGAGGGCATTCAGAAGGCCATGTGGGCCGCACAGCACCATCAACCCGGGCGCCCGATCATGCTGGCCACGCGCTACGGCTTCCACGGCAAGAAGGGACTCGCGGGAGACGTCACCGGCTCCGAAAGCCCCAACCCCAACGTGCGGTTTATCTCGTTTCCCATGAAAGAAGAGCGCCCCCGGAAGTTCTACCAGGACGAACTCGACGCGCTGGCCAGAGAATTCCCCGACCAGATTTCGCTGCTGATTACCGAACCCTATCTCGGCTCGGCCGGGTCGTTTCATCCGCCCCGCTGGTATCACGAAATGCTTCAGGCGTGGTGTAACCAACACGGCGTCGCGTTCATTTTTGACGAGGTGCAAGCCTGTCATGGCCGGACCGGCCACATGTACGCCTGCGAAACGTACGGGGTACAGCCCGACCTCGTCGTCCTCGGCAAGGGCATCGGCAACGGGGAACCCGCGGCAGCGGTCGTGGGCCGCGCGGATCTTATTGATGCGATGGACTACAGCGAAGCGTCCGACACCTTCAGCGGCAATCCCCGTGCTTGTGCGGCCGTGTGCGCCGTGTTCGATGTGTTCGAGGAAGAACAGATCGTCGACCGGTGCCGTGCCGCCGCGAAGCGCGTGAGCGAATGCCTTCACGCGTTGCGCGACAAATTTCCCTTCGTGAAAGATGTCCGCGGCGAAGGGCTCGTCTACGGCGTCGAGATGGAGAACGCCGAGGTGGCCAACCGCTGCGTGCTCGAGGCGTATTACGGCACGGGCGGCGCCGGCGTGCATTTCCTTGGGCCGCTGGCGAAGAAGGTGCTGCGCGTCAGTCCGCCCCTCGTCATCTCCGACCGCGAGATCGACGAAGCGTTCGCCCTGATCGACACGGCCTGGGCGCGGATCTGACCGCCGTCCGCGTCATCCTTCGTTCGCGCGGAACTGCAGCGCGTAGAGGTGCGCGTCGCGCAAGACAAAGCGGAGGCGTACGGGCTGCCCGGCACACGGGCCAATCGCCGCTTCCTTCCACACGACCGGCCGGGCGAGGGCGTCGCCAAAAACCTCGTGGCAGTCGTCCAGCGCCAATCCGGGAAGAGGCTGGCCGTCCGGGAACTGCACTTCCACGCGAATGCCGCCCGCGGCGGAGGTGGCGAAATTGAGGACCAGCTCGTTCCCCTCAAACACCAGCGGTTTAGTGAGGATTTCACCGCCGCTCAAGGGGGCGTTGATGGAGACGAACCCATCGATGCGCAGCGTATAACGGCGCAGCTTGCTGGAGTTGCCGGTCCAGTAACTTTCGGTGGCATAGAGGGACAGCTCCCGGGGCGCGCCGTCCATGCAGGATTCGGTTTCCACAAGTTGCCAGGCGAGGTAATTGTCGCCGTAGGCCCAGTTGTCGTCGCGCTCGATGCCCGGCGGCAGAAAGGCTTCGTTCCAGCGGTTGAAGTGGAGTCCGTCGCGGCTGGTCATGAACAGCGTTTCGCTGATGGCCATGCCGTACCGGTCACTCGCGCTGGAGCGCAGGCGGCGATGCTCAGGATTCGGCAGCGCCTCCATTGACGGCGACCAGCCCCGCTCCACGTAGCGGGTCGGGAAGCCGACGAAGAGATGAGGGGCGCGGTAGTAGGGCTGGACCTGGTTGGTGTACAACTGCTCGACGGGGGAGTCGGCGTATTCCAGCCACTGAGCCTCGGTCCAGGTGCGGAAGTCCTGCGACGTGGCGGTGCGAATGCCCCGGACCCCCTGGTAGTTCTGCTGGCTGAAATCGCGAATGTAGGCGCGGTACTCGTTGCGAACGCTGTCCCAGAACGCGAGGTTCTGCGTGTCGAACGCGTAGCCGGCCATGATCGGCGCGTCCTGCAGAAAGGTCCAGTGGATGCCATCGGCCGACGTGAACGCATAGAGCCCCGACGGCTCCTCGCCCCACCCCACGGCCTTGTACTGTTCTTCGGGAGGGCATCCGGGCCGGGTGTCCTTGAAGGGGGTGAAATCGTGCGACCCCTTGCCCACCCACACGATGTTGTTGTCTTTGGACCCCTCGTATTCGAAGAGGCCGAGCCGCGGTTTTGCCCAGTGGATGCCATCGGTGCTGTGGGCATAGCCCGCAAACGTCGGGTGCGGCGTCTTGAGACCGCCCGCCTGCGGGTCCAGATGCCAGGTCTTGTAATACATGCGGTAGAGCGGTCCGTCCTGGAACACCGTGTGGTATCCGGTGCCGCTGCCTTCCCAGGGTTCGTTGTGATCGAGCACGATCTCGCGCGGAACGGGCGGGTGCATGCGGAACGCCGCGCCGCCCGACAGGGTCGCGATGAGATGGGTGTCGACCAGCGGTTCCAGCCGCGAACCGATGGCGACGGGTTCCGCGTCCTGCGCCATCGCGGCGCAGGCGGCCATGAACAGTCCAGACAACGTGAAGGCAACAGCGCGGTTCATAAGAGACCCCCTCTTTCTGGCCGTGAAACGGACACCGGTGTTCCGGATAGCGATCGCCGGCGCCACGGCTCCACAGGCATGGTGACCCAACGGCGCGGCGCGTGTCAATGCCGCGCGGCACGCTCAGCCGTGTTGCGCCTCGAGCCAGCGGCTGCAGTCGAGGGCCGCTTTGCAGCCGGAACCGGCGGCGGTAATCGCCTGCCGGTACACGGGGTCGGCCACATCGCCCGCGGCGAACACGCCCTCGATGTTGGTCCTGGAGGCGCCCGGCTCGACGCGGAGATAGCCCACCTCATCCATATCGAGGACGCCCCGGAACAGTTCCGTGTTGGGTTTGTGGCCGATGGCGGAGAAATAGCCTGCGGCCTCGAGTTCGCGAACCGCACCCGAATGCACGTCCTGGATGCGCACGCCCGTAACGCCGCTGGCGTCGTCGCCCAGGACTTCCTCGACCACGCTGTTCCACTCGATGATGATCTTCTCGTGGGCCATGGCGCGGTCGCCCATGATCTTGCTGGCGCGGAGCTTGTCGCGCCGGTGGATGACATGAACGCGGCTGGCGAAGTTGGTGAGGAACAGAGACTCCTCCATGGCCGAGTCCCCCCCGCCCACGACCACGACGGGTTTGCCCCGGAAACGGGGGAGCGCGCCATCGCACGTTGCGCAGGCGGAGACGCCCCGGTTCATGAAACGCTCTTCGGATTCCAGGCCGAGATACTTTGCGGTGGCGCCCGTGGCGATGATCACGCTCTCGGACTGCCAGGTTTCATGGCCCGAGGCGACCGTAAACGGCGTCCGGGAGAAATCCACCGCCGTGACCGTCCTGGGAAGCATCTTCGCGCCGAATCGTTCGGCCTGTTTCTTGAACAGCTCCATCATTTCGGGCCCGGTCACGCCCTCGGGGAATCCGGGAAAATTCTCGACCTCGGTCGTGGTCATGAGCTGCCCGCCGGGCAGAATGTCCTTGCTGAGCTCTCCTTCAAACACGAGCGGCGCGAGATTCGCGCGCCCCGTGTAGAGCGCCGCCGTATACGCCGCCGGACCCGATCCGATGATGACGACCTTTTCCATGCATTGGCTCCATTGATGTGGTCAGGGGTGAATGAACGATCCGTATTCGCGTCGAAACGCAGTATACGGAAGCGATTTCGCGCACACAAGGGACGGCGGCTGCTTCGGCGGAGCGCTGTCGCCGTCCGCCGCTGCTCAAGGTGAGCGACGGACGGCTCCGACGGGAAAGGGCTAAGGCCAAAGACCGTGCACTTAGTATTCGAATGTGCGGCCCCCTGCTTGACTTGGGCCGCGAAAATGCGCTAAGCTACTGTGCTTTCTGCGCAATAGCTCGAAATACCGAGTTCTACTCAACGGGAGAGTGCCGCCTGTTCCATGCTTTTACCCGGCATGGAGGCGGGTGTATTTTTACGGAAACGCGGGTAACGAAGGGCTAAACCGAGAAGGACAATCATGGGCAGGTACACGGGACCAAAACACAAGCTGTGTCGTCGGTTGGGATCTTGCGTGTGGGGCGATCCGAAATGCCCCGCGATCAAACGCCCCTATGCGCCGGGCCAGCACGGCCCGACCTTGCGGCGCAAGGCCACGGTATACGGACAGCAATTGTTGGACAAGCAGCGGATCCAGACCCATTACGGGCTGCTCGAGAAACAGATGCGGCGCACGTTCGCCGAGGCCCAGCGCATGGGCGGCGTCACGGGCAGCAACCTGCTGTTGCTTCTTGAATCTCGTCTGGACGCGGTGGTGTACCGCCTCGGATTCGCCCGGACCATGCACCAGGCCCGCCAGATTGTCAGCCACGGCCACATTCTCGTGGACGGCCAGAAGTGCAATATGCCCGGGTTCCAGGTAAAGCCCGGCATGACCGTCAGCGTGAAGGAAAAGAGCCGCAAGGTCCCCGCGCTCGCGGAGGGGGCGGCCAATCCGCCCGCGGCCATTCCCGAGTACCTCGATCGGGCCGCCGATTCGTTCGAGGGCAAGATGATTGCCGCGCCGAACATTGAGACCATCCCGTTCAAGCCGGATACCGCCGGGATCATCGGCTTCTACTCGCGCTAAGTCGTTGTGGTGTGTTTTCCGGGCGGGCCGCGCCTGCGGCTCGCCCGTTGTGTTTGCCTTACCCGCGAACCGCCCGGACGGTCGCGGCATCGCTTGAACCATGGCGCTGTCATTCCCCACATTACAGGCGGTCGAACACGCGGCGCGCGCTCTGGGCGACCGGCCCGGCAAGCGCGTGGAGATCGTTGGGCCCTGGGGTTCGGGGAAGACCCTCCTCGCCGTACAGGTGGCCCGGGCGCGCGGGGTGCCGCTGTTGATGGCGGCCCCGGGCCGCGCCGACGCCGACACCATCTACGAAGACCTCTGCAGTTTCCTGCCCGAGGACCAGTGTCTCCTCTTCCCGGCCTGGGAAGTGTTGCCGACGGACGTCATGGAACCCGCCGACGACATCGTGGCCGAGCGCATGCACGTGCTGATGCGGCTGTCGGAAGCGCTGGAACAGGGCGCGCCGGTAGCGTGCGTGGCGCCGGTGCAGTCGCTGCTGCAGCGGGTCGCGCCGCGCACCCGCCTCCAGGAACAGAGCCTGACGCTGCGCGTGGGTGACGAGCACGCCATCGACACCATCCTGCACAAACTCATCGACATCGGCTACGAACGGGAACTGATGGTCGAGCGCCGGGGCCAGATGAGTCTCCGGGGCGGCATTTTCGACATCTTCCCCATCGCCAGCGAACTTCCGTTGCGGATTGAGTTTTTCGGCGACGAAATCGAGTCGATGCGCCGTTTCGAGCCCGAAACCCAGCGCAGCGTTGGACGCGCCGACAGTGTCCGGATCCTGCCCCGCTCCGAAAAACGCATGCTTCAACAAGGCGTCGGCGGACCGGGACTGAGCACGCTCTTCGATTACCTGCCGGATTCGGCCCTGATCGCCCTCGATGAACCCGCCCGGCTGGCCGAGGAAGCCGATACCCTCTCCGGCACACATGCGGACAGCCCCTATTTCGTCTCGTGGGAAGAGACCGAGAAGACCCTCCGTGCCTTCTCGTGCGTGGGCCTTTCCCAGGTGGCCCCGGGCGGCGCGGGAACCACGCCCCGGATTGCCGCGCCGATGCGTTCCATCACCGGCTGGGAGCGGGATCGCCAGGCCTTCTGGGAGCAGCTCACGCGCTGGGACGCCGACGGCTACCGCGTCCGCATCTTCTGCGCGAACACGGGCGAGCGCCGCCGGCTCCATGAACTCCTCGAGGAGCAGGGGTACCGGCTCGGGCAGGACGCCTTCGACCTGAAACTCGAGATTGGCCGGCTGCGCGGCGGGTTTGCGTCTCCCGCCGACAAGCTCACGGTGTTGAGCGAGCGCGAGATGTTCGGGCGGCACTACGTCCGCCGCCAACGCCGCCGCTTCGAGGCGGGCGCCACCATCACGTCGTTCGATGATCTCCGGGCCGGCGACTACATCGTGCATTCGCGCCACGGCATCGGGCGCTATCTGGGCCTGCGCCGCTTTGAAGGCAAAGCCGGCGACTTTCTCGCGCTGCAGTATTCCGGCGGCGACCGGCTCTACCTGCCCGTCACGCACATCGACGAGGTGCAGAAGTACGTGGCGGGCGAGGGCGCGGCCCCGCGCATCGACAAACTGGGCGGTTCGACCTGGGCGCGCAAGAAGGCCCGCGTCAAGAAGGCCGTGCGCGACATGACCGAGGAACTCCTCAAACTCTATGCCGCACGCGAGACCCGCGACGGGCACGCCTTCTCGAAGGACACCCACTGGCAGGAGGAGTTTGAGGACGCGTTCGAATACGAAGAAACGCCCGATCAGGCCCGCGCCATCCTCGAGGTCAAACGCGACATGGAGGCCCCGAGACCCATGGAGCGGCTCCTCTGCGGCGACGTGGGCTTCGGCAAGACCGAGGTGGCCATCCGCGCGGCGTTCAAGGCGGTCATGGACGGCAAACAGGTGGCGGTGCTAGTGCCCACAACGGTCCTCGCGGAACAGCACTACCTCACGTTCTCGCAACGCATGGCCGATTATCCCGTCACCGTCGAGATGTTGAGCCGCTTCCGTTCCCCCGCGCAGCAGAAGGCCACCCTCGAACGCCTGCACTCGGGCGAAGTCGACATCGTGATCGGCACCCACCGCCTGACCTCGAAAGATATCAAGTTCAAGGATCTCGGCCTGGTGGTGATCGACGAGGAACAGCGCTTCGGCGTCGCCCAGAAGGAGAAACTCAAACACCTGCGGAATACAGTCGACGTGCTGACCATGAGCGCGACGCCCATCCCCCGCACGCTCAACCTCGCCCTGCTCGGGGCCCGCGACATGAGCGTCATTAACACCGCGCCCAACGATCGCCTCCCGGTGCACACCTGCATCGAGCATTTCGACGAACAGCTCATCCGCGAGGCCATCGAACGCGAACTGGCCCGTGAAGGCCAGGTGTTCTTCCTCCACAACCGCGTCCAGGCCATCCTGTCGTACGCCACGCTGGTACGAAAACTCGTTCCGCACGCGCGGGTGGCGATCGCCCACGGCCAGATGCGCGAACACGACCTCGAAGACATCATGTCGGCCTTCGTCCGGCACGATATCGACGTTCTCGTCTGCACGACTATCATCGGGTCGGGCATCGACATCCCCAATGCGAACACGATCATCATCACCAGCGCCACGCATTTCGGCCTGGCCGAGCTGTACCAGTTGCGCGGCCGCGTGGGCCGCTACAAACACCGCGCGTTCGCCTACCTTCTCGTGCCCGGCGACCGCGCCCTGAGCGAGGAAGCCCAGCAGCGTCTCAAGGCCCTGGAAGAGTTCTCAACGCTCGGCTCGGGATTCCGCATCGCCATGCGCGACCTCGAAATCCGCGGCTGCGGCAACATCCTCGGCGGGGAACAGCACGGCCACATCGCCGCGGTCGGGTTCGACGCCTACACCAACCTGCTCGAGGAAACCATCAACGAGTTGAAAGGCGAACCCCTCAAACACCGCGCTCTGCCCCCCTTCGACGTGGCCGTCGACGCCTACATCCCCGAGGAATACGTCCTGTCCGAATCCCAGAAGATCACCCTCTACAAACGGATCGGCAGCGCGCGTTCCGTCGAGGAGGTGGACGAACTCGAGGACGAGATCACCGACCGGTTCGGCCGCCCGCCCGCCCCCGTGCGGCGCCTGCTCGAGATCATGCGGCTGCGCGCCCTCGGCGCCGAGGCAGGCGCGCGCAAAATCACCGCCACCCGGGAGGCGGTCACCATCGAATTCGATACCGGCCGGCATCTCAGCCGCACGGCGCGGGCCTCCCTCGAACACGAATTCGCGGGACGGCTCGTGTTTGCCTGGCAGGACCAGCCCGCGCTGGCCTTCAATTTCCCCGAAGGCGACGAGCCCCTCGGCGCCGCCCGCCACATCCTCCGTGCCCTTACCGCGCTGTGATGGGGCTAGTCGGCGTCCGGTTCCGGGCGCTCGAGACCCAGGGTGTGGTATTGGAGGGGGTAGTCCCGGGCCAGCCAGCGGTCAAAGGGGTCGACGCTGCTCTGGTAGAGGTCGAGCAGTTGTCCGATGGGGGCGTCATTAAAGAAGAAGCCCAGTTCACCGCGCACCTCCTCGACGGCCTCGCCCTGCAGGAGCCGGTAACAGGCCGCGGCGACGGCGGCCCGGTGTACTCCGCCCTGGCAGTGCACGAGAAGGGGTTTCTCCGCGTCGCGCACCAGGCTCGCAAAAGCCTGCAACGATTCGGGATCGGGCGGGCGGCTCATGGTCCAGTCGAGATCGTGGTGGGCGACCCCGCGGCTGATGCACAAGGCCCGTTCGTCGCGGTACCACGATTCGTGAGGAGACTCGCCCCGGAGGTTCACGACGGTCTTGATCCCGTGCCGGCGAATCGTGATGTCGAGCGTGGTGGCGTCCATCTGGCCGGAGCGGTAATAGGCGCCGGGCTCGACGGTCTGCAGGTTGCCGTTGAGGTGCGCGCATCCGGCAACTGCCGCGGGCAGCACCAGGGCAAGAAACCAGCGAAACGCCGCCGTACGCACCCCCGCCCGCCCGGTGCACCGGGGCATCTCCCCGAAATCCGGCGTGGCGGCGCGGTACAGGCGCGACCATCCGGCGTCCCGGGACGCCTGGCGGAGGTGTGGAAATTCACAGGGCTTTTGGGTGAAAATCATTCTATAGTCCTCTCAAGTGCAAGGAAGGTACGGTACATGTCATGAAAAAAGCAAGCGGCGCGTTCTTGTTTCTGCTCCTGGTCCTGTTCGCGGGGGCCAGTACGGCCCAGGACAACCGCGACGGCGCGTTCCGGCAGGCCCTGCGCGACCTCGGCACCGACCTGCGGCTGATGTGCCTGGCGGCGCATCCGGACGACGAGGACGGCGCCACGCTGGCCCTCTACCGCAAACAGTTCGGCATCGCGACGTACGCGGTGATCGGCACGCGGGGCGAAGGCGGCCAGAACGAGACCGGGCCGGAATTGTACAACGAACTGGGGGTCCTGCGCACCTTCGAACAACGGGCTGCGGCAAGCGTCACCGGCGCGCAGGTCTCGTTTCTCAATCTCCCCGAGTTCGGCTATTCAAAGACCCGCGAAGAGACCTTCGAACACTGGGGCCGCGAAGAAACGGTCCGGCGCCTCGTCCGCGCCATCCGCGAGATTCGTCCGGACGTGATCATCACGCATCATGACGCCGAAACCGGCCACGGTCACCACCAGGCGCTCGGCGCGGCGATCCTGGACGCCTTCGACGCCGCGGCCGATCCCAACGCATTTCCGGAACTCGCCGGAGACGGCCTCGAGCCCTGGCAAGCGAGGATCCTCTATGTCCGGGCGTGGGAAAAACCCGAGACCCCCGGCGCCGTCGAAGTAGACATCAACCAGACAGACCCTGCCGAAGGGGTTTCGTATGCCGAGATCGCGGCCCGCGCGCTCGAGCGGCACACGTCGCAGGGCATGCAGTTCTTCATCGATCGGCTGCGTTCGGGCGAAGTGACCGCGTGGTATGTACCGATCAAAACGGCCCCCGCGCTCGAGGCCGCTCCCGGCGCGGTTCCCCCGCCGGACGGCGCCGCGCTGTTTGCGGGCATCCCGGACCGCGTGACGCCCGAGGATCGGACGCTCGCGCTGGACACGGGCGCGCGCGACGAACTCAAACCGCGTCTGCTCGCGGCGGCCGCGACCATCCCCGCGGACACCCCGCTCGCGGAACGCCGGCTGCGGCGGGCGACCCACGCCGCCGCACTCGCCATGGAACTCACCCTTGAGGCCGCCCTGAGCGACGCCGAACTGGTGCCTGGCCAGGAGGGCCAGGTGGTGGTGACGCTGCAAGATGCCGGCGCGCCGGACGGCCAGAGCGCCGAATGCGTCCTCACGCCCCTCGCGTGGATGGCCGCGCAGGTCTACCAGCCGGCCACCGCCGCGTTCGCGGACGGAAGGGCCGCCGCGACGCTCCCGTTCGCCGTGCCCGGGGGGCAGCCGGTGACCGTGCCGCACGCGGAACACCTGTTTGATGAGACGTTTCTGGCGCCGCAACTGGAAGCCGTGGCCCGGGTAAGCTGCGGCGGGCAGGCGCTGACCCTGCGGGCGCCGGTGCGTTTTGATATCGCCCCGCCGGTCACCATCGATTTTCCCGGCGAGCCGTTCCTGGCGTTCGTGGGGCAGGACGCCGCGCTGCCATTCCGGATGCGGGTGACCAACCATGTCCCCGGGCCCTTCCAGGTCCGGGTGGTTCTGTCGCCGTCGTCGGCGTTCAAAGCCTCCGGCGAGTTTGAGAAGCGGGTCATCCCCGTGGAATTCGCCGCGGAGGGCGAGGTGAAGGAAATCGAGCTCCCGCTGGAACTGCACGCGGACATAGGCGAGCGCGAGGTCTTTGTCACGGCGATGCTCGAGGGATTCGAGTACGTGTTCCACGGCCGGGGCCAGCTCGTGCGGGCCACGGTTCCGGAAGGCGTCACGGTGGGCGTGATCACCACCTACGACACCGCCGTCATGGACACCCTGGCCCGCTTGCGTGTGCCGCACGAGGCCATCGCGCCCGGCGAGATCACGGCCGAGCGCCTCCGGCCGTTCACTGTGGTGATTGTCGACATCCGCGCCTATCACGCGCGCGCGGATCTGGTCGCGAACAACCCGGCGCTGCTGGACTACGTCCGGCAGGGCGGCACGGCGCTCGTCATGTACCAGAAGACCTACGAATGGAAGCCCGAATACGCGCCGTATCCCATCCAGGTATCGCGCAACCGCGTGGGCGTCGAAGCCGCGCCGGTCGACCTGCTTGTGCCGGACCACCCGCTGTTCACCACACCCAACGCGATTGCGCCGGAAGACTGGCTGGGCTGGATCCAGGAGCGCGGGCTGTATATCCCCGACGCCTGGGACGAACACTACACGCCCCTCGTGCGCACCAGCGATCCGGGCGAAGACATTCCGCCCGGAAGCTGCTTGATCTGCGAGTTCGGCGAGGGAACCTACCTGTACACGGCGCTGGTCTGGTACCGGCAGCTCCGCGAGGCCCATCCCGGGGCCTTGCGTCTGTTCGCCAATATGCTCGCGCTGGGGAAGTGATTTTCGAACGGGGGGTACGGCATACTGAAAGGCCCTGAACCCGCACAACGAAGAGAGGAAACGTTTATGTCCAAGCCTGTCGCATTTGCCGTAGCCGCGCACCCGGATGACATCGAATTCATGATGGGGGGCACG
>DDYW01000030.1:28212-63989 GCA_002348185.1 Candidatus Hydrogenedentes bacterium UBA2224 | reverse complement strand
GCGACAACGTGTCCCCGTTCGATTGACCGCCGGAGGTGCCGTTTTGCAGCCCCGTAGGGGCAACCGAGAATCGCCTGGGGATTAGACCGGAGATCAGCGTCTCACCGTCTCCCTCGCTTGCCCTATCTTCTCACATGGCCATGCGAGAAGAATATCTTCACCGGCCATTGCCGGTTATCCACATTTCCACAGCCATCCACAAAAGAAAAAGAACCAAAAAGAAAACTCCTACTACGACTAAGCATCGCTACGCATGAGAAGGCGGTTCAAATCATACAAATGGGGAGGGCGGCCCCTGGGGGAAGGGGCCGCCCTGCGTCAGGGGGAGGTACTGACGGGTTGGGGACAGATGCAACGGACCGCAGCCGTTACCTATTCTGCAATGCGCAAGGCCACGTAGCGCGAATACTGGCCGTCGGACACCAGCAGCAGCACGGTCTCCTTTCCGCTGGCGTTCTCCATGGCCTGCTGAAATTCGTCGATATTAGCGACCTTGACGCGGTTGACCTCCTGAACGAGGTTGCCGGACTCGATACCGGCCCGGGCCGCCGGGCCGTTGGGATCCACGCCCGACACCACCACGCCCTGCTCGTTCTCGTAGCCGAGCTCGGCGGCGACGTCCTCGGTCAGGTTCTGGACGGTGATGCCGATGCCCTTCTCCACTTTCGCGGGGCCGCCGGGACCGGCGGGACCGGCCGCGGCCATGGCTTCCTCATCCAGTTCGCCGATAGTGACGGTCTTGTCAAGCCGTTGGCCGTCGCGGAGCACCACCAGGGCGATCGCCGTGCCGGGCGCGGTGTTCGCGATCCGGCTGCGGAACGAATTCAGGTCGCCGACGGGCTGGCCGTTGAATTCGACGATAATGTCGCCCTGTTTGAGTCCCGCCTGCTCGGCCGCGGAGCCGGGCATGACCTGACCGATGAGGATGCCTTTGCTCTCATCGACGCCGAAACTGTCAGCCAGTTCCTTGGTCAGGGGCTGAATGATGACGCCGAGCTGCCCGCGGGTCACGGTTCCGCTTTCGCGAAGCTGGGTCTCGACGTACGTAATCATGTTGACGGGGATCGCGAAACCGATGCCCATGGACCCGCCGCTGCGGCTGTAGATCGCCGTGTTCATGCCGACCACCTCGCCGTCGAGGTTGATCAGCGGCCCGCCGGAATTGCCCGGGTTGATGGCGGCATCGGTCTGGATGAAGTCGGCATAGTCCACGATGCCGACGTTGCCGCGGCCGCGGGCGCTCACGATGCCCGCCGTTACCGTGTGCGACAAGCCGAAGGGGTTGCCGATCGCCAGCACCCATTCGCCCACCTTGATGGCGTCGGAATCTCCAAGCCGGAGCGACGGCAGACCGGACGCTTCGACCTTGATCAGGGCCACGTCGGTCTTGGGGTCGCCGCCCACAAGCTTGGCCTCAAACTCCCGGCCGTCCGAGAGTTTTACGGTGATTTTGCCGTCCTTGAAATCGCCCACCACGTGGTTGTTGGTCACGATGTACCCGCTCGGGTCAATGACAAACCCACTCCCCTGGCCCATGGGGGCTTCGCGGGGCATCTGGAACCCTCGCGGCGCGCGGCCGCGCGGCTGAGGCAATTGGCGGCCGAAGCCCCGCGGGCCGAAGAAGAACTCGAACAAGTCGTCCGGGAGCGTTTCCGGGAAGCCTTCCTGCATCTGGGAAGCCTCCACTTCGCGGCTCACCTGAATCGACACCACTGCGGGCGAGGCCGCTTCCGCAACCTCCGCGAAGGTGTTTCCAAAATCCTTAAGCGTCTGAATGGCTTCGGTCTTGTCCGCGCCATACACGGCTTTGGGCGCGGGTTCAAACACCAGCGCCGACACCGCCAGGAGGCCAAATACTGCCACGGCGAGGAGGGCGGGCAGCAGAACACGTCTCGCCTTGTACCACATAGTCTCTGTCTCCTTTCCCGTTAATCCATGTCCGGGATTGATGGAACTCCAACGCAGTCCGTTCGTATGCGTTGGTGCGTTTCGTTCAGATGCCCCCAGAGTAAAGCATGGGGCGTGCCAATGCGGCAGGTTCTTTCTAAGTTGTCATTTCTGAAAGATTTAGGGGCGCGGCGCTGGCCGGCCAGGCCCAGAACCGTGACTGATACGAGACGCGATGCCCCAATTCGGGCCGCGGGCTGTATGGTTTTGAAACACTGCCGGGCCCCACACCGCAAAAGAACGGGGATCTTGTAGCGCAGGCGTCTCGCCTGCATTCTTCTATTCTCGGGCCGGTCCGGATGCAGGCGAGACGCCTGCGCTACAAGAGGCGAAACGCCTGCGCTACACCGGAAGAACCCCGGGACGTCATCGTCAACGGGCCTGCCGAACGGAACAGGGTTCGCCGAGGCATGAAAAAGGGGGGCGCGCGGCCATTGCGACCGCGCGCCCTTCACTCGTCTCGTCTCTAGTACGACCCAGCCCGGGAAGCGTCCTCCCCGTCGAGGCCGCGCCGGTATCCGGATATCAGGTCACGGAATGATCGCGGCCAGCATGTTCATCATGGCCACGTACGCTTTGCAGATGGGCCATTCGCCCGGGAAGCGCATGAACTCGACGTGTCCATCCATATACAGCACGTTGCTGCCGCCCGGGATGTGGTTGAAGTAGCTCCAGCCGTTGACCGTATCCACGGGCGTCCACGCCAGATCCCACATGACCGGGATTGACGACTGCGCCTGGGCGCTGCCGGACGGATTGTTGATGTCGGTGATCATGAACCGTTCGATGCCTTCACGGAGCCGGTAGAACGACTCGCTAGCCATCGAGGGCACACTCGTGAAGGTGATGTCGGCTTCAAAGGAGGCTTCGCGCGTCCCGTTTGCCCAGTTTACGACGGCGGAGGTGCCTTCAGCATCCGTGAGACCATACGCATCTACGCCCGACAGCATGGCCTGCACCGCGGCCAGGAAGCCCTGGTCGAATTGCGGGGTGGGCCACCCGTTCGGATCCGCGCCCGGCAGGAGCACATGTTCCGCCAGGATGGCATAGCCGTAATATTCATAGGAGATTTCCCAGAAATGGCAGGGGATAATGCCGCCTTCGGGGGTCATGGCATCGGGGTGACGCCAGCCATCGGACTCGACGCGGGTCCATCCATCCCCGTCGGACGGGCAAATGAGGATGTTGTCGTCCGTCAGGTACTCCGGATAAATCGACGGGCCGTTGGGGAAGCGGTTGATGTAGTTGGGGAAGGCCGCCGGGTTGGTGATTTCGCACACCATATCGTAGCGCGGAAATGCTTTGGCGATACTGGGCCACTTCTCGCCCTTGCTTTCATTCGCGTACATCTTGAAGATCAATCCCATTTGTTTGAGATTGTTGGCGCAGCTCGCACGCCGGGCCGCCTCGCGGGCGCGCGCCAGAGCCGGCAGGAGGATGGCGGCCAGGATGCCGATAATGGCGATCACCACCAGCAGTTCGATCAAAGTAAAACCATGTTTTTTCATCGTGCCTATCCTTACGGTTTGACAGAATTATCAGGTCAAAACAAGCTTATTTTCCGCGGTTTGCGGGAGATGTGGGATAGGATGGTTGCCCTGACGTACCCCCCTGAAGGCTCCCTCAGGTCAACCCGTTCTTCGCGTGCGGCCTGAGAGGCCTTCGGTCCGAACTCTACTAAACCGGCTGCATTGTAACACCGCGTCGACGTTTCGTCAAGCACTTTTCGACCTTGCGTCGGAATGCGCGCCACACCTCCGGCGGCGGGTCGGCGGCAGCCCGGAAAGCCGGGGGGCAGTGACGCCCCGGACACGGCAGCCAGGAAAAAGGGGCGTGGAGGGTGTCCACGCCCCGGAATCGGTGCTGCGTTGCCGGGTGATTGTGCTAGATGAACAGATTCAATAGATCCATCATCTGCGGGTAGGCGCGGCAGATCGGCCATTCGCTCGGGTAGCGGAGAAACTCGACGTGGCCGTCCATATACAGGACGTTTCCGCCGCCCGGAACGTGATTGAAATAGCTCCAGCCATCGGACGCCACGGGCGTCCAGGCCATGTCCCACATCACCGGGATTTCGGTCTGGGCCTTCGCGCTTCCGGCGGGATTGTTGATGTCGGTGATCATGAACCGCTCGATGCCTTCGCGCAGGCGGTAGCAGGTCTTGGATTGGCCCGTGATGCTCGTGTAGGTGATGTCGCCTTCGAAGGAGTTCCAGGGCGTGCCGTTGGCGAAGTTCACGACGGCCGAGATGGCGGCAAGAGACGAGTCGGTCGGTCCCAGGGGATTGCCGCCCAGGAACACGGTCGCAATGGCGCCCAGGAACCCGCCGTCAAACAACGCCGCGTTCGTCATGGGATTCGTGGGATCGGGGGCCATCGCATTGACATCCACTCCCGGCGCCATGAGGTTCTCGGCTTTGATGGCCCAGCCATAGTATTCGTAGGAGATTTCCCAGAAATGGCAGGGGTTGATGCCGCCGTCGGGGTACATCGCGGGAGGATACCGCCAGCCGTCCTCCACCACACGGGTCCAACCATCTCCGTCCGACGGGCAGATGAGTATATTGTCGTCCGTCAGGTATTCCGGATACACGGCCGGGCCGTCAAAGAACCGGTTGATTTGGTTCGGGTTTATGCAGTTCTGACGGCTGTTCGGGAACGCCTTGATCATGCTGGGCCATTTCTCGCCCTGGCTTTCATTGGCGTACATCTTGAATACCAGCCCCATTTGCTTGAGGTTGTTGGCGCAGCTGGCCCGGCGGGCGGCTTCGCGTGCGCGGGCGAGGGCCGGCAGGAGGATGGCGGCCAGGATGCCGATAATGGCAATGACCACCAATAATTCAATCAGGGTAAAGCCATGCTTCTTCATTTCAGCGACCCTTCTGGTTTGACAGGATTATTACACGTTGCTGGGTGTGTTTCCCGCGGATTGCGGGAGAGGATGGGTAGGATGCCTGCCATGTGTTCCTCCCTGAGCGCCCCCTCAGGTCGCGGGCCCACGGCGGCCTCATGCGAACCCTGAGCGCGCCCCGATCCGACATCCGGTACACCAGAATAGTAGCATCTGGTTGACGCTTCGTCAAGAACCCGTGACGTGGCGTCCATCGCGCGCGCGGACAACGCAGAACGGGGCGGAGGCGGCCCGGCGGGCCGCGTGGGAGCAACGGGGAAAATACGCGGGGGAGACGCACGCCCTCGCGTTGCGTGCAGGGGACTGGAAGGCGGACGGGGTCGCTTCGCTAACTGGCGCCGCCGTAGCCGGGATAGGCGACGTCGTCGGGGGCGCCGGCCGGTTTCGTGGTTCTGTCGGCATATTTCCGCACCAGCACGGAGACCACGACATCATTGGCTGTGCCGATGACCAGGGTCCAGTTGTTTTTGCCGTAGGTAATGGGCGGCGAGACCTCGTAGACCCCGCCTTTGCCGCCCGTCAACTGCAGGTGCTGGAAATTCTGTTGTTTGAAAATGGCTTGCACCTGGTCGACGGGAGTGCCCAGTTGGATGAGGTTTCGGAACTGTCTGAGTTCCTTGGTGTACGCGCGGCCGCTGGTGGCCCGTTTGATCATGCTTTCGTCACTGGTCAGGTCGACCGCGATCACCAGCACCAGCGCGCACGCCACGACCCCGAGCAGGATGAAGAAGAAGTTCTTGTTTTCAAACATGGCCGCCTCTCGCCTTTAGCTTCCTCGCTGTAATTCGAATATTACCCCGAAGTCCGCGGGCTGTCAAGACATGGGGCAGCCGCTCAATCGGGGACACGTGGCCGT
Organism: Candidatus Hydrogenedentes bacterium UBA2224; assembly: GCA_002348185.1. Taxonomy (GTDB): domain Bacteria; phylum Hydrogenedentota; class Hydrogenedentia; order Hydrogenedentales; family SLHB01; genus UBA2224. The sequence goes on along the minus strand of DDYW01000030.1, from coordinate 58,276 downwards.
GGCGCGGACAGGCTCGCCGGGCGCCCTCCGGTGCGAGTCCGCGAATCAACGCATCCTTCGGCGTCCATCGGGTATTAATGGGGAAACCGCTGCGTTAGCGGCGTGGCGTGGGGCTGCTGGGAGTCTCATGCCGTGAGGTGTCTGCGTGCGTTTTTGCAAACGGGCCACAGGGTCCGGCATGATTAACGCCTTTCCAAGAGCGAACCCGGTCGCGGGTTCGTTCCCTGAACCGGCAGGTGCAACTCAAGGGGTCAACATGCTTCGTTTTAATAGGTGGCTGGTTCTTTTCTATGCCGCGGCCGCGTGTACAGCCGGTGCGGATGCGGACGTGCTCTATCTGCACAACGGCGATCGCGTCAGTGGAACGCTTGTCGGTCTCGGCGAAGAGACGTTGCGGTTTCAGGGCGTATACACGGCGGAATTCAGCGTGCCCTGGTCCGAGGTGTTCGCGCTGACCACCGATGCGGAGGTGGACCTCGTGCTTCGCGACAGCGGGGCCGTGTCGGGCCGGCTGATCCTGCTCGATGACACGCAGGGGCTGGCGTTCGAGGGCGAAGCGAGGCAGATCACGCTCGACGACATTCTCACCATCGCAGTGCCGGGGCTGGAGATGGCCGCGGAAACGCCGCCGGATGCGGCGGCGGAGGCTGCCGCGGCCGAAGCCGCCCCCCCGCCGAAATGGTCGGGCACGGTCTCGGCCGGCGCCACCTGGCGCAAAGGAGCGACCGATGCCTTCGACGCGGTAACGGGGGTCGCCGTTACGCGCCAGTGGCCCAAGGACACCCTGACGTTGAAGTCGGAAGCGGCCTACGGGGAAGTCGAGTCGGAGAAGAATACCCAGCGCATCCTGGGCGAGTTGAAATGGCAGCATTACTGGACGGAACGGTTTTATTTCTACGGGCTGGGCGGCGCCGAACATGATGCCGGACGTCAACTGGATCTGCGACTGCGCGCCAACGCCGGTCTGGGCCGGGAGTTTATCCACAACGAACGGCGCAAACTCTCGCTGGAGGCCGGCGTGGGTTATCGCCGCGAGTACTGGCTGGAGTACGACCTGATCCAGGAACGCCTGGCCGAGGACGCCAGCCGGGATGCGCGCCGCGCCCGGCTCACCCAATACCTGGGCGAGATCGGCGGCCTTACCGGCCTGCCACTCGTCGAGGCCAGTCTCCGCTACCTTCGTGACGTGAAACAGCTCGAGTTCGACAACGATACCCACACCGAAGACAGCGTCAATGTGCACGCGTCGAGTCATTACGAGCAGCAGGTGTTTACCCGAAGCCTGTTTACATCGGACCTGACCTTCGAACCCGACGTCGACGACCTGTCGAATTTCCGCCTGCTGTCGGATCTGGGATTCCTTACCCCGCTCTCGGAGAAGATGAGCCTCAAAATGCGGCTGAATTCCGAGTACGACAGCGACACCGGAGGCGTGGATGCCGAGAATTGGGAACACAAGTTCATGACCGGCCTGGAATACAAGTTCTAGGCAGATGCCTTGAAAACGCCTCGTGTGTGGGAACACGCCGGCCTGGGACGGGCGCGCTGGCGGCGGACACCCGTTGGACAGGGTGGGCCGCATGGACCATGTGGCTCCCCCGCCCTTCAGGCATACCGGAAAAGTCGAGACTGCGGGCGAAGCCCACAATCCCGGCGTAGTTTCTTTTCAGAACAACATCCCAGGTGTCGAATTCAGGTTTCTCCGGGGAGTTCCCTGCCCAGAACCGCCCATTCGGGGTATCCGGCGTCGCGCTTCGAGAATATCCGGAATTAATTGACTGGGCAGATCGTTGGGGCTATAATTCTTCGGTGTCCCTAACTTTTTAAGGAAGGCGAAGAACATGCCGGACGAACGGCTGAGCGCCAGTCTCGAAGACTATCTGGAGGCGATTTTCCATGTGGTCGAGGCGAAACAGGCGTCCCGGGCGAAAGATATTGCGGACCGGCTGAATGTCAACAGCTCATCGGTCACGAGCGCGCTGCATGCCCTTAAAGAGCGCGGCCTGGTGAATTATGAGCCGTATGACCTGGTGACCCTGACCCCCGAAGGCCTGCGCCTGGCCAAAGAGGTGGTCCGGGGCCACGAGGCGCTGCGCAGCTTTTTTGTGGATGTGCTGGGCGTCGAAAACAGCGAGGCGGAAGCGGCCGCGTGCGGGATGGAGCACGCGATGTCGCCGCTGGTTCTCGATCGGCTGGTTCGTTTCGTCGAGTTTGTGGGCACGGCGCCCGGCGCGCGGTTTCAATGGGACGACCAGGAAGGCGAATTCCGCAACGGCACGCCCGATGGGCGGGCTCGACCGTAGCGGGGCGAATGACTATGGAAATGAGCACTGCGAAGCGTACTACGCAGACCCGAATGCTGAGTGACGCGCGGGGCGACGAAACCGTGCGTGTCGTCCGGCTGCATGGCGGGCGCGGATTCACGGAGACCCTGACGGACCTTGGGGTCTTGCCGGGCACGGTGCTCCGGGTGCTTGCCGCGGGGGCCTGTGGCCCGCTGGTCGTCAGTTGCCGGGGCAGTCGCATCGCGATTGGGCGGGGCATGGCGGAACGCGTCGAGGTGGTATAGGGCGAGTCCGCTGGCCGGATTGGGTTTATGTGCCGACGGCCCGGCACACCAGGTATGCAGGACGAGTTTTCGGACGTTTTCTGTGGAAGGCGTTCGTTGCAGGAAACACATGAGCACCAAGACGCTCTTTGATCTCGTAAGCGGAGACCGCGCGCGGATTGTACGCATCCGGGGGGGCAGCGCGCCGGGGCTCCGCCAGCGCTTGCTCGACATGGGCATTACGCGCGGAACCGAGTTGCTTGTCGAGCGCCATGCGCCGCTGGGCGATCCGGTCGAGATCAGTCTCAAGGGATATTCGCTGGCCTTGCGCATGAACGAGGCCAGGCACATCGAAATTGAGGAACTGTGACGTGGCGGGCATCGCGATTGCAGGCAATCCCAACGCCGGCAAGACCTCCCTGTTCAATCACCTTACCGGGGCGGCCCAGAGCGTGGGCAACTACCCCGGGGTTACGGTGGAGCGCAAAGAGGGCGTGGCCCGGTTCAACGGGCGGCGGGTCAGCGTGGTGGATCTTCCCGGGACCTATTCGCTGACGGCGTATTCTCAGGAAGAGCTGGTGGCCCGCAATTTCATCATCGAGGACGGCCCCGATCTGGTGGTGGATGTGCTCGATGCGTCGAATCTCGAGCGCCATCTGTACCTGGCCATCCAGATCATGGAGATGGGGGCTCCGTTGCTGCTCGCGCTCAACATGGTGGACGTGGCCAAACGTCGCGGAATCCAGGTCGACCACGCGAAATTGTCGGAGCTGCTGGGGGTTCCGGTGGTGCCGACGGTGGGGAGCAAGGGCACGGGGATTAAGGAACTGCTTCAGCGCTGCATCGAGGCGATCGACGGGAAGGTGGCTGTATCGCCGCGCGCTGTAACCTACGGCCACGAAGTGGACGAAGAGGTCGATACGCTGGCGGAACTCGCAACGGGCGTGCCGCTCCTGGTGGCGCGGTACAGTCCGCGCTGGCTGGCGGTGAAACTGCTCGAGGGCGATCCCGAGGTCGAGAAGAAGGTGGCCGAACTGGGCGGCGAGGCGGCGCCGGCCCTTCTGGAGGCGGCCCGGAAAGCCGTGAAGGCCATCGAGCGGCATTGCGGCGACGACTGCTCGACGGTGATTGCCGAGCGCCGCTACGGGTACGCGGCGGGCATCATGAGGGAATGCGTGACCCTGACCGGCGAAGCCCGCGAGATGAACACGGACCGTATCGACAGGATCGTGTGCAACCGGTTCCTGGGTCCGCTGATTCTGGTCGGGGTGGTGGCGGCGCTGTTCTTCACGGTGTTCAAGGTGTCGACCGAATGGGCGTGGGTTCCGTGGTTCGGGGGGTGGTACGCGCCGGTCGACTGGGTGGAGTGGTTTTTCGAACGTCTGGCCGATGCGGTGGCGGGCCTGGAACCGCGCGCGCCGATTCTGCATTCGCTGATCAGCGATGCGCTGATTGCGGGCGTGGGCGGGGTCTTGGGGTTTGTGCCGCTCATTTTCACCATGTTCTTGCTGATCTCCGCCCTGGAAGATTCGGGCTACATCGCGCGCGTGGCGTTTATTCTCGATCGCGTGCTTCAGACCTTCGGCCTGCAGGGAAAATCGATTCTGGCCATGATCGTGTCGGGAGGGCTGGGCGCCGGCGGGTGCGCGGTGCCGGGGGTGCTGGCCACCCGGACCCTGCGTGAAGAGAAAGACCGCCTGATCACGATGCTGGTGGCGCCGTTCATGAATTGCGGAGCGAAGCTGCCGGTCTACGCCATGCTGATCGCGGCGTTCTTCCCGCACCGCCACACGCAGATGATGCTGTTGTTGTGGGCGTTTTCGTGGGTGGTGGCGCTGTGCGCCGCGTGGGTGCTGCGCAAATTCGTGATCCGGGGCGAGCAGACGCCGTTCGTAATGGAACTACCCCCGTACCATGTGCCGGTGTTGCGCAGCCTGCTCCTGCACACGTGGGAGCGCACGTGGATGTATGTGAAGAAGGCCGGGACCATTATCCTGGCCATCAACGTGCTGTTGTGGGCGCTGATGTACTTCCCGCAACCGCCCGATGCGGCGAACGTGAGCGCAAGGTTCCAGGCCATTGTCCCGTCGCACGCGAGCGAAGCGGAACAGGCCGCGAATGCTCTCGCACACAGTTACGCGGGGCGGTTCGGGCGCGCGCTCGAGCCGATCACGCAGTATGCGGGGTTTGACTGGCGCACCAACATCGCGCTGGTCGGAGGCTTCATGGCGAAAGAGGTGGTTGTGGGCACCCTCGGGACCGTGATGGCCATGGGCGACGTAGAGCCCGGGCAGTCGGAAACGCTTTCCCAGCGGCTGGCCGGGGACCCGGCGTGGAATCCGCTGAAGGGGTTTGCCCTGATGATCTTTGTGATGGTGTATGCGCCGTGCTTTGTGTGCATGGCCGTGATCCGCCGGGAGAGCGGGTCGTGGAAATGGGCGCTGTTCTCCACGGCGTATTCGACCATCATCGCGTTTGTGTTGACCGTGCTGATTTACCAGGGAGGCCTTGCGTTGGGCCTCGGGATACCGTGAGACAATGAACGGCGGGCTGGAAACCCGGACGGCATGCCAGCCCTGCCGCGCTATGCGGACCAGGGCAGCCGCCGGGTGACGGGTTATCCGAGGGAGTCTGTGGAATGCTTGAGTTGATGGTTGTTGGAATCATCGTGTGCGCCGCGGCGTTTACCGCGGGATGGTGGCTGCGCAGAAGCGCGCGGGGACGCAGTTGCCACGATACCTGCGGCATCGACGCACGCGCCTGTCCCCTGTCGGGGGAGCATGCGGAAGGTGAGGCCTGTCCGGTTCCCCCGGAGGTCTGTTGCGGGAAACATGCTTCAGAACCAACCCGCCGCGCAATGACGCGGCCTGACCGAGGAGGCGCAGTGTGAATTACCAGGGCGTGATTCTGGGTGCGATGGCGTTTCTGACGATCGGCATTTTCCACCCCGTGGTGATCAAGGGAGAATATTACTTCGGGGCGCGCATCTGGCCCATTTTTCTGGTGCTGGGTCTGGTCTGCGTGGTTCTCTCGCTGCTGGTGGACAACACCTACGGCTCGGTGACTCTCGGGGTCGTGGGGTTTTCCTCGCTGTGGACCATCCACGAGATCAAGGAGCAGGAGGCGCGCGTGGCCCGGGGCTGGTTCCCGAAGAATCCCAACCGGAAGGGATAGCAGTTTGGCGCTGACGGGGGCCGGGGGAACCCGGTGCGTGCCCGGCGCTCGAGCGCGATGCGGTGGACGGAATGGACGGAATGGACCGGATAGACGCTCCGGCCCTTAACGACACGGCAGGGGGCGAGACCGCGGGCGGAGCCCATAAACCCGGCACGGTCCCTTTTCCGACCGACCCCTTCGCATTGCTCAGGCAGACACGTCCATGTCGTCCATATCGTCCATCGGGTCCACCACGCCTCCGGCGATCAGGTATATTCCATTGGTCTTGCGAAGACGCCGATAGACGGGTATCCTGCGTTGTGCAGAACAACGCACAGGGAAAGGAAGGGATGCAATGCGACGCACGGCTCATCTTCAGTTTATTTTCTTCGCGGTATTCGGATTGTGCATTGCGGCGTTCGCGGCGGAACAGACGCCCGTGAACCCGTTTGCGTTGCCGGGCACCTGGTTTAAGGCCAACCTCCACACCCACACCACGCAGTCGGATGGCGATGTGGACCTCCCGGTACGTGTGGAACAGTACAAGTCGCACGGCTACGACATTCTCGCGGTGACGGACCACGAGAAGACCAGCGAGGTCGCGCCGTTCTGTACGGAAGATTTCCTCCTGATCAGCGGCATGGAGACGCACCCGAAGTCGCCGAACCCGTCGATGGCCTATCATTTGTTGTGCATCGACGTTCCCCTGGGCATGTCATTCGAGAAAGAGACGCCCATGGAAGAACGCCTGAAGGCCATGCGCGAGGCGGGGGCCTACGTTATTGCCGCGCATCCCTACTGGTGCGGATTCACCCTCGAGGAACTGCTGCCGCTGAGGGACCATGGCGTCAGCGCCGTGGAGGTGTACAATTCAACGTGCCGGTTTAACGGCCGGGCCGACAGCTCGGTGCACTGGGACCAGTTGCTGGCCAGGGGGTGGCGGATTCCCGCCGTGGCCGTGGACGATGTGCATGGCGACAATGCCCTGCGCATGGGATGGACCATGATTAAGGCGGAAGCGCTGACGCTCGAGGCGGTCATGGCGGCGCTGCGCGCGGGGGCCTACTACGCGTCGACAGGACCGGAGTTCACGGACCTGCGGGTCGAGGGGGACACCGTGGTCGTGGAATGTTCTCCGGTGCGGAAGATCCAGTTCTACGCGCCCGCGCCTAACGGCGCGCAGGTCCTCGCCGATGCGGAAGCGCTCACGAAAGGCCAGTTCGTCATGAAACGCACGCTGGCGTACGTGCGGGTCGAAATCACCGACGCTGACGGCAAACAGGCCTGGTCGCCGGTGCTGTATTTCGAGTAGAGAACCGGCATCCGAGGCAAGGATTAGGGCGTTTCGCGCAGGCAGTCGAAGACGCGCTCTTCGTCGCCGCGGTAGAGCAGGTTGTCGTCCACCTCGAGGGTGCCCTCGGCGGAAAGGGGGATGAACCGCCCCTCGGCCCGGGCGTATTCCATCCCGTCTTCGTCGAGGATCCAGCCTCGCGCGGTGCTGACGCGCCGGGAGGTCTTGACGGTCTCCGCGCAGGCGGTCATGGGGCGGTTTGCGGGAACGGGCTTGAGATACCGCACGGTGAGTTCGCCCGTGAAACACATGCGGTGGATCTCGCGGGCGACGGCCCATCCCATGCACTCGTCGAGGATCGCGGCGACGATGCCGCCGTGAACCACATTGTCGAAGCCGCAATGATGCTTCTTGCCCGTGAACGTGGCCTTGACGATGCCGTCCTCGACATAAAAACGGGTCTGGACACCCGCGGGGTTGTCTTCCCCGCAGATGAAACAGGGTTTTGAATTGGGCAAATAGGTGATTTCGTTGCTACTCACACGTTTTCCTTTCGTCGCGCGGCTTATCGCCATTGTTGCCGCAGGGTGTGTCGCGCCGTTGCCCGGCAAGGGCCGCGAGCGCGTAGCGGTGGTTGGCAAACCACCGGTACGCGGCGGGCGACGCGTGGCGGATGCCCGGCAGCCGCAAGATCCTGGCCATCCAGCGCCAGCCGGTCATCAAGTCCATCAACGGGGGCAGCGCCTGTTCGCCCGAGTAAACGCGGCCTTCCGGCGTCACCAGCCGCATGGCGGCCAGGCACTGTTCGCGGGATATCTCCGGAAAACGCCGCTCGCGGTCCTCGTGCTGGCACGGGAGCGTTTCGAGGGCGTCGTTCCGGGCGTGTTTCATGGCCCACACGGCGGCCCGGCGGCAGAACGGGCACTCCCCGTCGTAAATGAGCGTTGCTCGTCTCATTGCGTGGTCATCCTACGTGCTGGGCCCTCCGCGGCTCAACTTTTGCCCTCGTTCGTGGATTGCATTCACGGGCATTGATCGTTACCTTCTTGGAGCGGATACCGCTGGAGAATGGTCCACTCATGCAACTCGAGTTTTCGTGGAACGACGCGCACATGCTGCACGAGGCGCTGGAGCGGCGGTCGGGGTTGCGGATCGAACTGACCCTTACCGACAACACGCACAATGTGCTTTCGGTCCGGCCGAACCGCGCCTCCGGGCGCGTCAAGGTGCGTCTTCATCACATGTTCCTCGCCGCGGACGCCCCGGTGCTGGAAGCGTTGGCGGCGTGGATCAGCCGTCCGAAGGCCCGGCAGGCCGGGGAGGTGCTGGATGCCTTTATCCGGGAAAACCGGCACCGGATCCGGCAGGCGCCGCGCCAGCCCCGGAGTATCCGGGTACGAACGCGGGGGCAGTGCTTCGACCTCAAACAGTTGTTTGAGGACGTGAATCAGCGCCATTTTCATGGGAGGATCAACGCGGCCATCACGTGGGGCCAAATGCCTACCGTACGGCGGCGCCGTTCGATCCGCTTTGGCAGCTACAGCCATGAGTTAAAACTGATACGCATTCATCCGCTCCTGGACCAGCCGTTTGTGCCGAAGTACTTTGTGCGGTACGTCGTATTCCATGAAATGCTGCACGCCCACCTGGGTATTTCCGAAACCGAGAGTGGCCGCCGCCGAATCCATACGCCCGAATTCCGGACGCTGGAACAGGCCTATCCCGATTATGAGCGGGCGTTGGCGTGGCAAGACAATCGCACCTCGCTGAGCCGGCTCTTGCGATGATCCCGGATCCTGAACCCCTGCGGCGTCGTGCCCATCCGGACCACGGCGCGACAGGCGTTGTACCCCCACGCTATCCCATATTTTGTGGTTGAACGCGCCGCGGGTATACTATGGATAGGGTTTGAAGCGGGCTCTGGTTCTTGCGCACAGCCGCGCAGGACCAGGAGAGCGCAACGGACAGGCGGTCCACGCCGGACGGTTGTCTGGCGGAAGTTGCAGGAATAGAATGACTTGGCCGGGAGGGCCGCGGGGAAGTCCGCGGCCAGCTCGATGCAAAGTGAGAAAGTTGTGACGTTTAGCGCGACGGATTGTAACGTGAATGGGTGGCGAGGTGAGTAGCGCTGCGTTCAGGGGTGCTGACTTGCACGCCAACCGGGTACACTGCGTGGACGAGGTCCAGAAGACGGACGAAGAACTCATGGTTACCCTCCGCGGGGGTGACCGGGAGGCCTTGGCCGAACTGGTGCGGAGGTATCAAAACGATATCTTCCGGTTCTGCCTGCACTATCTTCGGGATTTCGAGCTGGCCCGCGAACTGGCGCAGGAAACCTTCGTTCGGGTCTACGTGGCGCGCCAGCGCTTCGATGAGACCCGGAAGTTCCGTCCGTGGGTGCTGTGCATCGCCCGCAATCTCAGCCTGAACGAGTTGAAGCGCAAGAAGTCCGTGCATATGGAGTCCCTTGAGGAATATGCCAGCGCGGCCCGCGACGAAGACGGCGGGCTGCACCGGTCGTCGGATGGCATACCCGACCAGGAACTCATGGAGCAGGAGCGCCGCGAGGCGCTCGCACGGCTGCTGGATTTTCTGGACGCGGAATCCCGTGAAATCGTGACGCTGCGGTTTTTCCAGAAAATGTCCGCGCGTGACATCGCGGAGGTGGTCGGCAGCACCGAAGGCGCCGTGCGCACGCGGCTTCATCGCATTTTAAAATCGCTCCGCGAGAAAAGTCTTATGGTGAAGGATCATCTGTGAACGACCGTGAGCATGACATAACGCTGGACGCATTGGCCGACAGCCTGGAGGGACGGCTTCCCGAAGCGCAGGCGTCGGAGTTGCGCGACGCCCTGGCTGCGTCGGCCGAGCTCCGGGCCGATTACCTGTGGCTGCAGGGCGTGGCGCACGACCTCGATGCCATCGGGGCGCAGGTGGTTAAGGGCGCCCCGGAGATCGATGTTGTGGATGCCGTCATGCGTGCCGTGGACAAGGCGGCCGCCTCCGAGAAGACGGTACATACGGTACATCTGGAAAAGCGGCAGCCGGCGCGTCCGTCGTTCGGGCTCTGGGGCGCGGTGGCGCTGGCGGCGGCGGCGGTCGTGGTGATCATGGGGCTGATGTTCGAGTTCGGCCTCTTCGGGCCGTCCGGGCCGTCCGCGCCGGTGGTCTCCCAGGGCCCGGATCGTCCGCCCGTGCCGGGCGAGCGGGTAGCGGTGATCCCGCCGGGCGAGACGCCCGGTTCGGAGCGTCTGGACGAGGCGATGGAGCGGCTCGCGCAGGAGGTTGCGGAAAAGCTGGACACGCCCTCGAAGCATGCGGACCGGGGCGGTTTTCTTGCCACGGCCGCGCCGGTGCTCGGCGACGTGACACAGGACGACGTGGTGGCCCTGCGGCAGGCGGCGGTATCCGACCCGGGCGCGTGGGTGCGGCTGAAACGCATGGCGACGCTCGATGCCGCGACGGCGGCGGAAGTGGTTTCGAATCCCGACGTCTCGCCGGATGCCATTGTCGGAGCCGCGGCGTCGCTGCCCGACGAAGAGGCCCGTCAATGGCTGGTGACTGCGGTGGGGCGGATGGACCAGCAGAAACCCTATGCGGGACTGACCCTCGCGTCCACCTACCTGGCGCAACCGGCGGCGCCGACGGCGGAGCAGCCGGCGCCCGCCCTGTTTGACGGAATGACCGAAAGCGACCTGCGGGCGTTTCTCAGTGAAATGGCGGCGCTGCAGGAGGCGGATCCCGAAAATGCGCTGCTGGACGCGTTACGGGCGGGGGCGTTGTTGCGCCTGGGCGATACGGAAGGGGCGCTCGCCGCGCTCGCGAGCCTGCAGGGCAAAGACCTGGCCACCGCGTATGGGCTCGATGCCGCCCGGTCACAGCAACTGGCACTGGCCGCGGCCGGCATGTCCGAGGAATCCGCGCGCATGTTGAGCGCGGTGCTGGCGGGTTCCGACCAGTACAATATGCTTTGCGATTTGGCACGCGATCTGTTACAATCCGGACAAGCCTATGAGGCTCAAGGTGATCCGGATACTGCCCGGCAGATTTACGAAGCCACCCAGCGCCTGGGGGAGCAGGTGACCGGAAACGCCCGGCTCAGCGAAGAGTCGCTTGCGGGCATCGACGTCCAACGGATGGCGATGGAAGGCTTGGAATCCTTGTATGCCGACAGTGACCTCGCGGGTGAGATGGAACGGTTGACGACCTCTGCGCTGGCCCTGGTCAGCCAGATCAACAGCCTGGGGGGAATGCTGGAGGCGTTGGACCAGTTATTCCTTGGCGGAGGAGACAGCAGCTTTTGGAACCAGCTCTCCGAACAGATACTTCAGTTTGGAGATCTGTCCGTTTTTGAGAGTGCGCCATGATGTCGGGATGGGTGTGCCGGCGGGATGCAAAAAAGGGGTTCACTTATCGCGGCAAAACATGTAGAATGATGCCGACGATTCCACCGAAGCGGTGGATTTTGTTGGGGATAAGCCCGGAGATTCTGGGTGGACGCCTTAGTACCGAGGAAGCAGGAAGGAGGTGAAACGCCACATGAAGCACGTCACGATAGTGTCGAAGCCTGCCAAGGCCGAGCAGACCGCATGGGTCGACCTGAAGAACGTTTTTGGGTTTGATCTGGGGTTCGTAGACCTGTCGAGCCCCCTGTCGGGAGACCAGGCTCGCTGGATCCTGAACGAGGTCAACAACGCTCTGACGAAGTAAGTACACGAGCGTGAAGCCCAATCACGGGGTCGTGTGCGAAACATCGTGTGCGAAACAGCGGAAGGAGAGTGGGCGTACGTGGTTTTCACCTTGGTTAGTCCACTCCAAGAGTTTCCGTGAAGCGGCGGCCTGCCGTATGTGAAATGTGTGCGGAACCTGGGTCTTCAGGCCCGGACCCGGCACGGCGGCGTGCGGCGGGGAAACGCTCAAGAAAGGGTACGGAGAAATGAAGCATCTGAAGAAGGTCACCAAGCCGTCGAAGGCGGCGATCTGGGAATGGCCGGCGCAAGTCACGGCTGTGAAACAAGCCTGGATCAATGAAGTCAGTGATCCTGCGCCTGAGGCGAATCCTGCGAAGCCGGAATAGGCTCGCGAATCGTACTGAACACTTGTCGAGGCGGGGCGCCAGGCGCCCCGCAGCAGTGAGTCTAGTTTGGTGTGCGCCACGAGGTGCGCAGACTGTGGAGGGAGGTTAAACCCCATGAAGCATATCGCTCGCGTTTCGAAAGCGACGCCGGCAAAAGCACAGACGATCGACCTCAAGTCGCTTCTGTTCGAGCCGGGTATCCTTGGTTTCAACGAAATGGCTGACTTCGCCACGTGGAGCGCGAACACCGTCGCGGGTTGGTTCGGTTACACGGTCGCCCCGGCCAAGTCCGGTGTGTGAGTCCCGAAGCGCTTTTCTAAGCTGACTTCGGAAAGCCAGAATATTGACGGCTTTGCGTCCGCGAGCCGGAACAGAGGTGTAGTGTTCCGGCTCGTGGGCGTTTTTTGTCTGCGCGCGCGGCGGCATACGCGCGGTTCGAACGGGTACACGCGGTCATCCGGGCAGCCCGACATGCTTCGTTGAGGCGATCCGCAATACGAGTCGGGCCTTTGTCCCGCGAGAACAAACCGGCGCCTCGCTCGTGTTAAGAATAGGGGCGCGGATCCGGTCTGGAGCGGTGCAGCCGGCCGTGAAAAACCAACCATTCGGAGGTAAAACCGTGGAGAATTTCGAATATTTGAATCCTACGCGAATCGTCTTTGGAAAAGGCACGATCGCGAGGGTGGCCGGGCTGGTGCCGAAGGACAGGCCGGTTCTGATGACCTACGGCGGCGGCTCGATCAAGCGCAACGGGGTCTACGAGCAGACCCGGGCGGCGCTCCAGGGGTTTGATGTGCGGGAATTCGGGGGGATAGAGCCCAATCCCCGCTATGAAACGCTGATGCAAGCCGTGGAACTGGGACGCCGCGAGAACGTCGGGTTCCTGCTGTCGGTTGGTGGGGGCTCGGTGCTGGACGGCACGAAGTTCATCGCGGCGGCGATGCGTTTTCCGGGCAGCGAGCCGTGGGATATCCTCGCCAAACGCGCGAAGGTCGAAGATGCCGTGCCGCTGGGGGGCATTCTCACGCTTCCCGCCACGGGTTCCGAGTCCAACGGCAACGCGGTGGTCTCCCGCGAGTCGACCCGCGAGAAGCTGGCCTTTTACAGCGAGAAGGTCTATCCGCGGTTTGCGATCTTGGATCCCGAGACCACGTTCACACTGCCGCCGCGTCAGACCGCCAACGGGGTGGTCGATGCCTTCATCCATGTGATGGAACAATACATGACCTACCCGGTCAACGCCCCGCTTCAGGACCGGCAGGCCGAAGGAATCCTGCTGACGCTCGTGGAGGAAGGCCCGAAAATCATGGCGCAGCCCGACGACTACGCGACCCGGGCCAACATCATGTGGACGGCCACGCAGGCGCTCAACGGCCTGATCTCGTGCGGGGTGCCTCAGGACTGGGCAACCCACGGAATCGGTCATGAGTTGACGGCCCTGTACGGGTTGGATCATGCGCAGACGCTGGCCGTGGTCTTTCCCGCCTTGCTTCAGCACCAGCGCGCGCGCAAGGCTGGGAAGATCCTGCAGTACGCGGCACGAGTCTGGGGCATCACGGAAGGCGGCGAGGAACAGCGCATCGACGCGGCCATTGCCAAAACGGAGGCGTTCTTCCGTTCGCTCGGCGTAAAGACGCGCCTCAGTGAATACGGCATCGCCGAGGGCTACGATGAGGTCGCGAAACGGATCGGCGCCCGCGGCAGCGCCCTGGGCGAGCACGGCGATATCGGTCCGGCGGAAATCAACGCCATCCTGGCGCTCTGCGCCGCATAAGATGAGCACTGGAACGTACCCGGCGCGGCGGCCTGCATGCGCGCGATGGATCCCGGCCGGGTGTTTCATTATAGTGCTTGCGTGCCTGACTCATTCCGGCGGAACGACTAAACCAGGCAGGATACACGGGTCATGTCTAGAGTCCACGAGAACCGGCCGGGCGCGAGACGTCCGGTCCTGCGGGCCATGATTCGATGGTCGCTACGGGCCCTCCTGGCGCTGATCGTTATTGCGGTCATCGCCTTTGTGGTTGTGTTTCGAGACGCTCTGCTCAACCGTTTCGTTCGGTTCCCCGCCGAGGCCAGGGCCTGGCAAGCGCTTCAGGCGCAGCGCCTCGAGGTGACCCTGGATGACGGATACACCGACTACCGGGGGGTCTGTCACAGCCACTCCCACATTTCGCACGATTCGCAAGTGCCGTTCGACGAAATCCAGCGCGTCTTGACGGAAACCGGACGCGATTTCATCCTGATGTCCGACCACTGCGTAGACGGGAAGGCAGACTATTCGCTTCAGTGGGACGGCGTGCGCGACGGCATCCTGTTTGTGCCGGGGTACGAGATGCCGGGCGGGTTCATGCCGTGGGGTCTGCCCGGCGATACGGTGCTGCAATGCGGCGAGGAGCCGTCTGCGCTTGCGGCGAGGATCGCGGAGACGGGGGGGCTTCTGTTCTTCGCGCATACAGAGGAAGAACGCCTCTGGGACTTGCCGCAACTCGTGGGCATGGAGATCTACAACATCCACACCGACTTCAAGGACGAGGATGGCTATGAGGGGCTGCTGCCGGACATTGTATTCAGTATCCGCAAGTACCCCGACCACGTCCTGCGGTTGATCTTCGACCGGCAGACCGCCATTCTCGCTAACTGGGACCGCCTCAACCGGGAACGCGACATCGTAGGCATCGCCGCCAACGACTGTCATCAGAACAACGGCTTTACCGGGCGCTACACGGACCAGGGCACGTTGCTGGTGGAGGATATCAGCCCCGACACCATCGGCGAATACGAACTGAACTGGTGGAAGCGGCTGGGACTCCGGGTGCTGTTCGGCCCGCTCGAATCCGGCCGCGAACTGTTCCGGTTCGAACTCGACCCCTACGAGCGAATGGTCCGCTTTGTGAGCACCCACATCCTGGCGCCGGAACTCTCAAAGGAAGCCATTCTGGAGTCCCTTCGAGAAGGGCGGGTATTTGTCGCCTTCGACGTACTCGCCGACAGCACGGGCTTTGTGTTTCTCGCGGAATCCAGCGACCGTCAAGCGGTGATGGGCGAGCGCCTGCCCCTGGGGCCGGACGTCCATCTGCGGGCCGGCTCGCCCGTGCCGTGCCGGTTCACCGTCGTGCATGACGGCACCGTGGTGCACCAGGCCGAGGGCCGCGAACTCGACTGGCCCGTCGAGCAGCCCGGCAAATACCGCATCGAGGCCGAGGTAGACATCCAGGGCGCCTGGATCCCGTGGGTCTACACCAACCCCATCCAGATCGTTGCGGACACCGTGGCGACGGCGCAATAATCCCGGGCCTGCATCCGCCATACCCGTTGCTAAACCGCAGCACCCGGCTAGGTTGCATTCCGCCGCGTTTGCATGGTAGAGTGTCGAACGCTCTTGTGGAGAGGTGACCGAGTGGCCGAAGGTGGCGCCCTGCTAAGGCGTTGTGCGGGCAACCGTACCCCGGGTTCGAATCCCGGCCTCTCCGCCACTTCTTTTTCCTCCTTTCTAACCCCTTCGATGATTGCCGTGAACACGGCGGATGCCGTGCGTGCTGCCCGCCTCGAAAACCCCAGAGAAGAAGCCAAAGAACGGGGAATTTTGTAGCGCGGGCGTCTCGCCTGCATTCTTGTCTCCGGGGAGGCGAGCCGGATGCAGGCGAGACGCCTGCGCTACAAGAAAGAAACCCTTCTTGCAGCCCCGCAAGGGGCAACCGAGAATCGCCCGGGGCAAGTCACGCGGGCCCGTGTAGCGTGACGCGTGATGGCGCCCCGGGACGCGATCCCCAAACGCGTTTCGCCCTGCAATGGCAGGCTAAGTTCCGACCTCACACGTGTTTTTTCATCAAATCTTCGTCATAGGGGGCTATGGATGGGAACGCGATCCCGATTTCGATCCCGATATGAAGGGGGATCTGAGAAAGCCATTGCGGGACGGACCACATGGACGTGCTGGTCTGAACGATGGTGAAGGGATTCTGACATCCGGATGCCCACGCGGACCCGCGTGGCCACCCCCTGTCAGCGGCACCCGCATTTGCGTCGTGTTTGCCCGGCGATTTGGCCACACCCTTGACATAATTCTGGAGGGGAGGTATAAGAGACAAGGGTTAGTGGAAGTTTCGTCGGTGGGGGCGCAAAGATGGGCTTTTCCGCTGGGCATATGGTGGGGAGCGTCTTGTTACCCGGCACCTGATGTTTTGCTTCTTGCCAGAGTCCCACCCACGCGCCCCAGGGTATCTCGCATACCCGTCAGGCACGGGAGGGCAAACTGAGGGTGGACTACATCCGTTCCCTTTGTAGACGCGCGACCTTTCTGCTGCTTGTCGTGTTGTGCGCGGCCGGGGTCAGCGCGGGCGCCGTGGCTGGGGGGGAAGCCCCGGACTCGGAGCGTGAACAGGCTGCGGCGCTCGGCATTGCCAATGCGCAGGCCGCGCTGGATGCTGGCGATGTCGTCGCGGCGGGGGCGCTCCTCATCCAGGTGGTCAATGCCTATCCGGATACGGAGGCCCGGTTCGATGGGTATCCCGTGCTCGAGGAAGCCCTCAAGCGCCTCTCGTCCGGCAGGCTGCCGTTTGAGGTCTTGTCCGAGTTTGAAGCCAATCTCCCTTCCGTCAAGGATCTCACAAGCGCTGAGGCCCGGCACATCCTGCATGCCTTCTTCCTGAGCAGGGCCACCCTTCTGGATACGATGGGGATGCCGGATCTTGCCCAGAGTCAACTCCAGTCCGCGGGAGAAAGTGTCCTGGAGACTTTGGGGGCGTATCCGGGGGAGGCCTGGCATGTGGGCGCGGTTCCGGCCGTATTCGAGGCAGCCGTCACGTGCGCGCCGGAATATGCCCACGTGTACGCAGAGGCCCTCGAGACCTTTGTCGCCCGGTCGAGACCCTCCATGGCGGCGTTCTGTGCGCGGTCTGCGCTTGTGGGGTATTACCTGCATGAAGGCATGGATCGGAAGGTCGCGGAGAAGCATATGACGGTTCTGTTGAATGCTGCCTCGAGTGCGCTGATAGCGGAAGCGCTTTTGGACCCGTTTCTCCGCGACACTGAGAAGGCCTGCTTATTGTGGGCGAAGGGCTACGCGGCCTATGAGATGGGGCAGCATCAGACCGCGTTGGGGGTGTTCCAGCAGATCGCGGCGGAATTGCCCGATGCCGGCAGGGAAAAGGCGTGGGCGGAACTCACCATTCCCGCGGCGTACAGGAAGCTGTATCCCGCTGACCCCTCGCTCGCCGAAGCAGCGTACAGAGACTATTTGAGCACCCATGAAGGCCATGAATGCGCCCAGTGGGCGTTGCTGGAACTCGGCAACATCGCTCTCGAAGACGGCCGTTTAGACGAAGCTGCGAGCTATTTCTCCCGGATAGAAACGGAGTTTCCCGCGGGAGATGCCGTGCCCATGGCTTCGTCCGGGCTCAAAAAGGTCATCGAACTGAAGGCCCTGGAGCGGGAATCCGGGGCGGATTAGCTATAGCGGCAGGGTTCAACAAGGGCGTGCAGAGCGGCCAACCGCAAGGAGGGAGCGGCACGATGGAGCGTGGCAAAGCGAGCGGGGGCCGGTTGAACTGGTTGACTGTTGCCATGGCATGCCAGTCCATGGCACTGTTGCTTGCATCGGGGGACGCGTTGGCGGGCGCTCCCCCAACGTACTACGACCTCACGATAGAGATTCACGATGAAGCCGGAAATCCCGGCACTCTGTCGCCCGAGGCAGGGGTGCATTCGTACATTTCGGGCGCTCAGGTGACGCTTGAAGCCACCCCCAATGCGGGTTGGGTTTTCACGCATTGGTACTTCGGCGAGGAGACCATTGACGCCAATCCCCACACCATCACCATGGACTCAGATACGGTCATTACCGCGGTCTTCACGAAACGGTTTTCCCTGTCCCCTGCGGTCATCGGCAAGGGGACCATCACGGTAGAACCCGAGCTGCCCGAATACGCGGGCGGGGCCCGGGTGCAGGTGACCGCCATCCCCGAGGCCGGGTGGACCTTCGACCATTGGGAATGCCCGGGCGATCTCTCGGTGGACGGGGCGACGGTTTCGCCGGTGGATGTCGTAGTCGATCAGGATCGAAAGGGTGTGACCGCCGTGTTTCGAAGCGCCCACGATTTGGAGATCGCAGTCCTGGGGTCCGGCAGCGTCGTACTCACACCAGACCCCGACGGGAAGCCCGCGAACGTTACCGGTGGCGGCCCGCGGGTGTTTCACTACGGCGCAGACATGACCGTTGAACTCGCGCCCACGCCGGACGCCGGCCACGAGGTGGCCTGCTGGGTGATGGTGAGCAAGCAGAACACGGTCTGGATCGACTACAACCCCGGGCCCGTCTTTGTGAAAATGGAGGTCTACCGGTCGGTCACCGCCATGTTCAAGCCGCAAGAGGGCCAGACCGATTCCAGTACCGATTTCGTCGTTCCGGTGCTGGGGCCGGGGCAGGTCATTGTCGACTATCCCAACCGGCCTGACCGGCTTACGTCAGACGTTCTCATGGGCAGCGTGCCCGCGGGCGAGACGATCAGCGCTACGGCGGTGGCGGCCGACCCCGACGTGGGTGTGTTTACCTGCTGGGAAATCGTCTCGGGCAAGAAAACCACGTATGCGACGGACGAGACCATCGGGATCACGACCGACACCATCGCCACAGCGCTCTATCTTGAATTTGTCGATCCGAAGACGATGTACGCCAGCCCGGTTTCGACACGGGTGCTGGGACAGGGCTCGATCAACATCGGCGAGGGCAGCTTCGTGTTCTCGACCTACAACGTCCCCGGTGACCCCCGAAGCGGCTCTGGTACCCTCCACCTGTTTGCGACGTCGGCCCCGGGGTGGGTGTTCAAACAATGGTGGGGCGCGCCCGTTGAGCCCGGGGCACGGCATGCCGTTCTGTCCCTGTTCGGAGCGTACGATGTCATGGCCGAATTTGTCGAGAGGCAGGGCATGGAGGCTCTGGATTTCGTCGGGGATTTTCAGGCGTTCCTGGCGGATATCCAGGGCCGGGTGGAGCTGGAAAATCCCGGGATCTTCGAGTTTGACACGGGCGAGGTTGAGCACATTTCCGGAAATAAAGTCCTGCTGCTTCCCAACAACACGCCCGATGTGGCGGAACTCGCCCTGCTGCAGGGGGTGCTGCAGAATACGGAGTTCGAGCGCAGCCATGCGGGCGGGGCCTCGCATACGCTGCTGTGGGAGTATTATCAGACCAATCTTGCCCAGGCGACTCAGGATCTGGCGTCGCTGGACCCGCACATTCAACGCTTGACGGCCGCCTACATGACCCTGGGCTCGTTCGGTCACCAGGAGACCATGCCGCATTACCTCCGCGAGGTTTTCGGCGTCGAGATAAACCCGGACAGGTATCAGTTGTTCGGCGCGCGCTTTTTCAAACCGCGGGGCGACGTGGATAATGACGGCAAGTGGAATTTCGAGGAATGGCGCAACGTCGTGAAGGCCTGTGGCGGCGTGGTGGATATGGACACCGTGGCCCTGTTCGTCGCGGCGGCGATGAACCGGGAATCGGATGGACTGGATGAAGACGATGGTCTGGCGCCGAACGAGTTCCGGTTTGAGGGCAGGGTAATTCAGAAAATGCAGTCAGCCCCCTGAGTCCGGGCGAATCCCGGGTGCCCCCGCGCTACAAGAAAGAAACCTTTCTTGCAGCCCCGCAAGGGGCAACCGAGAATTGCCCGGGGCAAGTCACGCGGGCTCGCGTAGCGGTTCGCGTGACGGCGCCCCGGGAAGCGATCCCCAAACGCGTTTTCGCCCTGTAAGGGCAGGCTGAGTTCGAATCTCACGCGTGCTTCTCATCAAATTCTCATCACAGGAGATCATGGACAGCGATTCCCGGTCCCGATGACGATTCCGATTTCGATATGGAGGGGATCTGAGAACGCGATTGCGACATGGCCTGTTTCATGTCTTCTCTGGTTTCGGGGTGCCCTTTCAGGGCGTATCTATTTGGCGATGCCTAGCCCAGGGCGTTGCCCTGGGCTATTCTAGCCTGCCTTTGTCAGGGCAGCCCGGAGGGCAAGCGGGAATCGCCCCGGGTTTCGCCCCGGGGATTGCTAAATGACCCCGCGGGTCTGCGTATTCAGCGTTTGGGCGGGGCGGCTTCACGGACGGCGGCGCCGCCGGCCTCGCTGAGTACCAGGAGCGCAAACCGTTCGACGTGGTCCAACTCGTCGGTATTGAGCGAACTGTAGTCGAAGCGGCCGCGCAGATCGGTATACCCATCCTTGTAGAAGCGGACCTCGCCGCCCTCCATGCGGGCATAGGCCTTAACATAGACTTTGGCCACCGGCTGGCCGGACTCGAGGCTCGTGACGCGGAGTTGTCCGTAGTTCTCGATGACTTGCACGGCGAGGCTGGTCGCGTAATACGCCTGGGTTTTCTTTTTTCCGCCCGCGGTGATCTCGATCATGACGTTGCTGTTGCTGAATTGCGGAGGCAGGTCGAACGTCGCGGAGGTCTGGGAGGCGGGCAGTTCGCGTTCTTCAACGAAGTTCGGCCGGACCGTCGAGAAATGGTCGGCGCCCTGCTTGACGAACGGGTTGCGGGAGAAGAGAAGCTCGATGTCCATGGGATAGTACGCCACGCGGCAGGCCGTGAGATTCTGGTATGTGACGGTGATCTGCTTTGCCTCGACCTTGAACTCGAAATCGGGCTCGGTCTGGGCGAGCTGGTCGTGGGCCTGTTCGCGGCTCGTGTCGTCGATCACGGTGGTCGTGGCGGAAGCGATTTCGCGGGCCTGGGCGGCGACGTTGGCAAACCGGTTGCGCCAGCGGTCCACGGGATACGACGCATACGTTTCGGCGATGGCGGCGGCTTTCCCGGGTTCTTCGGCGTAGAAGGCCGCGCAGCAAGCCAGGTAGTCGTACTGGAGCCGCGTGTCGACCGCATCCGGACGGATCTTCGCGAGAAAGGCGAGACCGTCCTCAATCCGGTCCTGGAGCATCAGGTAGTAGGTCACGGACATGAGGTCATGCTGATCCAGCGCGGGGCGGTGCGCCAGTACGTTAAGCAAGCGTGTGTACTGTGCGGCGAGACGCTCGTTGACAATAACGCGGCGGGGTCCCAGCTTGTGCGCACGCGCGTTAACCAGCGGACTGTACTCCATGTGCTGGTAGGTTTTCCGGACGACCGGATCCAGGGTAAACAGCGGACTGTCGATGGCCGCGCCGCACAGGTTTACGAAATCGTCGCGGAACTGGAGATACTCGCGCGCGGCGGCGGCATCGTTGTGGCGGAGGGCATACGACCAGAGCGTCGGGGCGAAGGCGCGACGCTGGCGCAGGATGTCGAGGGTCTTGGCGAATGTGGTCGAATCCTTCATGCGCCACGCGATCAGATCGAGGTCGACGCCGTGAATGTTCTCGTTCCGCAGGTACTGGTAGACGTCTTCGTCGGAACCGTGCTGCGAGACGTAGGCCCACGAGCTTGTGTCGATGGCGCTGGGCTCGGCGACGGCCTTCATGGAGACGGGTTCCGCAAAGGCGACTAGTTTGCCGTCTTTGGCAACGTGGACCGGGAAGTGTTCGCAGAGGCCTTCGTCAGGAAAGTAGAAGTAGGATTCGAGCGTCGCGGCATTGTACGGCTCGAGCGCGAGGCTGTAGGTCTTGAGGTATTTCGTGCGCTCGACTGGAACGGCGCCTTCGGGGATCTGCAGCAGGACGTCGAGACGCTTGCGGGATGAGGTGGGGTTGGTCACGACGACCTGGCAGCCGTAGACCACCTGGGTAAGGAACTCGCCGGTGACGAACTTGTCGACGCGCTCGTTGTCGACCAGGCGGAAGCGGTCGTCGAGGCGGAAGAAGTTCTGGCTGACCAGGATCGGGGGCGCGTCCTGAGGAGCTTCGACGGGGGTGACTTCTTTGTGGAATACCACGGCGGGTCCGGCGGCGGTGAGGGTGACCCGGGGGCCGTCCTGCTCGATCGCGTGTTCTTCTGCCTCAAACGGCAGGTCGAGCAGGGCCAGAGCGAACATCACTTCGGTGAAGTTGTGCGAGGGTTCCGCGAGCTTGCCCGACAGGAACGGCGCGGCGGCATCGCGCCCGGCATAGTCGCGCCAGAATGCGTTGACGGAGACGAGGTCGGCCGTCTGTTGCTCGACGGGCAGTTCGTAGTAGTTGTTTTCGACCCATTCCCGGGTCTTCTCCATGGCGGTGTACAGCGCGCGGTATCGCTCGCGGAGTTTTTCATCCTTCGCAAAATAACCGAGCGTCTTCAGTTCCACCGCGGCCTCCTGCACCGCCGCCTCGGCGGGGGGCGCCGACTGGGGCGCCGCGAGCACATCCTCGCCTGCCTGCGCCGTGCTGGCTACGAACACGCCATTGGCACCGAAGTCTCCGTTGATGTCCAGCCTGGTGGCTTGTCTGCCCGCAAATAGCGCCCCGCCCCCGAATCCGCCCGCCGGGCTGCCAATATCGAGGGAGCGGCCGCGCAGGGCGGTCATGAACAGGTGGTTGAACCGGTCGATATCGGGCGGAACCAGGTTGTAGCGGTCGTTGACGAACCGGAGGGTGTTGTCGCGTTCGGCCACGATGCGTTCCGCAAGCAGGATGCGCTCGGGCATATTGAGCTGGCCGTAGCGCCAGGGGTCGAGATAAGCGGTAGGCTCGTCGCCAAGCAGATAGCGGTCGAGGAAGGTCTTGTCGAGCTTGTTGGCGATGAAGGGTTTCACGACGGCCTCGAAGAAGGCGGGGTCTTTCCGCTGAAGGAACAGGTTCAGTTCGTGGCAGGCGAACTCGGCGTACTTTTCGCGCTTCTGCTCATCGGTCAATTCCGGCCAGCGGGTGATGAATCCGAACCTGGGGAGCTTCGAGTCGGGAAGGAGCGTGTTGTAAAGCGCGTAGACCTTGCCGACGGTGTCGTAGACCTCGAATTCGAGCGCGCCGCTGCCTTGCAGGGTCAAGACGCCGCCCTTGTTCAAGACGGTGATGCGTTTCAATTCCGTGGCGTGCGTCTTGGGGTCAATGCCTTCGGCCAGGCGCAGGTCGTTGAAGGGCGTGCTGTCCTCGGAAAGGGCCAGCTGCCGGTAGACGGTNNTGCGCGGGTCGGCCGCAAAGACGTGGATGTGATGGCGGCCGTTCAGTTTGTCGCGGGGGATGGTGACGATGCCGTCCTGGTCAGGCGCCAGGTTCAAGAAGACGGCAGGTTCGCCGCCGAGAAAATCGAGGTTGGCGTAATCGACGTCACCCATGAATCCGCCCCATTCTTCGGCGGCGGCGCCGGCCTCGCCGGCGAGTACTTGCGGCATGGCCTGAGACTGCGGCGGTTCGCCTTCCGCGGCGTCCTGGCGGCCCGTCTCGGTTTCCTTGAGCGCCCAGGGATTGAGCAGCAGACCGGGCCGCTCGAGCAAGGCGCCGGGGTATTTCCGGGCATATTTGCGGTCGAGGATGTACTGGTACTCGTCTCCGATGGCGCGCTCCGAGGTGTAGACCGACAGGATGGGCGGTACGTAGTTCGCGCCGGGGTTTTCGGTGGGAATGCTCAGGCGCGCGAACTCGGAGAAGACCGGGACAAACCGGGTCGCCACCACGTGGACCCGCGTTGCGGGCGATGCATTCGCGATGGAAATCCGGACGGCGTCGTCCCCGGGTTCGATGCCCGTGACCTGCACGGGCGCGGCGTTAATCTGCTGGAGGCGTCGGAACGCGCCCATGGCGTATCCCAGGCGCGTGTCGCCTTTCGTAACGCGCACCGCAATCTGGTGCGGAATCTCTTTGAGGGTCAGTTCGTAGTCGCCGGGTTCCAGGCCCGTGATGGCGATAAGCCCGTTTTCGATGCGGAGCGCGGCAAAGCGGTCGGCCTGGTAGCCGCCGCGCAATTCGAGGAGGGCCAGTTCGGTCCGTGCAGGCGCGGCCGCATCGCCCGTGTAGGGCAGATACAGGGTTTCGCCCGATACGCCCTGAAGAATAGACGGGTACGTTGCGGCGTCGCCGGTCAGGTTCCACATGCGCATGGCGCCGTCGGGCGAGGCCACCTGGAGCCAGTCGATGCCGGTGAGGGCGCCGAGACGGGCTCGGCCGGCGGCATCCGTCTGGAGCGACAGCGTGACAGTGTCTCTGAAATCGCGATGTTTCAACTCGAGGGTGAGGGGGCGTCCGCTCTTGGCTTCACCGGTTCTCCCGAAGAGTTCGAGGAGGTATTCGCCGGCGTGTCTGGTCAGGAAGACGCATTCGGTATTGTGCGTCATGTTGATCTGGTTAATGGTGACGGTTTGGGTTGCGGCGAGATCGACGCGCTCGGGGCTGGTCAGAGGTTTGACTTTGGCGGTGAGGGAGAAGACGATCTGCGACAGGCCCTCGGGCACGCGGAATTCGTGCACGGACAGGCGGTCTTCAAACAGCTCGAAATCAGGCACCTCGCGGGTCGAGGTGATGCCCTCGTTGCTGGTGGAGGTGATGACGAGTTTGGGTTCTTCGAGCACGGAGAGCGTCACGGGAACGCCGTTAAGATACAGCGCCGAACGCACGCCCACGCGGGCCGTGCCGCCCTGGCGGAGCGATTCGCGGTCGAGGATAAACCCCGCGGACAGCGCATAGTCTTCCCCCTGGTGGCTGAACCGGGCGAGGTCCGAGAACGTGCCGTCCGACAGCACGAGCACCTGCTCGCCGGGTTGCGTGCTGAACGGGAGGGTGACCTGGCCCTCGTCGTCGGCTGTGAACTCGTGGCCCGCCATCCAGATGGATGCGTTTTTCACTTCCGCGCCGTTTTCATCCAGCACGGTGAAGACCTGCCCGGCGGTACTGGTGCGCGAGAGACAGGTGAGGGCGCCCTTGCGGAGGATCGCGCGGCTGCTCTTGCCGTTGCCGATGAGTTCGATGACGTAGACGCCGCGGTGGTCGATGCCCGGGAATTCGAGGGTGCGCAGGACCTTACGGTAGGGTGGGTCTTCGTACGTATAGACCTGTTCCTCGTTGGCGACGAGCCCGTCGAGGTCGATATCGGTGTTGATCTCGCGCTGGTGCCGGCGGTAGAAGGCATCGGTGTTCACTTCGAAGACGCGTGCGATGAGCGTGCCGGTGTTCTTGGTCCACACCTTCACGCTGGCCGGGTCGCCCGCGCCGTACTGCTCCCGATTGGTGGGGTCGAATTTAATCTCCACGCGTTCCTTGAGCTGCTGGAAATCGCCAGGCGTCAGCCAGGCGGCCCAGGTTTCCAGGTCGCCGATGCCGTGGAGGATTTTGGTCTCGGCGAAGACGCGTTTGAGATAACGCTCATCGAGGAACTCGGCGTAGGGCTGGTGCGAGTCCTCCGTGACGAAGAAGTGTTCGAGATAGTCTCGTACGAGCTCCTGATCGTCCCGGATGGGGGGCAAATCGCCGCAGGCCTGTTCGAGATCCGCCGCGAAGTTCCGGTTTTCGGACCGTTTCATGAAATCGCGGCTGATATAGGGCACGTTGCGGGGAAGCTGGAGATAGGCCATGAAGCGGTTCTTGTCGCGCACGCCCAGAGTGCGGTCAAGGACCAGGCGCTGGTACAGCACGCAGGCCTTCAGGGAGTTCTGGGCGGGGCTCAGGCGGTTGGTAAAGGCCTCCAGCCGGTCGAGCCAGGCCTGTTTGGCGGCCGGATCGACCGGCCAGTTCTCGTCGGCGCCCGGGGCGAGTTTCGCGAGGTACACGCTGACGAAATCGCCATTGTTGAGGAGATCGGGCTGGAGCGCAAGCAGCTCATCGAGCTGGGCGAGCAGGAGGTTCGGGTGGATGGGCAGCGAGCCAAACCCGCCGCTGCCTTCGGCCTGAAGCTCGGCGAACACCAGGCGAGGCAGATGCTCGATATCGGGCCGCGTGAGCCGGGTGAGGCATTCGCGCAGCACCGGGCCGCTGAGTTCCTGTTCGATGAGCCAGTCCAGGGCGGCGTCCTCGAATCCGTCCAGGCGGCCGTCGTGGATGGCGAGTGCCCGTTGGGTGAGCGTGGCGCGGGAGATGAGGGTGGGATCGAGCGCCGTGGGCAGGCCGGATTCCGCGCCCGCAACCTCGCGTTCATGGTTGAAATGGAGACCAAGCTTCTGGCGCAGGTATTCCAGGGTGAGCTCAGGCTGTTCGCCGTATCGCAGGAGGGCCTGCCGGTTGCGCATCTCATCGAGTCCGGGGGAGTTCTCATCCATCCGGTACCAGGCCTGGAGGACCGTGTCGGCCTCGTCGAGCTTGCCCGTATTCTGGTAGTGCAGGCAATGGAAGAAGAAATAGTCCCGGGTGCCCGGCACGAGTTCTTTGAGCGCCTCCTCACGGTTTTCGGCCAGCGCGAAGCGTTCGAGGAAGTCGAGGTCCTGCGCGGCCGCACCCGCAACAGTGAGCATCGCGGCGCACAGCAGCACCGCACCTTTCGTGACCCGGCCCAGTAGCGTCTTCATCATCTTGCCTCCCATGATCGACCCGCATCAAGCATTGGCCTATTCTCTGCCGAACCCATGCGAGATTCCACCCGCAGTGAGGCTCAGGGGAACCGGCACGCGGCATTCTGACGCTTATGACCCCATTGGAGGCCGGAAGTTCGAACGGGGCCCCGGGGCCTCGCGGATCCTGCGGCGCGCTATTCCGCCAGGCGGAAATAGGAGCGGGTCACGATACCCGACGCCAGTTCCCGCGCCTCAATCGTCCACATCCCCGGCGTGTCGTTGACGGCGGGTGTGAACGTGACGGACAGACGACCGTCCGGGGCGCCGTAGTAACCGCTGAATTCGGCGCGTTTTCCGTCCGGGTCGCGCAGGTCGAGCTCGATGGGCACGACGGCCTTCACGGGCGCGCCGGTTGCATCCGTTACGGCGACCGAAACGGCGAGGTCCTGACCGGGGACCGCCTCCGCCGGGGCCTCGATGTGCAGTCCGTGGATGGCGTTTTCGGTGATCAGCCAGAGGCGCCCGCCGCCCGGTTCGATCTCGACAGGAATGCGGAGCACGCTGCCGTCGCTTTCCACGGCCACCGGACGGTGTTCGAGAAGGTCATAAACGAACCCGGCGGCGCGGTTGACGGTGAACTGGGCGCTTGCGGGCAGGCCGTTTTCCATGACCAGACCGTGATGCCCTACATACGGGCCGAATTCGCGGCGGTCGTTGATGGCGAAGATATAGTCTGACGGACCGTACGCGCGGCGGTAGGGCATGGCTTCGGCCACCGAGGAGTCCACGTACGGCCGGTACCGCTCGCCGAGCTGTTCGCGGAGCTGTTGTGCGCGCTCCAGCAGCGCCTGCTTGTCGGCATCGGCCTGTTTTGTGCGCTCATAGACACTCAGGAGGACATCGGGACGGATCGCGGGGCACAACCGCTCGTCGCCAACGATGATGCCGCCGGCCTGCTGGAAGGCCAGGACGCGTTCGGCCACCGGCGCGGGCAGGACGTCGCAATCCGCCATCACGAGGACGCGGTAGGCATCCAGGCCGGTTTTCATAATGGTTTCTTCGTAGACGATTTCGGGTTGCAGGCGGGCGTAGAGCAGCACATGGTAGGCGTCGCCGCCCCAGGAGCCGCCCCAGCCGTAGGTGCCCCGGCCGGCGAACATGGCCGAGGTGAAACTCTCCAGGAACGCCACGTCCGCGGGCGCGGCGGGTACCTGGAGCAGGCTGGGCCCCAGAGGCTGGACCACGTCGGCGATGAGTTCTTTGAGGGCGTAGCGCGTTTCCGGGTGGGTGAAGCGGTAGACCGAGGCGCCCTCGGTCGGAACCAGCGACTGCCACCCATGGTACATGATGCCCTTGACGGGGCGGGCCACCTTGGTCCAGAAGGCTTCCTTCAGATGCATGGGGGCGATGGTGATGTAATTGGCGTCGGGGTCGCGGTCTTCCCAGGGCGACGCGGCGCCGGCGGGGCTGCTCGCCTCAGCGAGGGGCGCGGTCTGCGACCGGTACCAGATGATCTGGGTCATTTTCATCACGTCCTGGCCTTCCGGGCCGCCGTTGGCCATGGCGAAGAGCTCGTCGGCGGTCAGGCCGATCCGGATCGGGTCGGGGTAGCTGTAGGTCCAGTGCGAGAGGAAATCGACGTTGCCCCCGCTGCCCCACAGGGCCGGGACGCGTACCGCCGGGTCGAAAAAGGTCCAAAAATCAGCGCGCCCGGTGGATTTCAGGCCGTTGTTGATCGCGGAATGAAATGCGTTCCAGCCGTCGCCCTCGCGCCAGAACCAGCGGAAGAACTGCAGCAGGTCATCGTCGTCCGGAATCACGCGGGATGCAGGAAACCCCTCGATGCCGGCAAATGAGACGCCATTCTTGCGGGCGGCGGCGTCCGGGATTTCCTTGCCGGTCTTCGCGCGGTACAGCGCCCGGTCGTGGTCGTGAAAACACAGTTGCGTTCCGTCACGCACCTCGGTGTTGATGAGGGCGGCGTTGAAGGCGGGGAAGGCTCCGAACGTCTGCGCGACCGAGGCGCCGACATTCTGCGCGAATGGCGCCAGTTCGGGGAAGTTGCAGCAGATGTTGGGCCGTTCGTAGGGCTGGCCCCGGCGGTCGTGGCGCAGCAGCTCCGGTTTGTTTTCCAGCCAATGCCCGAGGCCCAGACTGATCACGATGCCCAGATCGTTCACGAGGGCCTGGTCGAGCATGCGACGGCTGGCTTCGAGTTCCTGGTCGTTGACGGCGGTGACGGGCGCGCCGGCGTCCCAGATCGTCGGGAAGTTGCAGCGCAATCCCAGGCAGTGGGTGAACCCGATGTCCTTGAGCGCGGGGAGATTCTCCGTGACCGATTCCACGCCGCCGATCCCCCACATGACCACGGGCATCCGGAACGGCGGTCTGCGGGGAACGAGGGTGACCTCGAACGATTCGCGGCTGCTCCACTCGTCCGCCGCGTCGCCCAGGCGGCATTCCAGAGTCACGGGGTAGACGCCGGGTCGCAGGCGGGTGTCAAAGGCGAATTCGAGGAGATGCGACGCGCCCGCGGCCAGCTCGGGGACGGGATACGTCTGGCCGGGCATGCCCGGCACGCTGACGGTCGCGCTGGCGCCCGCCAGGCTGTCCCGGCGCATGTTGGTTAACCGGAACTGGAGCTGCGGCGCGGGTTCCATCCGCAGGTAGGCGCTTCGGGGGTGTTCGGCCGCGACAGTCAGGGGGCGGAACTCGCGCACACCCTGCGTGATGCGGATCTCGTCCATCCGCCCGGGGAATCCGTGGTAATAGCTGCCGACGCGATCGCCCAGGGACAGAAAATGGTCTCCCGGAGAGATGCTGCCGAGTCCGGGTTTGCTTGTTTTGCCCAGCGAGCGGCCATTGTGCATGAAGTGAACGGTACCGGCGCCGTCGTAGGAGAAAGCGATGTGCGCCCAGGTGTCTTTTGGAAACGCCGCGGATTCCGAGGACCACCAGGTTTCAGACCCCGTCCCAAACCCGAGAGACAGGCGCATGCGCCGGTGTCCAAGCGCATCGGGCTTCTCGAGCACCCACTGGTAGTCGGTATGAGCGACGTACTTTTTGTCGACAATAAAGGCCTCGTCGTAGCCTTCGAAGGCTTCGGCGGGGCACAGCCACATCTCCACGGTGAATGCGCCCTGCGGAGAGAGCGACGGGGCATTGTTGATCTGCACCGCGTGCCGCACATCCTCGACGGGCCATCCCGGAAAGGACTCTATGCAACCGCCAAAGCGGCCGTCCGGACGCCACACGACGCCCTGGAGCGTGCCAGTGTGGTTGTTGCCGGAGGCATCGGCGATCGTGTCTCCGGATTCGTCGAAGTTCCACAACGCGATGACATGCTGGCCGGCGGCGTCTTCCCCGGCGTAGCTTGCCTGCCAGGGTTCGGCCGATTGGGCAAACGCATGCCAGGAAAACGCGACAGACCCAATGACCATCAGGCCGGACAGAATACCTCGCATGGCACGCACCCCCTCAGGTTGTTCGGGTCAAACCGGCCGCGCGCCCGCTCACGCCGGCATGGAATGGCGGGCCGAGGCGCACGCTTTCGTACTGATTTCGCCACATGGCATTGGAACAGAAGTCGTGCGGGGACGTCAAGGAAGGCGGGTGAGGCCGTGCGGGGCCGGCGCCCTCACCGGTCATTCGAACGGGGACACGTAG
>DDYW01000030.1:0-28166 GCA_002348185.1 Candidatus Hydrogenedentes bacterium UBA2224 | reverse complement strand
GGAACATGTCCCCGTTCTTTGTCTTATCCTCCGGAGCCTCGCTCGCGGGGTCAGTCTTGTCTTGTAGCGCAGGCACAACAGCGGCCGTTCCGGGCGCTGCAGGGCATCCCTATTCAGAGTGGTTGAGACTGATGTGTACGCGTTTCAGCGGGGTGATGCGGACCGGTCCCAGCAATCCGGACGGGGGAAGGGGCTCGAATCCGCGGAGGGCATCCGCGGCCGGGGTGGACTCGTGGAGGCCTGTTCCGAAGGCCGGCTGGAGGTCCGGTGCAACCTCCGGAAACGTGTCGAGCCCGGCGACACGGTTGATGAGCGTGTTGGTCACCGCGATCTCGAGCGTGTTTTGTCCGGAGCGGACGAGCTGGCCGATCTCAAAATCCTGTCCTCGCATCCAATGCACGCCGGCCTCGCTGCCGTTCACTCGGATTTCCGCGACGGAGCCCACCGCGCCGAGCGAGAGCCGGAGCAGGGTATTCTCCGCGAGGTACTCGGGCGGCAACTCGAACGTCAGGGTGTAGTGTGCGCGGCCGCTGAAATGGCGCAGGCGCGGGTCGTCGGTCCACGATTTAAGTGCGGGCCAGGTCTGGCTCCCGCCGGGCGCATCCGGCCCGGAGAACGCGACTTGCCAGGGACCACTCAGATCAAACGGCGCGGGGAGACCTTCAACGACAGCCTCGCCGGTTCGCCGGGCGCCGCCCTGGACGAGCTCATAGGCATGGACGCCGTTGTGCGGGGTGATTGCGGTCAGGGCGTCGTCGCTGCCGCTCAGCATGTCCGCGAATGCACTGCGCGTGGCGTGGATGCGTTCGAACGTGCCGGGGGCGCGTTCGAACACAAGGAAGCGCGACTCATACGGGCGCATCGCCAGGCGGAGGCGGGTGTACTCGCCCTCGCGCTCGTATTCGAGAAGGGGACGCCGTTCGCCGGAATACGGATTCCACCACCACGGCTCGCCGTCCGTGGTGCGAAACCCGACGCGCAGGTCGGCCGGAACGGATTGCAGGTTGCTTACGAAATAGAGGTCGGCTTCGGGGGAGTGGCGGTGCGTGAATGCCAGGCCGTCGTTGGTTCTCAGGCCCGCGCGCACCAGGTCGATGTCGAGGTCGGGGGGAACCGCCTGCCGCAGAACCTTCAGAAACGGATCGAGGGGCGCGCTGCGCCAGTCGAGCGGGTCGGTGCGGCGCATGACGAGCTCGAGCCGCCAGGTACGGCCTGTTCCGTATTGCTTTGGGGCGACGTCGTCTGGTCCGGCGGGTTCGCCAAACAGGTCCCTGCTGATGCGGCGCACTTCCGCGTCGTTCTGTTCGTGGTTGTGCATGCCGGTGGAGGCGTCCGGTACCCTCTCGAGGGCGATGACGGCGCCGCCCTGGTGTACGAAATGCTCGATCTGCCGGTAGGTCTCGACGGGGAGCGCGGCGACGTCGGGGAGGATCAGTACCCGGTAGGTCATCGCGCCCAACTGGAGTTCGGGGCCCTCCGCGGCGCAGCGGTGCTGCAGCACGTCGTCGTTCACGAGATCGAAGGCATAGCCGTTGGCCATGAGCAACTGACCCGTGCCGCCCCAGTCGAATTCACGCGTCCATTTGCGCGCATTCAGCACGCTCTGGGTCCACTGGTTGGCGAGGGGCGAGTACAGGGCGACGTCGGCCGTGTAATTGCCCTGGCGCAGGAGGGCGCAGCAGCGGGCGGTATAGTCGGCCAGATGGCGGTAATAGGGCCACCAGATATTTTCGTGGCTGATGCGGATGGCCGCGAAGAACCCGCGCGTGGGCACGATATCGCGTTCCGGCGACGCGATGTAGCCGTGGTTGTAGAGTTTATTGACGCCTGCGCGGAAATACCCGTCGGTGGCGATCTTCAATTCCTCGAGCGTCGCGCGGTAGGGCTCCCAGTGAAGGTAGGTGAAGGCCTCGGCGGTCACGACCGGGCGCCCGTACAGGTGCGCGCCGGACGTTACGTACTCCCGGGGCCCGAGCCGGGTGTCAAACCAGGGGACGGCGTCCTTTTCCCCGGCCGTGATCTCGGCTTCGGGGATGTCCGCCGCGCCGGCGCCTTCGAGGATGTCGGTGACAAACCCGTAGGGCTGGATGCGGGCGCGGACGTTGTGCCGGCCGCACCATTGGGTGAAGGTGGCGAAAAAGGCGCGCATGCCCTGTTGATGCAGGAATTGGTTCACGTCGTACCGGACTTTGGGGGAAAGATCATCGACTTCCCACCACAGGGCGGGCAGCCAGGGCACGAGATCATAGCCGAAGTCTTCCCGGAACCGTTCGAACAGGCCATCGGCCCAGTAGAGCCCGTTTCGGTAGATGGGCACTTCGAAGCTGTCGCCGAAAAACGAGTCGACGGTCGTGCCGAAATGGTCGCCGATGGCGGTGGCATACTGCGCGCCCAGCGTCTCGCAATACCGGTTCATGGCGCCTTCGTCGAGATGATTGACGGCGCTCGCATTGTCGCGCCGGGTCAGCCAGAACGCCATGAGCTGCCAGTGGCCGTCCGGCACCTCCCACGTGATGGCTCTGCCCCGGGCCAGCGGGGTCAGGTCGATCAGCGAATCGGCCCGGAGACGTCCCTCCTCAACGCGCCCGGCCACCACCTTGACGAGGCGGTCTTCGGGGCCGATTGCGGGCGTGGAACGCGGCAGATCGTTGGGATTGGGCGTCGCCTCCTCTGACAGCCGCCCGGCATAGGCAAGGGGGCCCTCGACGCCGATCATGCTGGCCAGCAACACCTGGCTGCGGTCTTTCTCGGGGACCCAGTCGCCGCCCCAGATCCATCCGGGGCCGCCGAAGTTGATGGAGACCTGCATGCCGCGCTCGCGCGCCTGTTCGACCGCGTACCGGAGCAGTTCGAAGTAGCCGGGCGACAGATAGTCGTGATTGCCCTTCTGATAAACGGCTTCCATGGTGATCTGTTCGACGCCGCCGATCCCCTGGGCCTGCATCTGGTCGAGTTGCCAGGCGATGTCTTCTCTACGCAGGGCATTGCCCATCCACCACCAGCGCGTGTGCGGCCGGCAGTCCACCGGCGGCGCGTCAAACGCGGCGCGGATTTCGTTCAGCGAGGTTTCCGATGCAAGAGCGTCCCCGGACAGGGCTGCGCAGCAGAGCACAATGGCGGTGGCGATGAGTGTATTCTTCACGACGACGTACTCCCTCGGGGCATGCCCGTTTCTCGCCTGTCTTCACAGGATATCAGGCGATACCGCCTATCCCAATGCCCGGTTTCGCGGGGTCAGAGGATCAGCATGGTGTCGCCGTAGGAGTAGAACCGGAACTGCTCCCTGACGGCGAAGCGGTAGGCTTCGAGAATGAAATCCGCGCCCCCAAATGCACACACCAGTGCCAGAAGGCTGGAACGGGGCAGGTGAAAATTGGTCTGGAGCGCGTCAATGGCACGGAAGGTGTACGGAGGATAGATGTACCGGTTGGTTTCGCCCGTGCCGGGATGATAGGCGCCGGCCTGGCATTGCGTTTCGAGGACCCGGGTCACGGTCGTGCCGACGGCGACGATGCGGCCGCCGACCGCGCGGGTGCGATTGAGCTGCGTTGCGGTTTTTTCGGTAAGGGTAAATGGCTCGGGTTCGAGGGTGTGGTCTTCGAGGCGCTCGGCCTGAATGGGCCGGAAGGTGCCGTACCCCACGTGCAATGTGAGGAAGGCACGGTCCACGCCGCTCTCTTCAAGGCGGCAAAACACGGCTTCGGTGAAATGCAGGCCCGCCGTGGGCGCGGCGACGGCGCCGGGGGCATGGGCGTAGATGGTCTGGTAGCGCGTGAGGTCCGACGCATCCGGTGTATCGCGGCGGATGTACGGGGGGAGCGGGACTTCGCCGGCCTGTTCGAGCACGGTGAGGACGTCGGGTTGGGCGAACGAGACGTGCCGGCGTCCGCCGGGGAGCCGGTCGCCGACCAGGGCCTCGATGCCGGCGGCGATCTTCACGGGCGTGCCGGGCTTGACCTTGGACGAGGGGCGCACGAGGGCGTCCCACTCGCCGGGGCTGGTTTCGTGCAGGAGAAAGACCTCGACCTGCCCGCCGGTGGGTTTTCGCCCGTGGAGGCGCGCCCGGATGACGCGCGTGTCGTTGAATACCAGGCAGTCGCCGCGCCGCAGGTAGTGAGGGAGATTGCGGAAGACGTCGACGGTCATGGATTGATCTGCGCGGTCGAGCACGAGCAGACGGGACTCGTCGCGCTGTTCGCAGGGGTGTTGCGCGATGAGTTCTTCCGGGAGCGCGTAATCGAGGTCCGAGGTGTTCATGGCAGATGGCCCGGGTTACCCGCGTCCGGCGGCGTTGCGGGCGGCGTCCTGGGCCAGCGCGATGGCTCCGAGCACACCCGACGTGTTGCCGAGTCCGGGGGGGACGATGAATTCGCCGATGCGTTCGAGGATCGCGGGGGATTGCACGTATCCGTTGAGCAATTGCAGAACGTATTCGCGGATTTTCGGGAAGATGGACCGGCGTTCCATTACGCCGCCGCCCAGGATGATGCGTTGCGGAGACAGGGTGCAGATGAATCCCGTCAGGGCGACGGCGAGATAATGCGCTTCGAGGTCCCAGGCGGGGTGGGCGTCCGGTAAGGCTTCCGCGCGGGTTCCCCAGCGCTTCTCCATGGCGGGTCCCGAAGCGAGGCCTTCGAGGCAGTCGCCGTGGTAGGGGCACACGCCCTCGAAGGGGTCGCGGCGCGTGTCGCGGGGGAGTCGGACATGGCCCATCTCGGGGTGAACGAGTCCGTGCATGAGTTTCCCGCCGAGCAGACCGCCGCCGCCGATGCCCGTCCCGATCGTGAGATAGATGAAGGAGTCGAGCCCTTGGGCGGCGCCCCAGCGGTTTTCGCCGAGGGCGGCGCCGTTGACGTCCGTATCGAATCCCACGGGGACGCCGAGGGCCTCGGCGATGCGCCCCGCAAACGGGGTTTGCCCCCAACCGGGTTTTGGCGTGGTGGTGATATAGCCCCAGGTGGGGGATTCCGGGTTGGGATCCACGGGACCGAAGGAACTGATGCCGATGGCGGCGATGGGTTCCCGGCGGCGGCGGTTTTCAAAGTAGGCGATGCACCGGCCGATGGTCTCTTCCGGCGTGGTGGTGGGGAAACGTTCCTCCTCTCGCAGGTCGTCCGGCCCCGAACCCAGGGCGCAGACAAACTTGGTGCCTCCTGCCTCGATACCGCCGAATGCCGCCATGATCGATACTCCGTTCGGGCCGTTGCGTAAATGCGTTCGCGAACACCGGGACTATATGGGGAGGCTGGCGGACCTGTCAATGTCGCGGCAGGTGCGGGGGCCTGCGGGAAGCTCGAGGCTCCAATCTTCGGCTAACGCGAAGGCGGATTGCTCAGACGCTTGCGCCGTAGGGCTCCGGAGCTTCTGTCGACTCACCCACGTGGTGAAATAGGAGACCTTGCTGCCTTCCGGAGCGCCGAAGGCGCGATACATACCAGCTTGGCCTAAAGATCCGTTATGGCGAGGGGAAAGTCGCAGATTCGCGCGTCCGGAGCGCCGATGGCGCGATAACATACCAGCCCAGCCCGCAGGGCTCCAAGTCCCGCAGGGACGACAGAGAATAGCCCACCACTTCAGTGGGCTATTCTCTGTCGTCCCTGCGGGACTTGGAACACGTCGCCTTCCTCAGCGCCGTTGGCGCGCCGAAAATGTGCGCGAGGCGGACAAGACAGCCGTGATCGCCGGGGTGAATCGCGTCGTTGGCGCGCCAGAGATCTGTGCAACCGCAGACCTCCGTGTGCTACCGTCTCCGTCGGCATTGGCCTCGCGGAGATTTCCTCATTTTATCCGGCGATTCGGACGAGGCTCCGGTCTGGAACGGGGGATGGGCGGCGTAGATAATGAGGCGCCATGCGAGATCTTAGCCGGTTGATAGCGCGTCTGTGGGAAGGTTTCCTGCTGGTCTGGGGTTCGCGTGCCTGCTGGGGGTACCGGGCCCTGGTCCATGCCCCGGTGTTTCTCCTGGGGGTGGCGGCGATTGCCGCGGCGGGCTTTCTTGCGCACCTGACCGGGTTCGTCCCCGCCGTGCTGGTGGTTGCGCTCTGCGCGGGGGCGCTGACCGTGTTGACGCTGAACGGAGTGATCCGCGTTTCGCTGCTGGCCAGCGTCGATGTGGAACACGGCCTGCTGCTGGTGGAACTGTCGCGTAAACGCGAGACGCCGGACGGGCGGGACCAGGTGGCCTGGGCGCGGCAGCGCGCTGCGTCGGCCGACGCGCCGCCCGTGTGGGTGGTCCAGCGCATTCGCCGGACGATGGGCGCCGTGCACGGGAACCTGCGCGACGTGGGCGATGGGTTTCCGGCGTTTGCGCGGGACCGTGCGCCGTCGTGGGCGCGACGGCTCCTCGCGCGCTGCACGAGTCCGATGGCGGGCGCGCTGGCGGCCCGGGCGTTTGCGGACGCGTCCGGGCGAGCGT
Source organism: Candidatus Hydrogenedentes bacterium UBA2224 (assembly GCA_002348185.1). GTDB lineage: Bacteria > Hydrogenedentota > Hydrogenedentia > Hydrogenedentales > SLHB01 > UBA2224. Next base: position 21,751 of record DDYW01000030.1, on the reverse strand, counting down.
CCTCGCAGGCCAGAGAGGGTCTGTTGCTCTACGCGGCGGTCTGGGACGAGGCGTTCCGGTGGAACATGGCGTTGTGGAGCGTGGGACACATTTTCACGCTGGCTGCAGCGGCGCTGGCGGCCCTGCCGCTGGTGTTGGCAGCGGGCGCAAGCGATTGGACGGTGCTGGCCAGCGCGGTTGCGGTTGCGTTATGGACGGGGTTTGCGGTACAACGCGTCGTCGCGGCGCCCATACTCGAGGCCGCGGCGATTGTGGCGTTTGAGGAGATGGTTCAGGGCAGCTCAGTGGCGCCGGAAACCGAGCCGCAATTGCGGGAAGCGAGCGCGGCGTTTCGCGAACTCGACGACCGGGCCCGCGAAGCGCCGGAAATGGAAAGAGAGCGGTCATTTTGAAAGGAGCGGTTATGCGAAAGGCGATTGCGGGGCTGTGCGTGGTGATGCTGGTCGTCGTGGGGTGTGTATCGGTCAAGACGGGCGCTGTTTGTCCGGATGCGGCGGCCTGCCCCAAAGCGGCATCCTGTGAAGCGAAACCGGCCTGCCCGGGCTGTACGGGGCCTTGCCTGCGTCATGTGGTGATGTTCAAGTGGAAAGACGGCACGCCTCCCGGGACGGTCAACGAGATCGAACAGGCGTTTTTGGCGTTGCCCGGCCAGATTCCGCAGATTTGCGCGCTGGAATGGGGCACCGAAATGAGTGTGGAGAACCTGTCGCAGGGATTTACGCACTGCTTCCTGGTGTCGTTCAAGAGCGAGGACGACCGCGCCGTCTACCTGCCGCATCCCGCGCACAAGGCGTTCGGAGAGCTTATTGGTCCTCACCTGGACAAGGTGCTGGTGTTTGATTTCTGGGCGCAGCGCTAGCCGCCGGTTCGCGCAGCGCGTCCCATTGGCCCAGGATGTCGTAGAGGACGATCCCGAAGGCCGTGGCCACGTTGATGCTGTTTTTGTAGCCCAGCATCGGAATGCGGACGATTTCATCGCATTGGCCCAGCAGTTCCGGGGTGATGCCTTTGACCTCGTTGCCGAAAACCACGGCAACCGGACGCGACCATTCATAGACCCCCAGGGACTTGCCGTTTTCGGCAGTCTCGATGGCGACGACGGGAATGCCCGCCTTGCGCAAGTGCTTCACCGCGTCCGTGGGGTCTTGATGATGTGTCCACGGCACATAATCAAACGCGCCCAGGGCGGTCTTCGCGAGTTTCAGGTTGGGCGGATGGCACGTGTAACCGCAGAGATGGAGGTGTTCGACCGCCCCCGCGTCGGACGTGCGGAAGATCGAGCCGACGTTGAACGCGCTCCGGATGTTTTCGAGCACGATGTGCACGGGATGGCGCGCCCGAGGCTCAAGATGTTCCCTGGAGAGCATGCGGTAGTGCGGTTCGAGATTATGGCCCGGTGTTTTTTTCATGGCGCGTGTTGCTTTTTCGCGATCTTCCCATAACCGCGCGCGTGGGCGCAAGGTGGACGCGGTGGACAACCTGTCTGTAGCGACTCGGCAAGAGTCGAGGCCGCGGGCGTAAGCCGTGGGTCGGACGTGCCCCCCCTACGTCTCGTCACGAAACACTTTTTTGAGCGCGAAGTAGGCGGGTTTGGGGTTGCGGTCGAAATCGATGAAGGCGTTGTTGGCGGGACAGGGAAAGGCGTCGTGCCCCATCCAGACCAGGAACCCGCCGCATCGGGGGAAGCGGTTTTTGCAGGCGGCGGCGGCGATGGCGTAGGCCTCGGCCTGTTCGGCCTGGGTGAGGCGGATGTATTCGGCGAGGGCCTCATCCGGGGGCAAGTCGCCGAGTTGTTCACGAAAGCGGTCCCATTGCCCCCACCACGCGGCGGTATGACGCCAATAGGCGGTGGTGGGCGGCCAGACGTCCGCGCCGCCGCCGTACTTCCGGAACAGGTCGAGGCTGTGCGCGGCGGGCATGCCGGTTTCCGAGCGGAACAGCGCGTCGTCGCGAGACCAGTACGCGCGCCACTCATCGAGGTTGTTCAGGCCCGCGCCGAACCCCCAGGGCCCGTGGACGTCGTGCAGAGTGCCCGTGCCGAAACGCTCGGGCAAACCCCATTCCCAGGGTCCGCTCGCGGACGTGGGCAGAAACCGGCGGCCGGGGTCCCAGCGGTCGACGACGTCCTTCATGGCGGCGATGCAGGGGTGGGTGTAATCGCACGGGACGCTGTCGACGCCTTTGCCGCCGCCGCCGAGGAGTTCATTGCCGCCGCACCAGAGCAGCAGGGCGGGATGATGGGCGCGCCGCCGGATGTAGCTCATGCAGAGGTGTGAGAGCTCGACGATGGTCTCGGGTTCCTCGGGCGGCCAGTTCTCGACGCCGGAACTCGACAGCGGAAACTCCTGCCAGACGAGGATGCCCGCTTCGCCGCAGAGGCGGTAGAAGATGTCCTTCTCGAGGATGGCCCCGCCCCAGACGCGGAGGCAGGTGCAGCCCATGTCGTGGTAGAGTTCGATGAGCCGGCGGTATTCGTCGTCGCTGCTGTCGGGGTAGCTGGTGCGCGGCGGGACCCAGTTGGCGCCCTGCAAAAAGACCGGCGTGCCGTTGACCTCGCAGATCCAGGGTTCGGCGTCCGCGGGCGCGCCCTCACACGGGAGCCAGCGGACGCGTCTGAATCCCACGACACGGTCGAGCCGCCACGGTTCGCCCTGGATGCTGGCTTCCAGGCGCAGCGTGTAGGTCTTTGCGGTGCCCAGGCCGTTGGGCCACCACGGCTCAACGGCAATGCCGTCGAGGACGATGTCGAGGCGCTCACGCGTGAAGCGGTTCGAGGCTCGGGCGAGTTCGGCGGCGCCGTCAAGGAGCGCCACCGTGACCTCGCCGATCTCGGCGGGCGGCACGATGAGCGCATCGGCCTGCAAGGCCACCTCGACGCGGCCTGTCCGGTGGTCGGCAGCGAGCGACGCGCGGGTATGGATGGGGTCGATCGCGCACTGCGCCGCGCTCTTGAGGCTGAGGGCGTCCCAGATGCCGATGGGGACGATTCGGGGCGTCCAGTCCCAACTGTAACAGTAGCGGGGTTTGAAATGGCGCGAGTTCGAGGTGTAGCCGATCTGGCCCTGTTCGGGCGGCGGGACATCGAATACGATGCTGAGCTGGTGCGCTTCACCATCGCACAAGGCCGCGGTCAGTTCGAACAGATGCGGGGTCAACGCGCCTTTGAACGCCGCGACTTCGCGGCAGTCGACGAGAATCCAGCCGGAATAATCGAGTCCCTGCGCGTCCAGGAGCACGCGTTGGCCGGGGGAGATCGCACCGGCGGGGAGGGTGACCGAGAAATCCCAGTGGCGGTGTTCGACCCATTCACAGGCGAGCGAATTCATGCCGGCGTTCCAGTCAGGCAGGATGCCGGCGTCGCGCAGGGCCTGCTGCACGGAGCCCGGCACCCGCGCGGGCACGGGGCCGATGTCGGCCTGCATGGACGTCCCCGTTTCCATGGACTTGCCCAGCCGCCACGTGTACGGCCGCCAGCCGTAAAGCTGCCAGGTCAGTGTGGTGAGATCAATTTCCTGCATGCAATGCGCCCCCTAACGAAAATGAATGGCTGTTGGATCGTCGCGGGGTATTGTGGGCTGCCGTGTGCGCAATATCAACCGCGCGGGGGCGGGGAGGGCGGCTCAGTCGATCTGGGCGCGGCCTTATGGTACAACGGTTGACGGCGCAGAGAGCCTCGGTCAGTCAATTGCGGAAGGGAGATTCCGAATCATGGCACGGTATTCTGGGATGGTGGTGTGTCTGCTGACGGTTTGCCTGTTTTTGGGCACGGCCTGGGGGGCGGAAGGGATCCGCATAATCGACACGAAATACCCCGTTGAGGATAGGGTCATCGCGTCGGCGGTGGTTGAGCCGCCCGCGAATGCCGAGGAGGACGCGACGGCGGCGATCCAGGGGGCGATCGATGCGGTGGCCGGCCTGGGGGGCGGCACGGTGTTTCTGCCGGAAGGCCGCTATCTCCTCAAAGGCCATCTGCTGCTGCGGAACGCCGTAACTTTGCGCGGGGAGTGGCAGGCGCCGGCGGAGGCGGGTCGTGTGGTGGGCAGCATCCTGATGCCCGTCGAGCACCGCGGCGATGCCGAAGGCGCATCGGCAATTGTCATGCAATGCGGCTCGGGGTTGCGGGAGCTCTCGATCTGGTATCCCGAGCAGGAGCCGGAAGCCATCACGCCGTACCCCTGGACCATTGAAACCACGCCGGAGGCGGGGCCCGACAACTACACGGTGCAGAACGTGACGCTGGTCAATGTCTATCAGGGATTCAAGACGGGCCCGGAAGCCAACGAACTGCATACGCTCAGAAACGTGTACCTGACGGCGCTCAAGACGGGCGTGTTCATTGATTCGTGCACGGACATCGGCCGTGTGACCGACATCGACATCAGTCCCCGCTGGTGGGTCGACTCAGGGTTGCCCGGCAGCCCGAAAGGCGGGGCTGCGGAGAGCAGCCTGCGCTCGCAGATCGCCCGTGAGGCCACGGGCATCGACATGGGCCGCAGCGACTGGGAGTATCTGTATGGACTCCACATTGAAGGCTGTCAGCGGGGTCTGGTGATCCGGCAGGGCGCGCAGGGCACGACCAACGCGGTGTTGTACGGGAGCGTGCTCGAGAAGTGCGCGACGGCCGTTCATCTCGAGGAGCTGAATGGCATCGGCCTGGCCGCCGTCGGGTGCCGGTTTGAAGGGTCCCGGCATGCCCTGTACGCGACCGAGGCGTTTGATACCGTGTCGCAGTTCAATACGTGTACGTTCGCCAGCCCGGAGGGGCACGGGGTGTTGCTCGAAGGCGGCGGCACGTTGACGTTCCAGAACTGCGAGTTTGAAACCTGGGGGGCGTCCGGCGTCGAAGCGGCGGCCGGGGCGGTGTCGCTCCTGGGGTGCGGGTTTCAAGGCGCCGCGGCTCATGTGAAACTGGGCGAGCGGGTGAGCCGCGCGCGGCTTCTCGGCAATACGTTTGCGGGCCAGCCGGATATTGAGAATGCCGCGACCGGGGCGGACGTAATGGCGGCCCATCGCGCGATGGAGTTCGACGTGCCGGACATCTCGCGACCGCCTGCCCCGCCGGTCCCTGCACCGGGGACCCGCGAGGTGGTGCTGGTGACCGAGCATGGGGCGGGGCCGGGTCTTGACGACAATACGGATGCGTTTCAGGCGGCGCTGGCCGCCGCGGAACGCCTGGGTGGAGCGACGGTATATGTCCCCGCGGGGTACTACAGGTTCCGCGGGTCGTTGACGGTTCCGTCCGGCGTGGAGATGCGCGGCTGTTTTGACGTGCCGCACCACACGCAGTCCGGCGGGTCGGTGCTGATGCCGGTGGGCGGGCAGGGCGACGAGGCTGGCGCGCCGTTTCTTGCGTTGTCCGGGAACTCGGGTCTGCGCGGGCTGACGATCTGGTATCCGGAACAGAACCTGCTCGATATCCGACCGTATCCGTGGGCGGTGCGTTCGCTGGGTCCGGCGTGCTGGCTCATCAACGTGACGATCTCGAACGCGTGGCAGGGAGTGGATTTCTGGACGCATCCCAGCGGCGGCCATTACATCAGCTATCTGGGAGGCGCGTTTCTCAAACGGGGGCTGTTTGTGAGCAAATCCGCGGGCGACGGCTGGGTGGTGGACGTGCAGATGAACCCGCATTATGGGCTGCGGCTGCCAAACGATCTGCCCCGGCCGGAGTACAAGGGCGAAACCTTCGACGCGATCATCGACCAGCAGCGCGGGAACCTCGAGGCGATGGTGTTCGGCCGTTGTGCGAGAGAGCACATCTACCGCACGTTCCTGTATGCCGCGTACGACGGTATCGCCTTCCGTGACGACGGAGGCGGCAGCAATGCGCGCATCCTCATGCATGGAACCGATACCGGCAGCCGCTGCGCCGTGCTGAGCGCGTGCGGCGGGGAGGGCCTCGATTTTCTCCTGGCGCAACTGGTGCCCCTGGGCAAATACGAGGTGGGCGCGATCATCGCGGAAGACACCTTCACGGGACGGGCCCGCTTCTTTACCTCGCAGATGTGGGCCGGCCACTGCAGCGGCCAGTTCAACGGGCCCGGCAGCGTTCTGATCCAGCAGTTGAACAGCATCAGCGGCGGGATGACCTGCGGCGCGGGCGCGTTCCGTCTGGAGAATGCCGTGTTTCACCATGCTCTCGAGCCGCATGTGGCCATTGGGGACGGGTGCGCGAAGGCCGAGCTGCTCGCCAACGCCGCCTTGAGCGGGGAATTCAACGTTGAAAACGCCATCGGGGAGCGCACGCGCAGCCTCGCCAACAGCGTCTCGCAGCGTCCGGCATCGTTCGAGCCCGGCACCCTGTCCACGGGATGGGAAGCGGGTGAGCCGCAAAGCCTCATGACCACCCTGGCCGCGGAAGGCGGCGGGCAGCGGGGCGTGGAAGCGGGGCAGTGCGCTCCCGCAGAAGGGGCGGCGCATGGCGGCACGATGGCCCTCCGGGTGGCGGGCGAGGTCCGCGATGCGGAGCACAGTTACATTTATTTCGCCCTGTTTGAAGAGCCGTTGCGGGTCTATTCAGATACGCAGCTCCGCTACTGGTTCCTCCCCGTAAACGAGGCGGGACGATTTGTGGCCGTGGATGTCCTTTTTGAGGATGGGTCGACATTGCGCGACTCCCAAACCAAAATCATCGATGGCGGGAACATGCATCCCGGAACGCCCAAGGGCGTAGCGGGCGAATGGCGGCCGATTGTCGCGCCCCTGGGCCGGCACGCGGGGAAGACCATTCGGCGGATCATGGCCGCGTACGACAGCCACGGCGGCGCGGGGCCGTTTGTGGCCCGCATCGATGACCTCGAAATCGCAACGGCGGTGGTGCCTGAGCTGGCGGGCGTTGCGGTCGCGCCGGAAGGCGGCGCCTGTGCCGCCGAAACGCGGGTGTCCATCGCCGTGCCGGAGGGATTGCGCCTGCGGTATTCGCTCGACGGAACCAGGCCCGGCGACAAGGCCCCGTACTACACGGAACCGATCGCCTTTCCCGGCGCGGGCGTGTGGGAACTGCGGTATATCGTGGAAAAAGCGGACGGCACACCTCTGCCCTGGATCTTCGGGGAGTTGTACGACGTGCGCTGAGCCGGGGGAGCGTTTTTCAGCGAAGGGTACGAGCGAAACCGGGCCGTCCCGCCAGGGGCCGGCCCGGTTTTGAATCTGGTCCCGCCGGGGCGGGGGAGGTTCACGACGATTCGGTTCCCGCCAGCCGTTGCGCTTCTTCCATGCGCGGGAAGTCGAGGCCCAGCCGTTCGGCATATTCAATCGCCAGGCGGATGTGCCGCTGTCCGGCGCCGGCATCGCCCTTCTCGAGCAGGAGGGCGCCGAAATCCAGGAGGAGCGTGGGGTCGCCGGGCCGCATCTGCAGCGCGAGCCCGAGATGCTTTTCGGCGTCGTCGAGCTTTTTCGCGCGCAGTTCCGCAAGTCCCAGAGTATGCAGGACATTGGGCTGGATGGCCGGATTGCCCTGGGCCGCGTCCATGGCGGCCTGAGCGAGTTCGAGGGCGCGTTGTGGGTCGCCACCCGTCTCGAGTATCAGGTAGGCCAGATTGTTGCCCACGACGGGATCGCCGGGACGCGCCGCGAGCACGCGTTCATACGCCGGGATCGCGCCGGCCTGGTCTCCGTTGCTCTCGAGATACCGCGCCCGAAGCAGCCACGCTGCCGCGTTGTCTGCATCGAGTTCGAGGGCCTTCTGGATGGCCGCATTCTCGCCGTCGGAGTCCTTCTTGACGCGGCAGAAGGTGGCGAGGGCCAGCCAGGTGCGCGGGTCGTCCGGCGCCTGCTGCGCCAGGTCTCTTGCTTTCTGCGCGGGGTCGTCGACGCGGATGGCGCTTGCCAGCGCATCCAGCATCAGAACCGTGAGCGCGGGCGAGTTGGGCGCCATCGCATTGACGGTCTCGAATGGCGTCAGCGCGCAGTCGGGCAGCGACTCGGCCAGGCACGCAACGCCGTGCGCATACAAGGCGAGCGCTTCAGGGGCGGCCGTGAGCCGGTCGACAAGTTCCCGGGATTCTTCCGGAGCATCGAGTTTTCCGAGCGCCGCCAGAACAGGAGTCGCGCCATTGAGGCGTTCCCACGGCAGTTCCCCGGCCTGGTCGAGCGCGGCTAATGCCGCATCGGGTTTTCCCTCGTGGAGGCGCGCGGCGGCAAACAGCAGATGGAGCCCGGGAGACCGTCTTTCGGGAGGGAGGGATTCACAACTGGCCGTCACGGCGGGCCAGTCGCCTTTTTCCGCCAGCGCAAAAGCCCGCAGGCTCTCGCTGGCGGCGGCCAGCTCCACGGAATCGAAGGCCCGGCCCTCGAGCGACTGCAGGACCGCGTCCGCCTGACCTTTCAGCAGGTTGAGGCGTGCTTCGGCAATACGCAGGGGCCCGCTTTCCGGGTCGGCGGCCAGGGCGCTCTTCAGGAGGTTCTGGGCGAGGTCCACTTCGCCGGTGATGCGATAGATGCGGGCGAGGTCGACCACGGCCTCGGCGTCGTGGGGGTAAAGTTGGTACGTGAGTTCGGCGATGGCGCGGGCGCGGCTCATGTCGTTGGCGTCGACGAGCAGGCGCAACAGGATGCGCCGAGCGCTCAGATTGTCCGGATACAGGGCCAGCAGCTTGTCCAGCACCTGCACGGCGTATTCGGGCAAGCGCGCGGTCCGGTACATCGTGGCGAGATTAAACAGCGTGACGGCGTTTTCGGGGGCCGCCGCGTAGCACTCGGAAAGCTCCTGAAGGGCCTTCGCCCGGGCGCCCACGAGCATGAGGGCGAACCCGTACGCATTATCGCGGAGGATGACGCGTTCCGGGTCGGTTTCGGTCCAGGTATCGAATACGGCGAGGGACGCTTCGGTGTTCTGGCGTTCCAGGGCCGTCAGCAGGGCCTGAAGCGGCGCGTCCTGGGGCAGACCTTCGGCGAAGTGCCGGGCGCGGGGGCGGTTGCCCGACAGGAGTGCCGCCACCACGAGGGTCTCCCGGAGATTGGGTTCCTCCGTGGCCAGCAAGGCGTCGCCCTGCTGCAACAGCAGATCGAGGCGCGCCTGTTTCCATAAGGTCTGCCACGGCGCGACTTCGGAAGGCTGCGGGGGAGCTTCCACCGCCGTGGGAGACGGAGGCGTGGACGGCGCGGGCTGCGCGGCCTGGGTCTGGGGCGCGCCTGCGCTTCGCGCGGCTGCCAGGTACTCCCGCACGACCTCGGATTCCGGGAGGGCCTGCGCGGCGGTCTGGAGGTACATCACGGCCTTTTCGTATTCTTCGCGGGCGAGTAGACAGGCCCCCACCACGTAGTTGGCCCAACCCGATTCGGGCATTTCGCGCAGAATGGCGCGGGCGATTTCCTCCGCTTCGGTGTATTCCTTCTGGTCGACGAGGCTGCGCGCCAGCGCGAGCTGGAGGCCCAGGTCGTCGGGCTCCTGCTTTACCATTTCGCGAAACTGGGCGACAATCTCATCGGTTTTCCCCTGTTTCTGATAGACCTCCACCAGTTTCATGCGGGCAGCCAATGAATCGGGGTCGATGTTCTTGAGCACGTCCTCGAGAATTTCCACGGCCTTGGCGTCCTGGCCGGTGGCTGCCTGAGCCGTGGCCAGACTGACGCGCACTTCCGCTGACGTGGGGTAGGTTGCCGCCAGGTTTTCGAGCAGGGCGATGGCTTCGCCGGTCTGGCCAGCGGTCTGCAGGACGAACGCATGCAGTATCCCGCCTTTTTCCGGATTGATCTTCTCGAAGTCCATCGCCAGGCTTTGCGCTTCGTCGCGGCGCTCTTTTCGCAGGAGGATCCGGACGGCTTCGACGTAGGCGATTTCCCTGGGCGGATCGAGCTCGATAACGTTGCGGTAGTGGGCCAGGGCCTCTTCGAGGTTGTCCTGGACCGCGAAACACCGTGCCATGCCGAGTTCGGCGTCGGCGTTTTGCGGATTCAGCTTCAGGGCCTTTTCGAAGGCCTGCCGCGCCTCATCGATCTTCCCGATACCGAGGAAGGTCTGGCCGAGTTCGGTCTGTTGCTGGCTTCGGCGGCCGCCGCATGCGGGGATCGCCGCGAGCAGCAGGCACACGAGCGCCGTTACACCGAGGGCGCTCCTACTCCGGGAACTGGAATCGGACCTCATAACGTCTCCCTTTTCTAACCGCTCCGCCGAGCGTATCTGGATGCGGCGGCGCACGCGGGCCCCGCCTACGGAATACGTTCCTGCAGAATGGGTGTGAACTTGACGGCAAAATCTTCCAGGGTTTCAAATGCCCGTTCTTCGCTCTGGCCGGGACGAAGGACCGTGGACACTTTGATCATGGTCGAGGTGGGCGAGCCGAACGCCAACTGGGCTTTGGCCCAATGGAAGGCGTTTACGAAGAAGTTGCCGGTGAGTTCGTCGCCGGTCTTGAACCAGTAGAGCACGAGCTGGCGCATGTCGCCATTCACGAGCACCAGTTTCTTGGCCCGGAAGAAGAAGCCGACGGGATGGGTCGTCTGGGTCATGATCTCCCAGCCGCCGCCGACCAGACATACCTCCGGAAAATGGAGGCTTCGGCGCGAGGTGCTGTGCACTACGGTCAACTGGGCATGCTTTTGCGGCGGGGCCACGTAATCCCGGATCAAAATCATGCTGGTGCCGAGCACCTGCTTGACGTGGTCCTCGATCTCGGCGTCGGCGCCGCGGCGGGAGTAGTCGCCGATCTGGTCGGGGATGTCGAGCGTTTCGACGGTGGGCAGCATGGCACTTGCGGCCGCATGCGCTTTGAGTATGGCCAGATGACCCGCGGCGATCAGGGCCAGAATGAGTACGAGGGCGATGTAATGCTTCATGGGGCAGTCTCCGGATTCTCCCGGGCTGGCAGGATCTTGCGCAGCAGTCCTTCGAGGGAGAAGAAGCAGATGAACGCGATCAGGAATATCAGGATGCCGGAGACGTCGTGGAACGTGCCCGCGGCGACGCTGCTCCCGTAGAAATACCCCGCGACACACAGGCTGAAGATACGCAGGATGTTGGTGAGAATGGCCACGATCGGGGCCGCGACCAGAAAGAGAAACATGCGGGCGAGCCAGCGGGTCTTGCTGATGTACGCCATCAACGCGCCGAGAGCCAGCAGGGCGATCAGGGAGCGGAGCCCGCCGCAGACCTCGCCCACCAGCAGAAAATCGTCGCCGAAATGCACGTAGGAACCTTCGCGAACCATGGGCAGCGTGAACAGATTCGCCAGTTGGACCGCCGATTCCGTGGCGACGAGTTTGAGTTTCAGCGCGAAACTCTGCGTGATGGACGCCGGAATGGGGATCATAAAGAACAGAAACGCGATTGGGAACCACAGTGTGCGGGTACGGGCCGCGCCATGCGTGAGCAGCAGCGCCCCGGCTATCATGGGGATCAGCGACATGTGCGTCAGCACGCCGAAGCCGAGAAAATCCCCGACGAACAGCATCAAGGCCGCTGCGGCCACCCAGGGGTAGCCCCATGCCGAGGGTTTGCGGGGGAGCGCTGCCAGGACCTTGCGGTCGCGCCACACAAAGAACAGGCAGATGAACGGGATCAGGAATCCGTGGGAGTAGTAGGAATCCACGAGCGTCCAGCCGAGGTGGATCTCATGCGCGACGTTCCGGTAGATGATGACCAGCAGGGCCACGACCACCAGGTCTTTGACTTCGAACAGCGAACGGAACCAGGCGCTTGCGGCGCCCGGGGCGGCGGGTTGAGCCGACGCAGCCGGCACGTGCGGTTCCTGCGTCATGGACTAGTTCTCCTGTCCCACGATTTCTTCGAGCCGTTTGAGCCAGAGCGGCGCCGGGCCGCTGGCCGGTGATTTCTCGAGGGCGCTTTCGTAATGGGTTTTCGCCAGGTCCTTTTCATCCAGTCCCCAATAGGTTTCGGCGAGCGCGGCATCGAACTCGGCCGACGTGTCAGGGTTATCCAGGGAAGCGGCGCGCAGATCGCTCAATGCGGCCGCGTAGTTCTTGGCGCGAAGGTACAGCATGCCGCGGAGAGCGAGATACTCCGGCTGGCGTTCCTGCGCGATCACCTGATCGAGGAGCTCGAGCGCCTCCTGTTCCCGCGCCGGCTCGCGGCTCAGCGCCGAGGCTTTCGCAAAGAGCACACCGGCGTTGAGCGGGTCGTGCGTCAGGTAGCGATCGCACGCCGCGAGAATTCCCGCGGGGCTGCCGCGCCGGACCTGCACATCCACCAGAGCCCGGAGCGCCGGCAGAAAATCGTTGTCGAGCAGCAGGGCGCGGGTAAGCGCGGTGGACGCGGCGTCGACCTTGGCCGGATCGTTCATGCCCAGGTAGAACCGCGCCAGCGCCACGAAGGCCTCGGCGTCGGACTGATGGCCCTCGACGTAGTCGCGGAGAAGGGCCTCGGCCTCACCGACGCGGTTCTGTTGCGCCAGCGCGAGGGCCAGGCTGCGAACGACGGAGAAATCGTCCGGATGGGCCGCCAGTTGCGCCCTCAATACGCCCTCCGCACCGGACGCGTTTCCTTGCGCAAGGAGGATCCGTCCCCGCAAGGTCTTGATCATCTCGGCGCGGTCTGCATCCGGTCCGACGCGCGCTTCCAGGCGCTGCAAGGTGCGTTCGGCCTCGCGGAGCTGGTTGGTGGCGAGGTAGGTGTTGACCAGGAGTTCGAGGGCCGCGGGGCTGCCGGGCAGTTCGGCCAGGATGTTCTCGAGGAGGTCGCGGGCTTCGAGATACCGCTGCATGCGGAACAGGAGTTCGGCCCGCCACAGGTCGATGCCCTCCGATTGGGGGGCGACGCCGGCGGCTTTCGTGGCGAATTCCATGGCTTTGGAAAGGGCGCCGCGCGAAGCGGCTACGCTCGCCATGCCCATGAGCGCGGCGACGCTCTCGCCGTCGGTTTCCAGGGCTTTCTGGAAGGCGGACTCCGCCGCATCAAACCCCGGCGGCGTGTTGCGGAGTTCCATGATGCCCTGCAGAGCGAGGAGCATGGGGTCGTTCTGGCTCCCTTGGGCGCCCTGCAGGAGTATCTGGCGGGCCTCTTCGAGCTTGCGGGCGTCGTTCTGTTCCATCAGGCGCCAGACCAACTGCCCTTTTGCGCCCTGGAGCTGTCTCTCGGCCGCCGGGTGGCCTGCCACTTGCGACTCGATGGCGCCGAGAAGGCGCATCGCGGCTTCGTCTTCGCCCAGGCGCAATTCCAGGGACACGCCTTCCACGGCGAGTTCGGCCCGTTCCGGTTCTCCCGTCAGGGTTTCAGCCGCGCTTGCGAGGGCGCGGCGGGCCAGGTCAGGCTGTTCGCGCAGCGCGAAGAACCGGGACCACTGCCGCACATCCTCGACGGACGGACGTTTGGCGGCGAGGGCTTCCTCGAAGGCCTTCCATGCGGCTTCGGGATGGCCCTCCGCCAGATCGGTGTTGGCTTTGGCGCGCGCCAGTTCAACGGGCGGCACGCCGGCCTGTTCGGCGCGCTGGAGGGTTTCGCGGGCCTTTGCCGGCATGCCCGCGGCCACATAGGTGTCCACGAGGCCCCCATAGGCGCGGGTTTCCCGGGGATTCCGTTCGATTGCGCGCGTGAACAGTTGCTCGATCGTCTGGACCTGAGACGCGACGGCGCCCTGACGAAGGGCGGAGGCCAGCAGGGCGAGGGCCGAAGAGACGAGAGTGTCCGGTCGGGATTCCTGATTGCCGAGAACGGCCTGGGCCGCCTGAATAACCTGTTCCGGGTCGGGCTGCACCCCCATGGCTTCGGCGAGCAGCCTCTTGGCGCCCTCATCGTTGGGGTTTTCCTTCAGATAGACCTCCAGATGCCCCCGCGCGTCCTTGCGCTTCCCCTGCAGTAGATTGGCCACGGCGAGGAAGAACCGTGCCGGGGACATGGCGGGATTCTGCTCGATCACTCCCGCCAGGGTGTCGGCCGCGGCGTCGGCATTGCCTTCGACCAGCAGCACCCGGCCCTCGAGGTAACTCAGCGTTGACTGGTGATCGGGGTAGGTCTTTTCAAACGCCGCGATGGCCTCGCGGGCCTCGTCCAGTTTTTGCAGATTGATCAACTGTTCCGCTAACTGCAAAAACAGCTCCGGACTGTCTCTGCGCACGGCGGGATCCACCTGGCGCAGGACATCCAGCGCAGCTTCCTTTTCGCCGCGGGCGGCCAGCGCCTGAGAAAGCACGAGGTACATGCGGGCCTGGCTGGGATCGCGCTCGAGGGCCTTGCGCGCCGCGCGGATGGAAACGTCGAAGTCGCCCGTCATCAATGCGAGCCGGGCTTCAAGCATGACGACCTCGGGGTCGTCCGGGGCCAACGCCTGCGCCTTCTGAAGCTCCTGCTGGGCCTTGTCGGTCTCCCGCCCTTCAAGGAAATAGTCCGAGCGGGCGACATACGTGGCGGGGTCTTCGGGGCGCTTTTCTGCCAGGGCGTTGAGCACGTCGTCGGCCTGTTCCGTGAGGTTGGTTTCGCGGAGCAGGCGCGCCAGGTTCAGGCAGGCTTCGGGCTTCGCAATCCCCTCGTCGATCAGTGCGCGGTAGGCCGTGACGGCGTCGTTGCGTTTTGCGAGGCGGTACAGCGCCAGGGCCTGTTCATGCTTGAGTTCCACATTGCCGGGGTCTTTTTCGAGCATTCTTCCCGCGAGGTAATGGACCTCGTGCCAGGAACCGAGTTTTTTCTGGAGATCAAACAGCGCCTGCTGGATGTCCTGCCGCTCCGGCTCAAGCTGAAGGATCTGGCGGTAGGCGGAGGCGGCCTCCGACAATCCTCTCCTGCGGTTGCCCTCCTGCTGGAGGCTGGCTTCCGCGTACCGCTCAAGGGCGCCGGTGTCTTCGCGCTCCCGGTTGAGGTAGAAGGCGTACCGGCGGGTGGCGGTGTCCCAATCGCCTTTCTCAAAGGCCGCTTCCGCCTCCGCGAACCACTGGCGGGTCTGGTGCTGCCGGTACAGAAAGAACCCGCCCGCGCCGGCGAGGCCCAGAATCACCAGTACACCCAGTGCGATAAATGTGATCGCCCAGAATTTCCGTGACAAGCTCGTCTCCTTCCCAGGATGCTCCGCTCCCCGGGTCCCAGTTCCGCGCCGGGTTATCTCCTGCCAAGGCGGCGGCCGATTTCTTTGAGCAGAATCACCAGAAAATAGCTGTCCTCTACCAGATACCGGCGCCACAGGCGCTGGGGTTCCCGCATCAGGCGCCACAGCCACTCGCATCCGGAACGCTGTATCCAGACGGGCGCCCGCCGCACGCGCCCCGCCGCGAAATCCAGCCCCGCGCCCACCGCAAACGTCACCGGGACGTTCATCGCCGGGGCGTGGTGCAGCAGCCAGGTCTCTTGTTTTGGGGAACCAAAGGCCACAAAACAAATGTCCGCGTTGGCTGCGCGCACCCGTTCACAGGTTTCCGCGCTCTGGGCGGCATCGCGGTCAAATCCGAACGGCGGGCTGAAGCAACCCGCGATCTGCAAAGAAGGCTGCTTTTCCCGCAACCGTCGCGCGGCTTCGTCGGCGACGCCCTCCGCCGCGCCGAGCAGGAATACGCGGTAGCCTTTTTCCGCGGCGTAGGCCGTCACGCGCGGCACCAGGTCGGAACCGCTGAGTTTTTCTTTCAGGGGCTGGCCAAAGAGTTTCGCGCACCACATCAGCGGGGCGCTGTCGGCCAGGCGCAAACCGGCCTCGGCGTAGGCTTCGCGGAATTCGGCGTTGCGGCGCAGACGGCATACGTGGTCGATGTTGGGCGTAACCACGTAGGCGGCCGTTTTGCGCGCGATCTGGCCGTCTACCCAATGGCAGAGGTCTTCAAACGAGAGGTTGGAAATGCGCACATCGAACAGGTCAACCTCATTCTCCGGGGCGACCCGCGCCGTCGACGACCGGGTCCGTTCTCGTTGAATCATGATTCTTTCCATTGACATTATTCGTGTCTCTCTCCCACCGGACGCGCGGGGGCGCCCGCTACAATGACATTCGCCTCAACATTATGCGTAACAACGCTGTTGGCGCCGATCACTGCGCCTTCGCCCACGGTAACGCCTTTCAAGACGCACGCGCCCCGGCCAATCCAGGCATCGTTTCCTATCGTGACCACTTCGGCGACGTGCGGTTGCAAGCGGATGGGTTCCCCGCGTCTGGTGCCGTGGTTGGCGTCTCGAATCGTCGCGTATTCGCCCATCATGACGAAGTCGCCGAGGGTGATGTTCTGGTACGCGACAATGGTCGCTCCGTCGTTGATGACGCAATTGGCGCCAATCTGGATTCGGCCCCCCTCGCTGGTCTCCAGATACACGCGCCGTCCCAGGCGGGTGCCCGGTCCGATGTGGATGTCTCCGGAACCTTCCACGGTTACCGCACCGAAAAACTGTACGCCCGGGGCGACGCATCCGCGCACCTGCGCGCGTGCCCGCGTCTCAAACGCGAACAGGGCCAGGCGCCGGCCCAGAGGCCGGCACAGGCGCACCGGCAACGCGAGGGCCTGGGCCAGGGCCGACCGGACCCTGACCAGTGCCGGGGGCAGTTTGAAGTTTGCGTTTTGTGTCATCCGGGAATCACCCCTCTTTGCGGGGCCTGTCTTCGTCCTCGTCTTCCGCATCCACCAGCACGATGGTTGCTTCCGGGGCGTCTTCGTCGTACTCCAATTGCATGTCAGCCGTCGTGAGGCCTTTTCCCCGGCCCTCTTCCATGTAGTCGTAATACTGGTGCAGGTTGCGGCGCAGATATCCGCTCCGGGTGGCCTTGACCTTGTTGAGGACGACGCCGATCACGTTGGCGCCGATCTGCCGCATGTCGTTGAGACACCGTTGGAGCATGCCGGTGGTGGACGCGCCCACCCCGATCACCACGACGACGCCGTCCACAACGGGCGCCAGAAGCTTTGCGTCCGCCATCAGGAGCGCGGGCGGCGTGTCGATGATGACGTGGTCAAAGGCCTGTTCCGCCTGCTCGAAGAACGCGACCATGTCGCGCGACGCCAGTTTGCCCACAACCACATCGCGCTGACTGCCGGGACCAATGACGAAGAGGTTGGCATAGTCGGTCTGGCGAACGACGTCGTTGGGTTCCCGGTCGCCGAACAGCACTTCTCCAAGACCGGGCCCGGGCGTCAGGCCAAAGGCCTCCTCGACCTTCGGATTCCGCGCATTGATGTCTACAAGAAGGACCCGCCGGCCGGCCTGGGCCAGGGCCGTGGCGAGGTTGCACGCGAGCGACGTCTTTCCGTCGCCTCTGCCGGGGCTGACGACGAGGCAGGTATTGAGTTCCGCGGACCCCTCCGGCGGGTAGATGATCCGGGTGAGGATGCGGCGGAACTGATCCGCGGACGTGGAGCCCGGCTCCCGGGCGGTCTGGAGGAGGCTTCCGTCGCGGTGGGCGTTTGAGTGTTCCAGGCTGGCATGAGGCACGGTGGCCAGCACCGGCAGGCCTGTCAAGATGGCCACGTCCTGGGCGCTGCGGACCTGCTTGTCGGTGAGTTCACGCCACAGCCCCGCGGCCACGGCGGCGCAGGCCGAGGCCAGGAACGCGAGCGCCATCAACTGCTTCCGCCGGCCATAGTCCGCCCGGGCGGGAGGAAACAGGTTGGACGTGAGCGAGATGCGTCCCGGCGCTTTGCTTTCCACGTCGATGCTGTAAATGATGGATTCAATATGCTTGATCTTGTCGGCCAGGTCGGTTTCTTCGGCCTGGAGGGCCTCGATCCCGGCCTGCTGGCCGGCCGCCTTGACGGCCAGTTCGGTCTGGGCCTCGATGCGGCGCTGGAACTGTTCGATCTGAGTCTCGGCTTCCTGGAGGGCCTTTTCCGCGACGGCCAGTTCCTGCCGGGTGCGCGCTTCGGCGGACTCGAGCAGCCGCCCCCGGGCGTCCGCGAGCGCCCGATCGAGCCGGCCCTGCAACGACGTCTGCGTGTTGCGCAGCGCCTTCAGGGGCGGGGCCTCGGTCGTGTATTTTTCCTCAAGCACGGCGATTTCGCTCTTGACCTGGGCCAATTCCTGCTGGATCATGTTGACTTCGATGTCGGCCCGGGTGCCCTCTTCGATATTCAGGTCGAAAATAGGCTCCTGGGGTGACGATTTCAGCTGCTGTCTGTAGGCGGCGATCTTATCCAGCATGCCCTTCAAGGTTTCGATGCGATTCTTCGCCTCGATCTTGCTCTTCTCCGCCGCGGAGAGGTTTTCGCGGTCCGCCTCGGTCTCGCTGGGCCCCAGCGCGGACAGCGTGCCCGGCGCGACGCCCAGCTTTTCTTTCATGGTTTTGATGCGGCCCCGCAGAATGTCGAGTTCCTTCTGGAGGTCTTCTTTTTCGTCAACGAGGGTGGAACGCCGGGCGCTGGTGTCGCTCACCGCGGCCGTGACAGCGAGGGCCATGTAGTTTTTCACCGTTGCGGAGAGGACGCGTTCCGCGAGGTTCTGATTGGGAGCGGTGCAGACGACTTCGACGTTTTCGCTGCCGCCCAGCACGCGCGCCTGCACCAGATCCTGAAGATACAACACGGGGTTTTCCGCCTGCCGGATCTCTTCCAGGCTCCGGATGTCGGGATCGTCGAGCACCCGTTGCATGACGGTGGCGTCGGTGATCTCGAAGGCCTGCGTGCGGACCCACCGGTCGTAGTTTACGGTGCCGCCCTGGCCGCTCTCATTGCCCAGCACGGTGACGGGGTTTGCGGCAAAGCGGATAGTCTTGCTCGCCGTGTATTCCTCGGGCACCAGGAGGTAGGCGGCCGTGAGCGAAGGCACGGCCAACGCCAGAAACACCACAAACATGAGCGGGGCACGGAGCCGTATCAGACGCACCAGGTTGAGTGTGCGCTCTCCTTGCCCGCCGCCGGGAGCCGACGGAGCCGGCAGGGCCAGCTCAGTTGAGAATTCCGTACTCATACGAGGCTCCTACGGGGTCGGAATGGAGGTTGCCAGCGAACCGAAACTGCGGATACTCTCGAGCATTCTCAGCAAGTCGCTGGTGCCGTCGTAGCTGCTGTTGAACAACTCGTCGTAGCGGCGATCTGTGTAATAGGTATCGTAGGCTTCGCGGTACAACGACATCAGCGGGCTGATGGAGCCAACGAACCGGGATACAAACTGTTCCAGGCGCACCAGCGGTTTCTGGGGGATGTAGAGGATATCTCCCGGCTTCATGACCATGTCCTGCCCGGTCTTGAGAATCTCACGCACATTGACGAGATAGACCCGGTTTGTGTCTTCCTCGACTTCGCGAATGAGGACCACCTGTTTCATGCGCGCGGTGGTCTCGGAGAATCCGCCGGCCCGGGTCAGCAACTGCAGGAGCGTGGTGCCTTCCATGAGCTGGTATACGTCAGGGGACCTCGCTTCGCCCAGGACGTAGACCAGGTTGACCCCTTCGGGGACGTAGACAATGTCGTTCGGCAGGACAAGCGTGTCGGCGGGGTTGACCGCGGGTTCGCGGTATCGGCTCAGGTCACATTCGATGACGTCGCGAGTGCCCCCATAGCGGCGGATGATGAGGGCCTGCGTGAGCGCGCTCCGCGAGCCCACAAATGAATCGCCCCCGCGCTGATTGACCCGGGGCCCGCCCGCCTGGTTGATGGCATCGAGCACGGAAATGGGTTTGGTGTACGGAAACTCCTGGGGGTTTTCCACGTCGCCCATGACATGATAAGTCTTGCTCGAGGCCGTGATGATGGCCAGCGAGAGCTGGGGTTCACGAAAGACCTCTGAATAGGCTTCGGTGACCAGTTGGGTCGCCTGGTCGCGCGTCAGGTGCTGCACTTTGAGGTCGGGAATCATGGGCAGGGAGACGTGTCCGTCATACCGGACCTGAGCCACCTGGTTGAGGTTGGGGTCATCGAAGCAGCGGAACTCGAGCTGGTCGCCCGCCTCGATCAGATACGGCATGTCGTCGACATCGTCGAACGTGGGCACCGGCTGCCCGTTCGCGCTCACCCCCTGCTTCGGTTTTTCAGCGTCTTTGGCTTCGGGGGTCCCGAGAAGCTCGGAAGTTCCGATGTCCAGGCTTTCGTCAATGATCTTGCTCCCCTCGCTTTCGGGGTCGCGGGGAGTGACCACGGTCTTGGAACTGCTGGCGCACCCCAACATCAGGATGCCAAAACATGCCGCTGCCGCCGGGATGAATGTCCACGGCCGCCTGTCGTGTCTCCAACTGCGCTTGGCCAGCATGACGATACCTCTTTTCCTGGTTTTCGGAGCTTCTGCGGGTTACTCCGCTTCGCTGCCACTCTTCCCGATATGATACTCTTCAATTCGCCGCAACAGAGAACTATAACTGATCTTGAGAAGCTTCGCCGCTTTTCGCCGATTCCACAAGGTATACCGCAACGCTTCCTCGATCAGGGTTCGCTCCGTCGCTTCTACCGCTTTCCGGACTGCCTCCTTGAGCGGCATGAATTCCCGGGGGGCTTCCGCGGCGGCGCGTGCATCGCGCGGCTGCGTCTGCTCCCGGTTTCGCGCCGGTTCCGGCTCGGCGGTGAAGATCCGCCCCATGCGCGCGGGCGGAATCTCCTGCTCCAAATCCGGGCCGCCCTCCGTCAGCAGCAAGTCGGGATTGCCGGTTGCGACGAATTTGCGAACCCGCGCCGCCAGTTCGCGGACGTTTCCGGGCCATGGCTGGGTTTGCATTTCCGCGATGAGCCGCGGGTCGATCGCGCGATACTCCCGGCCCTGTTTGACACAGAAGTGGTAATTAAAATGTTCCACCAACAGGGGGACGTCTTCCGGACGTTCCCTCAATGCCGGCATGTGGACATGCACCTCGTTCAAACGGTAGTAGATGTCCTCGCGCATGTTTCCGCGACGCACGGCTTCCTCAAGCTCGACATTCGTCGCGGTGACGATGCGCACATCCGTTTGAATGGGCGTCACGCCGCCTATCCGGATAAACGGCTCTCCGTCAAGCACTTGGAGCAGTTTCGTCTGGACAGTATACGGAGTTTCCGCAATTTCGTCAAGAAATATTGTGCCCTTGTTGGCCAATTCGAACCGGCCTGGCTTCGAATTGCGGGCACCCGTGAAAGCCCCGCGCTCATACCCGAACAATTCGCTTTCCAGAATACTTTCCGGAATTGCCGGGCAGTTGACTTTGATGAACGGTTTTCCGAGACGCGGCGAGAGGTTGTGCAGCATGCGGGCGGCGATGTCCTTGCCCGTTCCACTCTCGCCGGTCACGAGCACGGTCAGTTTGGACAAGGCGAGGCGGGCAAGGATGTCCCGCGTCTCGATAATGGCTTTGCTCTCCCCCACCAGGTGTTCGTGGAGGGGGCTCCGGATGCTGTCCGACAGGGTCCGGGTTCTTTCGTAGGACGCGCTCACCGGTTTTTGCCTTCCAGCCGTTCGGGTTGAGTGACCTCGCCGCCCCATCCGCCCTGTCGCAGCCTGGGCGGACCACAATACGCGGGTATGCTTAACTCTTTACCATATTATTCATCAGAGACCACGTTTTTAGCAAGTCTGAAAAATTCCCAACCCCAAGAAACCGCTTCAAGGTGTTCATTGACGGAGATTTAAGTGTTTTTAAGGGAAGTTGCTGATGCTCGTTGGATTGGCGCGGTCCTGAGCGAAAACAGACGCCCCGAAGCCGGACGGTCGCTTCGGGGCGTTTGGAAAGGCAGACCCGCGGCTGGCGGGCGCGCGTGTTACATTTTCTGGAGCATGGCCAGGAACTCGGCGTTGGTCGGGGTTTTCTTGAGTTTCTCGATCAGCAGTTCCGTGGCCTCGATGGTGCTCAACGGGCTGAGGATCTTAAGCAGGAGCCAGATGCGCTGCAGTTCCTCGGCTTCGAGGAGGAGTTCTTCCTTGCGGGTCCGGGACTTCTGCACGTCGAGCGCGGGGAAAATGCGTTTTTCCATGAGGCGCCGGTCCAGATGGATTTCCATG
>DDYW01000140.1 GCA_002348185.1 Candidatus Hydrogenedentes bacterium UBA2224 | reverse complement strand
ATCGAGCAGGATGCCGACGTCGTGCTGATGCTCTCCCGCATGGCCGGCGAAGAGACCGAGCACATGCATCAGAACAAGATCCGCCTCGACGTGGCCAAACAGCGCAACGGCCCCACGGGCGTGGTGCAGCTCTTGTTTGACAAGCCCATGCAGCGGTTCGGCGACCTCGTCGAGGGCGGGGCGGTCCGAAACGTGGAAGAGCCGCCTCCCGGCGTCGGCGAATACGAACCCGGCGCCTACGACACTCGCCCCGTGGACGACGGCGAGGACGACGTGCCCTTCTGACGGCCTGGACCGCATGCGAGGGCATGCGGTCTGCGGCGCGTTCCCCCGGTTCTACTTCCCCTGGATGGCGATGTCGTCGATGTAAAAGGTGGTTTCCGCGTCGGCGTTCGAGACGAAGCCGAACCAGTCGAGGCGTGTGATGCCCTCGCCGGTCTGGCGCAGCCCTTCGAAGCGTCTGGGCTCCTGGCCGTCCATGCTGACGGTCAGGTCGTAGGCGCCCGTGGCGCGGTTTCCCAGCGGACACACGATCTCGAACTTCACCCAGACCCCGAACGGCAGGTCCATGAGGGCCTGCCCGTTTGCGGAGAGGTGCCCGTCCCGCACCCAAAGGCTCGGTCCCACGCGGTAGGGCGACCGGTTGTCGCGCCATTCGTGAAAGAACACGGCACCCGGCTCGAAGCGCCCCGCAAACGAACCGGCGGCCGTGCCGCTCCGCAGGTGCGGTGCGTAATGCATGTACGGCACGAAGGCGTATGTGAGACCGGCAACGTCGGTGAACTTGAGGCTGTGGGCGCCGGACGCCGCGGTTTCATCGGTGACGCGGATCGAAGCGGCGCCTTCACCCTCTGACGTGGACGCGCCGCGGGCCGCTTCGCCGACGGGGGTCTGCTCAAAATCGTCCGCGAGGCTGACGGGTTCGGGCACGGGGGGCGGCGCGAAGGGTTCGCGCGCAATCTGTCCGGGTTTGTTGACCCACTCGGGATCGCCGTAGAGGCCCGGCTCGGCCAGATCGAAGGGCTGAAATCCCAGCTCGAGCGCCGGGGAGTCCGGCTGAAGCCGGAAATCGCCGTGTTCGGGCTCGACGAAACGCGGGTCGGCCACGATCGAACGCGCGTCATGCCCTTCGGCCTGCCACTGCTGGAAATCACGTCCGCCAAAATCGAGGTCGCCGCCGGCAGTGCTCCAATAGCAGTTGGCTTCGAGCCGGTAATTGCCGTTGGCCCACTGGATCCCGAGCATCGTGTCGTTGTTGGCAAAAACGATGTTGCGTTCGAGTATGAACGAGATGTGGTCCTCCTCGCGGGAGCGGCGAAGCTGGGGCCCGTGCGCGTAGGCGAAGATGTTGTTTGTGACGCGGTTTTCCCTGCCGTAATGCTGGTGCAGGTTGCCGCTCAGGGAGTTGTAGACGAGGTTGTTCTCGGCGACGATGTACGACGAGCCCTCGTCGAAGTAGATTCCCCAGCCGCCCGACACCTTCGCATACGAGATCGAGTCGTGGAAAATGTTGTTCCGGATGATGGTGCCGGGCGAGACCCCGAGGGTGTAGATGCTCCCGGTATCGCTCAACTGGCCCTTGGCGGTGTGGTGGACGCGGTTGAACTCGATGAGGTTGTGGTGGGCGCTGCTCGGCTGGAAGCCCCACGACCACCCCACCGAAATGCCCGTATACCGGAAATCGCAGATTTCATTGTGCGAGAGGGTGTTGTAGGAGCTTCGGCCGATCCACGCCCCAATCGCGCCGCGGTACCGTTTTCCGCCGTCGTGGATAAAGCAGTTGTCGACGGTGTTGCGCATGCACACGAGCGCGGCGGAAACCGCGTCGCCGGTTTCGCCGATGCGCACGCCGCCCGCGCCCAGATCCGTGATCTCAGAACGGCCGAGGCGGTTGTCCTGGCATCCGGCGCGGAACCAGACGCCGTAATTGCCGGTGTGGGCAATTTCACAACCCTCGATGAGACAATGGCGCGCGCCGCGGGCTTCCACGGCGGCGTTGACCGCCACGGCCGCCTGCCCGCCGGGATAGCCCTCCGCGGGAAGCGTGTATTCGGTATAGTGGAAACGCAGCCCTCGGAACGCCAGGTGTTCGACATACGCCCCCTCTTCGGGCCTGCCCGTCAGCACGAGCAACTGCTGCGCCACCGGCGCGACCACAACGGTGGTGTCGGGCGTCTCGCCCGACATTGGGTAGTAATACAGCATGCCGGTCTTGCGGTTCAGGTACCATTCGCCCGGCTGATCGAGGCCTTCGAAGAGGTTCTCGATGAAGAAACGCTGTCCCGCGGGCTGCCAGTAGCCCATGGGCCAGCCCGACCCGAGGGTGAATTCCAGCGTGTGAGTCTCGAGGTCCAGGGTCTTGACGAAGTGCAGGGACGTGTTCCACGAGTGGAACATGACGACCCAGGCGTCCGGCAGGGTCTCCCATTGCTGCACGTCGCCCGGCTGGAACCGGATTTTGTCTTTGCTGGGCTCTTCTTTCCCTGTATCGGGATGTGTTGTGGTGACCCGGCCGGCGGTGTAGAAATAATCCGTCTCCTCGGGGTAATCGCCGACCGGATGCGCGGGATTGGGCGTGCGTGCGGGCTGCCGCCATTCCCCGTTGGCATAAAGGCCGGTGAACAGCCAGGCGCCCTCGCGCACCTCGGGCAGTTCGAGGGTCCACAGCGGCCCGTCGGTTGTCCACCCGGAAAGGACACGCCCGCCGTGAACGACCGGGGCCTCGCCGGGGTACGCCTCGTAGGCGATGGGCGCGGCAGCGGTGCCCGAATCTTCCGGGCCAAACGCGATCGGCCCGGTGACAGGATAGTCACCGCCCCGCACCAGGATCCGGGTCGGGCCGCGCTGCCGCACGGCGGGTTCAAGCGCCCGGATGGCGTCGCGCGCGCCCTCGATGCTGGCCCACGGCCCGTCCGTCCCGTCGGCATTCGGAGTTTCCAGGGCGCCCGACCACGCATTGTTGCCGTGGGGCGCGACATAGAAGGTCGTGACGCCGGATGGCTCCTGCGCGGTGCAGAAGAAAGAGGCCAGCAGGATGCCGGCGCCCGCCAGCGCGGCCCCAATATGCGATGCAGCGATTCGTGCAGACACGGAATATCCTCCTCCATACGGCGTGCGGTGTGCGTAAACTGTCGTGATGCGCCGCAGGGCTGATCATGACATCTTTTCAGGGGATACACAATTCTGGATGGCGGGCAGAGAAGTATGGTGTCCCCCCTGGCCTCTGCTTGCGTTCGCGTGGTGAGCGGGCTAGGATGGGCGCCGGGCTGCTTTCGATGGCGCCGGCGTTGCACGGCGTGCACGGCCCGGAGTCTGCAACGAAGTGGCAGGTGTGCGATGGAAGGAGGCATGGTTCCGTGAAAATTCAGACAGCAGATCAGATCGGGGTGTGCAGTTGGTCGCTTCAGGCGACGGGGCCGGACGACCTGGCACAGAAGGTAAACGCCCTCGGCCTCAAGCGGGTGCAACTGGGCCTGACGCCGCACCGCGATGATCCGGGCGCCTGGGATGGCGTCGAAGAGGTCCTGGCCGACTCGGGCATTCGTATCGTGACGGGCATGTATTCCACGATCGGCGAGGATTACACCACGCCCGAGACGATCCGGCGGACCGGCGGCATCGTGCCGGACCAGCATTGGGAAGAAAACCTGGCGCTGGCGAAGGTCACCGCGGCCAAGGCCGCGGAACTGGGCCTGCCGTATATCATGGCGCATGCTGGGTTCCTGCCGCATGATCCCAACGACCCCAGCTTCGACAAACTGGCCGGCCGCGTGGCCACCCTCGCCCACCTGTTCGCGGAAGCCGGGGCCGGCCTCCTCATGGAAACCGGTCAGGAACGCGCGGACACCCTGCTCGAGTTCCTGGACGAGATGAAACGGCGCGGCGCGGACAACGTCGCGGTAAATTTTGACCCGGCCAACATGATCCTGTACGACATGGACGACCCCATCGAGGCGGTGGCCAAACTCGCGCCGCATGTGCGGCAGGTGCACGTCAAAGACGCAAAACGCACGCAAACCAAGGGCCAGTGGGGCGAGGAAGTCGTGGTCGGCACCGGCGAGGTGGACTGGGTGGCGTTTGTGCGCATTCTGGCCGATGCCGGATTTGACGGCAGCTACATTTTCGAGCGGGAAGCCGGCGACGACCGCATTGGCGACATCCAGAACGGCATGGCGGCCCTGACCGCGGCCATGAAGACCGCGGCAAAATAGGCCTGCGCCTGCGCTCTCGAATAACGGCGCGGGCGCCCGCGTTTATGGGAAAGGCGCCCGGCCGTCTCCGCGTCCCGGCGGCACACAGGGCGGCGCCGGGACCGCTTGAAACACCCGGAGGATACGGCGGTGGATTACCGGATTGAAACGGACACGATGGGCGAGATGCGGGTGCCGGCCGACCGGTATTACGGCTGCCAGACCGCGCGGTCGCTCGCGAATTTCAAGATCGGCACGGAAACCATGCCGCGCGAAATCATCCGCGCGTTCGGAATCCTCAAAAAGGCGGCGGCGCTGACCAATTACGAGCTCGGCCTGCTCGAACCCGACCTGCGCAGCGCCATCTGCCAGGCCGCCGGCGAGGTCATCGACGGCCGGCTGGATGAGCATTTTCCGCTGGTCGTGTGGCAGACGGGCAGCGGGACCCAGAGCAACATGAACGTCAACGAGGTCATCGCCAACCGGGCGATCGAGATCCTCGGCGGCGAACTGGGCAGCAAGAATCCCGTGCACCCCAACGACCACGTGAACATGTCGCAATCCTCGAACGACACGTTCCCGACGGCGATGAACATCGCGGCCGCGGAACAGGTGCGGCAGCACCTCCTGCCCGCGCTGGAAATGCTGCGCGACACGTTGCAGGCCAAGGCGGAGGCGTTCCAAGAGATCATTAAGATCGGACGGACGCATCTGATGGACGCAACGCCGCTCACGCTGGGCCAGGAGTTTTCGGGCTATGCCCGGCAGCTCACGAACGGCATCGAGCGGATCACCGCGGCATTGCCGGGCCTCTTCGAACTGGCCCTGGGCGGCACGGCGGTCGGCACGGGGCTCAATACGAAGAAGGGCTATGACGTGAAAGTGGCCGCGAAGATCGCCGAGCTGACGGGCCTGCCCTTCGTTACCGCGCCCAACAAGTTCGAGGCGCTGGCGGCGCACGACGCCGTGGTGATGATGTCGGGCGCGCTGAAGACGCTTGCGTGCAGCCTGATGAAGATCGCCAACGACATCCGCTGGCTGGCGAGCGGGCCGCGCTGCGGTCTGGGCGAATTGCGGCTTCCCGCCAACGAGCCGGGCTCGTCGATCATGCCCGGCAAGGTGAATCCAACCCAGTGCGAAGCGTTGACCATGGTGGCCGCGCAGGTGCTCGGCAACGACACGACGATCAACGTGGCGGGCGCGTCGGGCAACTTCGAGCTGAACGTGTACAAGCCGGTCTTGATCTACAATCTACTGCAGTCGATCCGGCTTCTGGGCGACGCCACGCGGTCGTTTAATGATCACTGCGCGATGGGCATCGAACCGGACGAACCGCGCATCGACGCGCTGCTTCACGAATCGCTGATGCTGGTCACGGCGCTCAACCGCACACTTGGCTACGACAACGCCGCCCGCATCGCCAAAGCCGCCTACGCCAACGGCACAACGCTCAAAGAGGAAGCGATCCGCCTCGGCCTGCTCACGGCGGAGGAGTTCGACCAGACCGTCGATCCCGCGAAGATGCTCGGGCCCTCCGAATAACGCCGGGCCCGTACCTTCGATCAGTCGTTCGTCTTCACCTTGACGATCCGGCCGGTCCGGGCGGATTTCCACGCGGCCTCGGTAACCTCGATGACGCGCAGCCCGCACACCGGCGGCGTCTGCGGCTCGTCTTTACCGAGAACGACGTCGATGAAATTGGCGTCGGGATTCTTCGTGTACCGGGGCAGAACCACCTTGATCGGTTTGCCGGTCGCGTCCTGATGGACAAGCGGTTGGCCGTGGCGGAGGTAGAACGCGCCTTTCGAGCCCACCACGGTGACGTCCTCGTGAAACGCGGGCGCGTTGCCGATGATGGCCACGCTGCCCAGGGCGCCGTTGCCGAACTTCAGGGTGAGGGTCGAATTGATGTCGACCTCGGTAGTGAAGTTTTCCATTTCCGCGTAGACTTCGGCGATTCTGAGGCCGGTCAGCCACATGAGGATGTCGATCAGGTGGCTGCCGGAATCGTTGATTTGCCCGCCGCCGGATTCGGCCAGTTTCTGCCGCCACGTGCCCTTTACGGCGCGGAGCCATTCCTGCGCCTGTACCGCCTGCACGAACTGCACCTCGCCGATGGCGCCCCGGGCGATCTGTTCCCGGATGTACCGGAATGCGGGCATGTAATGGCGCTGGTACGAGATCATCAGCACCCGCTGCGTCTTCCGGGCCAGGGCGATCAGGCTCCTGGCGTGCTGCACCGTGCAGGTCAGCGGCTTCTCGGACAGCACGTGCAGCCCTTTCTTCAGCGACGCCGCGGTCTGTTCGTAATGCACCGTGTGCGGGCTCTGGACCACCACACCGTCGAGCTCTTCGTGGGCCAGCATGTCGCGGTAGTCGCTGTAGGCCGGCAGATCCGCCGAGCCCGGGCAGCGCTGGTAGAACGCCGCGAGCGACTTCTTCGACGGGTCGGTCAGGGCAACGACACAGGCCTTCTTCGTGTCGTGGATACGGTTCCAATGCCCGGGCGCAATTCCCCCGGCGGCGATGAATCCAATGCGGAGCTTCCTGGACATGGCGCACACCTCCTCTGAAGCCGGTTCCCGGCAATCTGGCGGAATGGTAGCAACGGTTCCGGGGCAAATCAACGGCACGAACGCGCCCTAGTCCCGGGGATACGCCAGGCAGACCGCGTCGCTGCCGAAGGTGATGGGAGACCCGTCAGACCCCCGTTTGCCGCGCTACGCGGGCCGAGCGAATGCCTCAGCCCCGGGTCTTCCTTCCAACGTAGCGCAGGCGTCTCGCCTGCATCCGGTGCAGGACCGGCGCCATCGCGGCCACCCCGTGGACCCGGTGGACCCGGTGGACCCGGTGGACTCGGTGGACTCGGTGGACTTGGTGGACTGAACGGACTGAGTGGACTGGGGGCTTGCTGGGCGCTGCGGACTCCCCTGCCCTGAATGACACCGCAAGACTCTATACCCCGCGCAAAGCCCATGAAACCGGCGTCGTCCCCTCTCCGAACGACACCGCAGGTGTCGAATTTGAGTAGCC
>DDYW01000077.1 GCA_002348185.1 Candidatus Hydrogenedentes bacterium UBA2224 | reverse complement strand
GCGCCGGCGGCAAGACGCTGGCGATCGGAGCGGCCATGCGCAACACGGGCCGGCTCTATGCCTTCGATACCTCGGCCCACCGGCTGGACGCGCTCAAGCCGCGGCTGGCCCGCAGCAAGCTGTCCAATGTCCATCCGGCGGCCATCGCGCACGAGCGTGACGAGCGGATCAAGCGCCTGGCCGGCAAGATCGACCGCGTGCTGGTGGACGCCCCATGCTCCGGCCTGGGCACGCTGCGCCGGCATCCCGACCTGAAGTACCGGCTGCTCGAGCAGGACATTGTGGAACTGAGCCGGCTTCAACGGCACTTGTTGAGGTCCGCAATCGCACTCTGCCAGAATGGCGGAGTTATCGTGTATTCTGTGTGCACGTGTACGCCTGAAGAGACCGGGGAGGTCATCGCGGGCGTGGTGGAAGAGGCGCCCGTCGAACGTGAAGACGGCCCAACCTGGATGGATGTATGGAGAATAGACACGGGAACGTATCGAACGAGCCCCGCGCGGGACGGGCTGGACGGGTTTTTCTTGACACGATTGCGGAAGCGATCCTGAACCTGGCCTTCTTTGTTTTCCGTTTTTTCGGATGGTCGCTTCGGTGGACGCTGGCGACGGCCTTTTTTTTGCTGGTGATGGCCGGGGCGGGCCTGTATGTGTTCAACTCGGCGGTTACCGGAGGCGAATACGTGACCGTGCCCAACATCACACAGCTTTCCGTGACCCAGGCCTCCTTTGAACTCGGAAAGGTGGGGCTGGAGATGGGCAAGCAGACCCCGATGTTCAGCGATCAGGTGCCGCCCTATCACGTGATCAGCCAGCGTCCGGAGCCCGGGGCGGTGGTACGCGCGGGACGCGAGGTGTTCCCGACGGTCAGCCAGGGGGCGGAAATCGCGTCGGCGCCCGAGTACGTCGGCAAAGCCCTTAAAGACGTGGAAGGCGCCCTTACCCCCGGGATGCGTCTTGGGAACAAGGCCTGGATCCGGCACAGCG
Source organism: Candidatus Hydrogenedentes bacterium UBA2224 (assembly GCA_002348185.1). Classification (GTDB taxonomy): domain Bacteria; phylum Hydrogenedentota; class Hydrogenedentia; order Hydrogenedentales; family SLHB01; genus UBA2224. The sequence goes on along the minus strand of DDYW01000077.1, from coordinate 88,442 downwards.
CTCCGCGCGACCAGGTGATCGCGCAGGACCCGCCGGCGGGCCGTCCGCTGCGCGCGGGCGAACCAGTGCATCTCCTGCTGAGCAAGGGAACGACCCAGAACGTCCTGACCATGCCCAGCATCGTGGGGCTTTCGGTGGAAGACGCCATGGCGCTCCTTGCCCCGATGGGCGTGCAGGTGCTCGCCAACCGGATCGACAACCCGAACGCCGAACCCAATCGGGTTCTGGCCCAGACTCCGGCGCCGGGGACCCTCCTTCAGGAGGGCCAATCGGTCACCTATGAGGTGCGGACGTCCGGGGAGACGGTGTTGCCCAATTCCATGCGGAAAGTCGAGGTGGTCTACACGGTGCCCGGCGAGTGGACTCCTCGTGAGGTGCGCATCGATGTCATTGACCGGAGAGGAACGCGGCAGACGGTGCTGCCCAGCCAGGAACAGTACAACGCGGGCGAGCGGCCGAAGTATGAACCAAACACCAGGCTTCGGCTCCCGTTGTCGTTTAACGAAGAACTGACGGTAGAAGTGTATGTGGATGGCCAGCGGGCCTGCACCTACTACTACGAGGGGGACAACCCCCCGGTCATCACGAACCATTTGGACCCGAAAGGCCAGGAGGAAGGCGTTGCCCAAACTTAAGATTGCACCCTCATTGCTCTCGAGCGATTTCAGCCGCCTTGGGGAGGAAATCCAGGCGGTCATCGAAGCTGGGGCCGACTGGATCCATCTCGACATCATGGACGGGCATTTTGCGCCGAACCTCACCATTGGCCCGCCCGTGGTGAGCGCCCTGCGGCGTCACTCGACGGTGCCCATGGACGTGCATCTCATGCTGGACAATCCCGAGGAATTCGTGGATGATTTTGCGAACGCAGGGGCGGACATCATCACGTTCCATGCTGAAGCGTCGCGCCATCCGCATCGTCTGTTGACCCGAATCCGCGATCTCGGCTGTAAGGCCGGGGTGGTGCTCAATCCGGGCACGCCACCGGACGACATCGAATTTCTGGCGGATTCGGTCGATCTGGTTCTGATCATGACGGTCAACCCGGGGTTCGGGGGACAGAAGTTCATCTCCGGGATGCTGCGCAAAATCGAGCTTGTTCGCGCCATGCTGGGGGAAGAGCGCGACCTCGAGGTCGATGGCGGCATCGATCAGCATACCGCGCCCCAGGTCGTCGCCGCCGGCGCCAACGTGCTCGTAGCGGGTTCGTATGTATTCGGGAGCGACAGCTACCTCGAAGCCATCGAAAGCCTGCGCGGGTGAACGGCTAAGGGTTCACGACGCTGCGGACGAGTTTCCACCGCAGCGATGCAGGTTCGAGCGGTTCCGCGAGCGTCAGGGGCGCCTGGGCAAGCACGGTCTCGCCCAGGGCAATGCGGAGGCTGCCGAGCGTCTCGCCGGCTTCGACCGGCGGGCGCAAGAGGGCCGGGGTTTCTGTCAGCATCTTCAGGTCGGCCTTCGCGCGTTTGGGGACCGTGATCCAGATCTCTTCGGGGACGGTGAGGCGGGTGCCCGGCACGGTGCAGTTCTGGACCGGCACTTCGGGGTCGACCGGAGCGCCTTTCGCCAACAGCCGCACGCGTTCGGTTTCACGGAACCCCTCCTCCAGGATTTCCGCGGCCAGATTGAACCGGCCTGAGCCCGTTTTGCAGCCCATCACCACGGCCACCAGCCGGATGCCGTCGCGTTCCGCCGTTACCGATACGCACCAGCCGGCGGCGCGAGTGAATCCGGTCTTGAGACCGTCGCATCCTTCGAGGTCCCACAAGAGACGGTTCGTGTTGTATTTGACGGCCTCGCCCTCCCGAAACGTGAGTTCCTTGAGGCCGACCCACTCCATGATGAGAGGCTCCTGAGTGCACTTTCGCGCGAGAATGGCCATATCGTTCGCGCAGGTTTTGTCTTCGGCCTGGCCTTTGTCCGGGGGCAGGCCGTGCACGCTGTGGAAGACGGAATGGGTCATGCCGAGCGCCCGGGCGCGCGTGTTCATGGCCTCCAGATAGTTCTCCTTGGTTTCCCACAGGCCTTCGGCGATGGCCATGGCGGCGTCGTTCGCGGAAGCGACGCAGAGGGCCCCCAGCAGGTCGCCCAGCTTCCATTCCTCGCCTGCTTTCAGGTAGACCTGCGAGCCGCCCATGCTCTCCGCGTGGCGGGACACCGGGATGGGCGTGTCCAGAGTCCATTTCTCCTCGTGAATGCCCTCACAGACCATCAGCATCAGCATGAGCTTGACCATGCTCGCAGGGGGCCTGATCTCCTCGGCATTGTACTCCCGGACCGGGAGCCCGGAATCGGCGAGAACGCACACTGCGCTGCCGCATTCCGCCGCAAGTTGCTCGTCCAGATCGGCGTGGACAACCGGCGCCAGCGCGCACAAACACAAGACAATTAACAGGCCCGCCTTCATGATTCCGAATATCCTCCTTTGCTGCCGCAAAAATTCGTCCGATATACGACCGGCGCCTTCGCCGGTCGTGTTCATTTTCATCGGCTATAGTTGAGCCGACAGGCTCATGGCGCGCGGTCCCTGGAATTCTCCGGGACTCCATTGGCGGCGGGAAGCGCCGCATCCAACTCCGACAGTGTATCCAGAACGTCCTGAATGCTGAACGGCTTGGTCAGGACGGCGTCAGCCTGATGCGCCGGCGGGCTGCTTTCGGGGAGGCCGGTGACCGCGCAGAGGGGCGTATGGGTTTCCTGCACCCAGCGTGCAAGGCGCGCGGATTGTTCGGGGGTCAATCCATCCATATCGAACAGGAGCGAGCGGGCTCCCCGGATTTCGAGCTGGGTCAGGGCCTCGTCCGGATCAGCAAAATACGTGGCGGCGATCTTCCGGTTGGCCAGGGCGACGTGTATCCATTCCAGCAGGTCTTCATCGGGGATGATCACGGCGTGGCCGATTTCTCCGTCAAGATCGCGCGGGGCCGTCGGCCGGGTTTCTGAAAGCGCCAGGACGGCCTGAGGATCGCTGAGCATCCGATGGACTTTCCAGAAGAACTCATGCGGTTGGAACGGCTTCTCCAGCGTCTCAACCGTACCGCTCAGATCGATGAAATCTTCTTCTTCGGGCGCGTTCTTCCCCTTCAGCAGAACCACGGGCCCGGTCTTCTCGCCAAACGCATTGTGCAACAATGTGATGAAGGCCGTGCCCGCGACGTCGGACGTGTTCTCATCCGATAGGATGAGATCCGGCGGGTTTTCCCTGCAGGCGCGAACGGCTTCGTGTCCGCCCGTTATCGCTTCGACGCGCGCTCCCCACGTCTTCAGAAGGACGGTCAGTTTTTCCCGAATTCCGGCGTCGTCCGAGACGCAGACAATCCGTTTGCCGTCGAAGCGGGCGTTTTCGCCGGGAGTGTAACTGTCGTCGAAAAAGACTTCCGGCAGGACGAGGGTGAATCGGCTGCCCTCGCCCGGAACACTGAAGAGCTCAATATCGCCGCCATGGGCCTCGGCGATGCTCCTGGCGATGGACAGGCCGATGCCGGCGCCCTCATAGCGCCGTTCCAGCGAGTTGTCGACCTGGAAGAACTTATCGAACACGCGTTTCTGGAACTCCGGCTCGATTCCAATGCCGGTATCGGCCACGCTCAGGAGGGCCGTGCCGCCCGGCGCACGGCTGAGGTTGACCTCGACCTTTCCACCGGCCTCGGTGAATTTCACCGCATTGGACAGCAGGTTTGTGAGGACCTGCGCCAGCCGGGCGCGATCGCCCCACACCAGCGGGAGCCCTCCCGGGGGCGAAAACACCAGGTTCAGCCCGCGCTGCATGGCCGTCGGGCGTATGGAGCGCACACATTCTTCGGCGAGCTTTGCCAGGTCAAAAAGGGAGATTTTCAGGCGGAACCCGCGGATCTGCATCCGGCTGAATTCAATCATCTCCTCGATGAGGGTCCCGAGGCGTTCGAGGTTTCTGGAAATGACCTCGAGGGCGTTTTTCTGCTCGTTTTCGAGGGTGCCGATGCACTCGGAATCGAGCATCTCGACGTATCCGCGGATCGTGCTCAGGGGCGTACGCAGTTCGTGGGTGACGTTGGTCAGAAAACTGTCTTTGGTGCGGTCCAGGATGCGCAATTCCTCGTTGGCCGATTCCAGTTGGATGGCCCGGACCTCGAGTTGGCGCTGCATCTCCTTCTGCTTGCTCACGTCGGTGACAACCAGGGAGTAGCGCGCGCCGCCCTCGCGCGAGTCCTCGACGCGCGAGACGCCAAGCACCACCGGGAGCCCACCGCGGGAAGGCGAGACCAGAGCGGTCTCCTGCTGAAGGCGCCGGGGTTGTTTGGATTCGGCCACTTCGAGCAGGTTCAGCAGCTTGACGCGTCCCGCAGGATCAACGAATTCGAACACATCCCGGCCGACGAGTTCGCCGGGTCCCAGTCCCAGCATCTCGCAGATGCGCTCGTTGGCGAAGCGCACCCGGAACGCCCCGTCGAGGGTGAGAAAGCCCTCGTTCATGTGGATGAGCAAGCCGCGCAGGCGTTCTTCCGAGTCGCGCAGCTGGCGCGTTTGTTCCTCCACCAGACGTTGCAGGCCCGCGGCATACTTCTCGAGGCTTTTCGACAACTCGACCTGTTCGGTGACGTCGCGGAAGATGGCGACGGTACCGGCATGCTGTCCTCTCCGGTTGAAGATGGGTGTGCCGCTTACGGCGAAATGGCGCTCCTGGCCGCGCACCCGGTGAGTGATCACGAATTCCGACACGCGGCGTTGCTTGTTCTGTCCGATGTGCTCGAGCAGGGACTCCTGCTCGAGTTCATGGAGCATCTCCTGGGCGTTCCGGCCCACCACCTCATCGCTGCCGAGGCCGGTCATTTCTAGAAAGCGCCGGTTTGCCAGGAAGATGGTGCCGTCCGGAGCGGAGAGCGTGAATCCCTCGCTCATGTGCTCCGTCAGGTAGCGGAACCGGTCGCCGATCTCCGTCAGCTCTTCTTCGCTCCGGACGACGGCGAACAGGATGGCGACCAGACCGGCGAGCAGTCCCAGCGCGCCGACCCAGCGGGCAAACACCCGCATATACACGGGGACTTCGTCCGAGTCGAACGTGCCGGGGAATCCGGCGACGGTCGTCATGCCGCCCACGATCAACATCAGCACACCCGCGATGAGCAGGAGTTTCAGAAGCCCGGTCACGTGGAGGCGGGCCAGGAAGTTTCCTACGCCAAACACGGGGAGGGCCACGGAGAGCAACAGGGTAATTCTGTGGAGAACGGGATCATCCCAACGCGTCGAGAACAAGACCCCGCCCATCCCAATCAGAATGAAGATCAGGCACAGGGTGAGATCCTGCTTTCTCGAGCCGGTTGCGCTCCCGTGGACCTCCGTCGCTTTTCGTTTATCCGACATGTGTGCTGATATCTCTAATTCGCATGGGCGCGTGACCGGGCCTCGCGCACCAGCGCATCGCAGCGTTCATTGAGCGCATCGCCGGCATGCCCTCTCACCCAGTGCCAGGCGATGTCGTGCTGGAGCGTCAGTTCGTCGAGGCGTTGCCAGAGATCCTGGTTCTTGACGGCCCCGTTGCGCGTGCGCCAGCCGTTACGTTTCCATCTGCGCATCCAGTCCGTGATCCCCTTCTGAAGGTACTGGGAATCCGTATGCAGGGCGACCCGGCAGGGCCGGCGCAGGGCCTCGAGCGCTTTCACTGCCGCGGTAAGTTCCATGCGGTTGTTCGTCGTGACGTCCTCGTGCCCGGAGAGTTCCCTGACGCGATCCCCGTAGACCATCACGGCGCCCCATCCGCCCCGGCCAGGATTGGGGTCACATCCGCCATCCGTATATATGGTAACTACATCGTTCGTTGAGGCTGTCATCTGCTCCTCCGCCGGGTAGTGTATCAGAAAGCGAACCCGGCAGGCAGGCGCAGGGCCTCGAGCGCTTTCACGGCCGCGCTTCCATCAGTTTTCGCAAGGTATCCACGGCCCGATCCTGGTGGTATTTCACCGCGAGGTCCAGGGGGGTCTGGCCATTCCGATTGACCGCGTGCAGATCGGCGCCGCGCCGCACGAGGAATCCAATCATCCCCGTCATGCCGTGGATCGCCCCGGAATGCAGCGGGGTGTCGCCAAAATCGTCCACCGCGTCAATTCGGGCGCCCGCCTTGATCAGCACGTCCGCGCAGGCCGGGCGGCTCATAAACGTCGCGACATGGAGAGGCGTCAAGCCGGTCTTGTCCCGGACGTTGACGTCCGCCCCCTGTTCGATGAGAAACCTCAACACGTCCACGCGGTCGTAGGTGATGGCAAAATAGACGGGGGTTTTCTGCATCCCATCCCGGCTTTCGAGGGCCTCCGGGTTGCGGGCAAGCAGCGCCCGCACGCGGTCCAGATCGCCGGTCGCGACGGTGTCGTGCAGGGACGCGCCGCAGCCGGCCGCGAACACTCCCGCCACGGCCGCCGCGAGGAGCGGGCCGAACATGCGCCGGGACAGCCGGGCAACGGGGCCTATTCGACGGTGGCTTTTGCGTACCATTCCGCGGCGTTCTCTTTGGTGATCTTGGTGGGTTTCAGGATCACCCGTTCCGGCACGTCCTTGCCCTGAAGCATGGCCACGGCGCAGTCGATGGCCTCGGCCGCACAGGGGGGGTACACAAAGGTACACTGGAGGACCCCGTCCATGACCTTTTTGATTCCGCCGGCCTGCCCGCCCAGCCCATCGACGCCGACGAAAAGCATCTCTGCTTCCCGGCCCGCTTCGCGCGCCGCAAGATAACACCCAACGGCCATCGGATCGTTATGGGCGTAGACCGCGTCAATCTTCGGATTGGCCTGAATCAGGGTTTCCATGCGTTTCTTGGCCTCGCTCTGAAGCCAGCTCGCGACATCTTCGATGACCGTCACATTGGGGACGGTGTCGATGTGTTTCCGCGCCCCGTCATGGCGTTCTTCCTGCGGCTTGGTGCCGAGAAGGCCCTTCATCTCCACGACGACGGGGTTCTCGATGGCTTTGGATTCCAGATATTCCTTGACGTACTGGCCGGCCATCTCCCCGATTTCCACGTTGTCGGCGCCGACGAAGAGGTCGTACACGGGGGCGGCGAGATCGCGTTCAAGGCAGATGACCTTGATACCCGCGTCGTGGGCCTGTCGAACCACATTGGTCAAGGGCGCGGCCTCGTTCGGCGCCACGATCAGCAGATCGACTCCCTGAAGAATGATGTTCTCGATCTGCCCGATCTGCTTCATGTTGTCCTGCTGGGCGTCGGTGATGTGGAAGTCGACGAGGTCCGCGTATTTCTCCTGGACAGCGGTCTGGAAGATCTTGTTTTGAACGGCCCGGTAGGGTTCGGCGCTGTTGCACTGGGAGAAGACGATGGTGAACTTCTCGCCGCCTGACGGTACGGAGCCGGTCTGCGCACCGCTGTCCGTCTGACCGCCGCAGCCCGCCAACATGAGGCTGACGGCCAGCGCAGGGATAATCCGGATCATCTTGCTCATGCGTTTGCCCTCGCGTGAGTGGCGTCTTTCCGCCTCAGGCACGGCCCCCCGGGGACGACGCTACACTTTCTTCTTCATTCCGACCATCTGAAGCCAGACGGCAATGACAATGATAACGGCTTTTACCATCCACTGCACGTTTTCGTCGACATTGCGCAGTCCCAGCAGGTTCGAGAGGATCCCCAGGGCCAGGGCGCCCACGACCGTCCCGAGCATCCCGCCCTTTCCCCCGGCGAGGCTCGTGCCGCCGATCACGGCCGCGGCAATGGCATCCAGCTCGTACGACATGCCCGCGTTGGAACTGCCCTGGTGCGACTGGGCGCAATGCAGGAGGCCGGCAATGCCGGCGAGGAACCCACTGAGCACGTAGACGCCCATCTTAACCCGCCGCACCGGGATGCCGGAGAGCCGCGCGGCCTCCTCCGAACCGCCGATGGCCACCGCGTAGCGCCCGAAACGCGTGCGGTTGAGCAAGATGGCCCCGAGCAGGGCGATGCACGCAAACGTCGGAATCACAACGCTCTGCCGCGCCAGGAAATCCGCCACGCGGGCCGTATACTCCTCCCCCATAGGAAAATCGATGGTCTTGTTTTCCACCAGCCATTTGGCAAAACCCCGGCTTCCCGTCATGACGGCCAGGGTGGCGATGAAGGGCTGCATCCGCAACCTCGAGACGAGCAGGCCGCTGACCAGCCCGAACAACGTGGTTGCCACAAGCGCGACCGCCAGAGCGGCGCCCAGGGACCATTCGTGGCTGACAAACGTGAACGCGAACAAGGTGGAGGCCAGGGCCAGCAGCGAGCCCACGGACAAGTCGATGCCCCCGGTAATGATGACCAGGGTCATGCCAACGGCCAGAATGCCAATCTCCGAGATCTGCCGCAGCACATTGAACAGGTTCCGGGATTGCCAGAACACGAGCTGCCCATCGCGGTGCGGGGAAAAAACCGTGGCCAGCACAACGACGAACAGCAGTGTGCCAAGCGGGCGCACCCACTCCTGTTCGAACACGCGTTTCAGGCCGCCTGGACGCAAGCGATTCTCCAACATGAGATGACAAACTCCGTGCCTGGGCGCCAGGACCCATGGGCACATACTGTGGAAACCACGGAATTCCCCGGGGCAACGTCTCCGCGGGTCTTCCCCGCAAATCGGGGCTATTCTCCCGTTTTGCGACCCCGGTTTCAACCCGTCCGTACGGCTCATCCTCCTGTCTGCGCGGCTCCTGCCATGCGCAGTAACCAATCTACCGAGGAATACTTACAGCCGGGGACGCGTTCCGATTTCTAAGAAAGCCGAGCGGAGCTGGCATGATTCGGCGTGCGCACGAAATTCGCTCCCATAGCGTTTGATAATAACGATTTAAGGTGATAGCATCGCTCATCCCGACATGAGGTTTTTCACTCAGGCGAGCGGTCAGCAGTAATGCGAGCCGGCAGGAAGTCTGGACGGGTTTCTGTAGTAGCTGAGCCGGTTCCAACGTCTCGGGGAGGAAATTCGAGATGCGCGTCTTCGACGACAACAGTTTCAGCATAGGCAACACCCCGCTGATCCATCTCCAGCGTCTGGGCCAGGGGCTGCATGCCAGCATATTCGCAAAAGTGGAAGGGCGCAATCCCGCCTACTCCGTCAAGTGTCGAATTGGCGCGAGCATGGTCTGGGACGCCGAGCGGCGCGGGCTGCTGAAACCCGGCGGGACGATTGTTGAGCCAACCTCGGGCAACACAGGCATCGCGCTGGCGTATGTGTCGGCGGCCCGAGGATACAAGCTCGTGCTGACCATGCCCGAGACCATGAGCCTGGAGCGGCGGCAGATGCTGAAGGCGTTTGGGGCAACGGTGGTTCTCACCCCGGGCGAACAGGGTATGCCCGGCGCGATTCGCGAGGCCGAGAAGATCGTCGCGGGCAACCCCGGCTTTCACATGCCCCAGCAGTTCCGCAACCCGGCCAACCCCGCCATTCATTTCAAGACCACCGGCCCGGAAATCTGGAATGATCTGGACGGAAAGGTCGATGTGTTTGTGTCGGGCGTGGGAACAGGAGGCACGATTACCGGGGTTGCGCGGTACTTCAAAGAGACCGAAGGAAAGCCGGTCGAGATCGTGGCGGTGGAGCCGGCGACGTCCGCGGTGCTTTCTGGCGGAGAGCCCGGTCCTCACAAGATACAGGGCATTGGCGCGGGGTTCATCCCCGAAGTCCTGGACATGAGCCTGGTGGACAAGGTCGAGACGGTAACAAACGAAGAAGCATTCGAAACGGCGCGAAGGCTTGCCCGTGAAGAAGGTCTGATCAGCGGCATCAGTTGCGGAGCGGCGGCGGCGGTCGCACTGCGGCTTGGCGGGCGGAAAGAGTATCGAGGAAAGAACATCGTGGTCATTCTTCCCGATTCAGGAGAGCGGTATCTGTCCACCCCGCTGTTTGAGGGGTGAGCTCCGGTTCGGGAAGAACAAGGTTGAGGGAGAGGAAATTAAGATGTCGGATAGCAGCCAGCACGGACTAGGGACGCGTGCCCTTCACGCGGGGCAGGAGCCCGACCCCACTACGGGCTCGCGCGCGGTGCCCATTTACCAGACGACTTCCTATGTTTTTGACAGCGCCGAGCATGCCGCGCGCCTTTTTGGCCTCGAGGAATTCGGCAACATCTACACGCGGATTATGAATCCCACGGTCGATGTCTTCGAGAAGCGCATGGCGGCGCTCGAAGGCGGCGTGGGCGCGCTCGGCCTCGCGTCCGGCAGTTCCGCGATCACTCTGGCCGCGCTCAACATCACGAAGTCCGGCCAGAACCTCGTGTCCTCTTCGACCCTCTATGGCGGCACGTACAACCTGTTTGCGCATACCTTTAAGGACCTGGGTATCGAGGCCCGGTTTGTCGATGCGCACGACGCTTCGAACTTTGCCGAAGCCATCGACGACAACACGCGCTTCCTGTTCTGCGAGGTCATCGGCAACCCGGCGTGCGATGTGCCGGACATCGAGGCCATCGCGAACGTCGCGCACCAGCACGGTATTCCGCTGATTGTGGACAACACGGCCGCGTCGCCCATTCTGTTCCGGCCGATCGAGCATGGCGCCGATATCGTTGTGCATTCCGCCACGAAAGTAATCGGCGGTCACGGCACCTCCATCGGGGGCGTTATCGTGGACGGCGGCACGTTCGACTGGAACAACGGGAAGTTCCCGGAACTGACGGAACCCTGCGAGAGTTATCACGGGCTGAAGTTCTACGAGGCCATGAAACCGCTGGGCAATATCTCGTACATCATCAAGGCGCGGGTCACCCTGCTGCGCGACATGGGCCCCTGCCTCTCCCCCTTCAACGCCTTCATGCTGCTGCAGGGTCTGGAAACGATCCACCTGCGTGTTCCGAGACATTCCGACAACGCCCTGAAAGTGGCCCGCCACCTCGAGGCGCATCCGGCGGTCGAATGGGTCAGCTACCCCGGGTTGAAGAGCCATCCCGACCACAAACGCGCCCGTGAATACATGCCGGGCGGGCAGGGCGCCATCCTGACGTTTGGCGTCAAGGCAGGCTATGAGGGCGCCAAGAAATTCATCAACGCCGTCAAGCTCGCCTCGCATCTGGCGAATATCCTGGATGCGAAGACCCTCGTCATTCATCCGGCATCGACGACGCACCAGCAGCTTTCGCCGGAGGAGCAGAAGGAGGCCGGAGTCACGCCCAACATGATCCGGGTGTCGGTCGGCATCGAAGATGTCGAGGACATCGTTGCCGATCTGGACCAGGCGCTGGAACACGCCGGCAAGTAGTGGTATACTCAGCGGGTGCGGTGCCTCTTTCCAGGGACCGCGCCCGTTTTTTTGTGTCAATGTGCGGCGGAGACCGAGGGAACAGGGATGGCAGGCGAAGGCTCGGTTGGCATAGTCACACCCCGGGAATTCCGGTTTGCTGAACCGCCCGGCCAGCTGGAGCTGGACTGCGGCCGGAAACTGGGGCCCATCACCATCGCGTACGAGACCTACGGCGCTCTCAATCCCGACCGGTCCAACGCCATCCTGATCCTGCATGCCCTGACGGGCGACGCCCACGCGGCCGGGTTCCATACCCCCACCGATCCCAAACCCGGCTGGTGGGACAATATGATCGGTCCCGGAAAAGGTTTCGATACCGACAAGTACTTCGTAATCTGCTCAAACTGTCTCGGTGGCTGCCGCGGCACAACCGGACCCTATTCTATCAATCCCGACACCGGCCAACCCTACGGTCTGTCGTTTCCCATAGTCACCATCGGCGACATGGTCCGCGCGCAGCGGCGCCTGCTGGACCACCTGGGCATCGAGCGCCTCCTGTCGGTAGCGGGCGGTTCGATGGGCGGCATGCAGGTCCTGGAATGGATCACCCGGTACCCGGACGCCGTGCGTTCGGGCATCTGCATTGCTTCCGGCCCGCACAACGGCGCGCAGGCGATTGCATTCGATGCCGTGGGCCGGCATGCGGTTCAGGCGGACCCCGCGTTTCAGAACGGCAATTACTACGGGGAAGACGGGCCCGTGCAGGGACTCTCGATCGCCCGCATGCTTGGGCACATCACGTATCTGTCCGACGAAACCATGCGCGCCAAGTTTGGGCGGACCCTCCGCGGCAAGTCCGAGTACAGCTATGATTTCGCGAGCGAGTTCTCCGTCGAGACCTATCTTGACTATCAGGGCGAGAAATTTGTCAACCGTTTCGACGCGAACAGCTATCTCTATTTCACCAAGGCCTGCGACTATTTTGACCTGGTCGCCGCGTATGGTTCTCTGGATCAGGCGTTCGCCCGGATCCAGTCGCGTGTCATGGTGCTCTCTTTCTCCTCGGACTGGCTCTATCCCCCGTACCAGTCCCGGGAAATGGTGGATTCGCTCGTGCGAAACCGGAAAGAGGTAACGTATTGCAACATCCATTCCGATTACGGGCACGACGCCTTCCTGCTCGAAGTGGATGCCATGAAAGGCCTCATTGCCGGCTTTCTGGAGCATACCCTCGACCCGGACCGGAAGACCCGGGAGGCCGCGCCGGCCGCGGCCGTTGCGGCGAATTCCACCGATCCCGCGCCGCTCTCCCGCAACAGCATCTACGAGGGGCCCCGCGTTGACTATGATCTCATTGTCGACCTGGTCGACCCCGGAAGCCGCGTGCTGGACATCGGGTGCGGCGATGGCGAGCTGCTCCACCGGCTTGTCCGCCTGAAACAGGTGGACGGCATGGGGCTGGAGGTGGCCGAGAATAACATTATCCGCTGCGTCAACCGCGGCATTTCCGTGGTTCAGGCGGACGTTGACAAGGGATTGAGCGCGATCCCGGACGCGAGCTACGATTACGTCATCCTCAGTATGACCCTGCAGGTCATCGAGAAGCCCGAACTGGCCATCCGCGAGATGCTCCGCGTGGGCAAGAAATGCATCATCAGCTTTCCGAATTTCGGGTTCTGGAAGGTCCGGGCCATGCTCTCGTTTCAGGGGAAGGCGCCCGTCACCCGGAACCTGCCCTACTCCTGGCACTCGACTCCGAATCGCAACGTATTGTCTGTCAAGGATTTCCGTCAATTCTGCGAACTGCAGAACGTGCAAATCGAACGGGAAATCCCCCTCTCCACTGCCGGTGGGGGGGGCATGGTGCGTCAATGGCCCAACCTCTTTGCGGAAGAGGCGGTCTACGTCGTTACCGCCAAGACCTGACCCGCTCTTTCCCAGCGCCGCGGATCGCAGCATGTTTTCTGCGTGCCTGGCGGACCCAGATGCGGCATCTTCTGGAATTCGTGAGCCATTCACCCTAATTTGCGGGAAAGAGCGGATCGAGGAAACGGCGCAGGCCCTGGACGTAGGGCTCCCCGGTTTCGGAAAACCCGTCGTTGTGGCCGCCGCCGATCTCGAGAAAGGTCTTGGGCTCGGGCGCCCGCTCGAACAGGGCCTTGCCGTGATGATAGGGCACGATATCGTCGTCCGGGCTGTGGACGACGAGCAGAGGGGCGGTGAACCGCGCAAGCTTGTCCTCCGTCTCGAAGCGATGGCGCAGCAGGAGGCCGACGGGCAGGAACGGGAACGCCTCCTTCCCCAGGGTGACCGCGGACGTAAATGTGCTCTCGAGGATGACCGCACCCGGTGTGACTTCCGCGGCAAGATCCGCGGCGACGGCGCCGCCCAGGCTGCGTCCGAACAGGACAATGCGTTCCGGCGGAATCCCCTGCTCTTCGACGAGCCAGCGCCAACAGGCCCGGATGTCCTGATAACACCGTTTCTCGGAGGGTTTCCCGGTGCTGTTTCCGTAACCGCCGTAGTCGTAGATGAACACGTCAAAACCCAGATCGCGCCAGATGGCGATCCCCCCCATGCGGCCGCTGATGTTGCCGCCGTTGCCGTGCGAGTAGAGGATCACGCCGCGCGACTGGGAGGCCGGGATACACCAGCCGTGGGTCGTATGGCCGTCCACGGAGAGAAACACGTCAACGTAGTCCCATCCCGCCTCAGCGGGGCTCCACGCCATGGCGCGCGTCGCAGGAAACACGATGGCGCGCTGCACGCCGCCGACAAGCAGAGCTGCGCCCGCCAGAACCAGCACACCGGGCACGACCATCCAGACCATCCGGCTCCTCCCGCTCATTTTTGGCCACCTTTCCGGGAACTCACTGCCCCCGCGTAGTGAGGGTGGTTTTTCTCTCGCATCCCGCCGGTTGGATATTGTATGATTCTATTTCCGGAATCAACGTACACCCAGGAGGGGGAACGACCAATGACCGAGTACAACATTCTGCTTGACGCCCAAAAAATGCCCGATGCGTGGTACAACGTCACGCCGGATCTGCCCGCGCCGATGAAGCCGCCGCTTCACCCGGTTACGCATCAGCCCTTGAAGGCAGACGATCTCTCGGCGATCTTCGCGATGTCGCTCATCGAACAGGAGATGTCCACCCAGCCGGCGATCTCGATTCCCGGCGAGGTGATGGACATCTACCAGCTGTACCGTCCGACGCCCCTGCGCCGCGCGTACCGGCTGGAGAAGATGCTCGATACCCCGGCCAGAATCTTCTATAAGAACGAAAGTGTCACGCCTTCCGGCAGCCACAAAATCAATACATCCATCGCCCAGGCCTACTTCAACAAGAAAGAAGGCGTCAACGAGCTCACGACCGAAACTGGCGCGGGCCAGTGGGGAACCGCCCTCGCCATCGCGTGTTCGATGCTTGACATGAAATGCACCGTGTACATGGTGCGGGTCAGTTTCGAGCAGAAGCCGTACCGGCGCGTTCTGATGCAGACGTACGGCGCCGACGTGGTCTCGAGTCCGAGCGACACCACCGACAACGGCCGGGCGTTCCAGGCGAAGTTCCCGGACACCACGGGCAGCCTGGGGATGGCTATCTCCGAGGCCGTTGAAGTCGCGGCCAAGAGCGGCGGCCGGGCCAAATACAGCTTGGGGAGCGTGCTGAACCACGTGTTGCTCCACCAGACGGTCATTGGGCTGGAGGCCAAAGCCCAGCTCGAGCAGGTGGGCGAGGAACCCGATGTCGTGATCGGTTGCTGCGGCGGCGGTTCGAATTTCGCCGGCATCTCGTTCCCCTTTGTGCCCATGAAGAAGAAAGGCAAGAACATCGATTTCATTGCTGTCGAGCCGACGGCCTGCCCGACCCTCACCCGGGGCCTGTATGCCTACGATTACGGCGATACCGCGCACATGACCCCGCTGCTGCTTCAGTACACGCTGGGCCACCAGTTCGTACCGCCGGGGATTCACGCGGGCGGTCTCCGCTACCACGGCGTCGCCCAGCAGGTGGCCCTCATGGTCAAGGAAGGGTTCATGCGGGCGGTTGCCTGCCACCAGAACCCGGTGTTTGATGCCCTCCAGATGTTCGCCAAGGCGGAAGGCATCCTCGCCGCGCCCGAATCCGGACACGCCATCCGCGTAGCCATCGACGAGGCCCTCAAATGCAAGGAGTCCGGTGAGTCGAAAGCCATTCTGTTCAATCTGAGCGGACACGGCCACTTTGACATGACCGCCTACGAGGCCTATACGAACAGGAAACTGGAAGATTACGATCTTGACCAGAGCATCATTGATGCGGCGGAATCCGTAATCCCCAAGATCTGACCATCCATCAGGACGGGATACCGGGAGAGTTCCTTGAAACGGGGGACTCTCCCTTTCCATTTCGCGCCGGACCGGTGCGGTCCGGACCGTGCCCGAGCGGCGCCTGCGCCCGGAAAAGGCTATAATGGAGTGAGAAAAGGCCTGTTCCAATGTTACGACGAGCACTCAGGAGAGATACCATGACCACATCGCCCATCACCCGCGTTGGCGCGGCGCTGCTCCTTGCGCTCCTGCCCGCCCTTCTCGCCGGCTGCCCAAAGCCGCTGTTCTCAGACAACGTTGTCCGCACGAGCGACCTCGTGTATGGCGCGGGCTACGTGGAAGACGATACGGCCGAGCTCGGCTACCGTCTTAAAGACCTCTATTTCGACTTGATAGAGCCTACCGATGTGCCGGCCACCAACCGGCCCGCCGTGCTGATGATCCATGGCGGCAGTTTCCTCAGCGGCACAAAGACGGACGAGAACCTCGTCCGGGCCGCCAATGGGCTTGCCACGAAAGGCTACGTCTGCTTCCTGATCGATTACCGCCTGGACGGCGACAAACCTCCCACGGAGAAATCATGGCATCCGGACACGGAAGGGACAAAAGACTTGAACATTCCTTCCCTGGCGGCCGTGCGTGCGGCGTTTGTCGACGCCAAGACGGCCATGCGCCACATCCGCGCCAACAGCGCCACGTACGGCATTGATCCCGGCCGAATCGCCATCTGGGGCGAATCGGCAGGCGCGTTCGCGGCCCTGGCCGCGGGGCTTACCGATCCGAGGGAGTTCCAGGATGACGGCAACAGCCTGCCGGTGCCGCCCGAGAACAATCCGGGCGTGGATCCCAAACCCGCGGTTATCATCGACTGCTGGGGAAGCTCGGTGTTCACCAACGACGCCTTCGACGCGGACGACCCGCCGATCATGATCTTCCACGGCAAGAGCGATTCCACGATCTCGTACCTTTTTGCGCTCAATCTCAAGGCCAAGTGCGACGAGGTGGGCATCCCCTGCCGCTCGTATCTGATTCCGGACGGAGAGCATGGCTGCTGGGACTGCACCTATCAGGGGCGGACGCTGACCGCGGTGACCCTGGACTTTCTCGCCGAATTCATGCCCTGACCGGCGCGGGCGGGCCGGCGTGTTTCGGATTACCGTTGCCCGTAATAGGCGTCCGGCCCGTGCTTGCGTTCGTAATGCCGGTTGAGCAGCCAGGACGGGAGGGCCGTGACGTCCGCATTGAGAGAAAGTGTGTGGAATGCCATGCGCGCGATCTCTTCGAGCGTCGCGGCGCTTATGACGGCGTCCTCGACCTCTTTTCCCCACGCAAAGGGCCCGTGCCGAGCCACAAGCACGCCGGGGAACGCCTGGGGCGTCAGGTCGCGGAACCGGCGCACAATTACGCGGCCGGTGTTTCTCTCATATTCCCCCGTCACCTCTTCTTCGGTCAGGGGTTCGGTGATGGGCACGTCGCCCGGACAAAAATCGGCGTGGGTCGTGCCCAGACACGGTATCGGGCAGCCGGCCTGCGCCCATACGGTGGCGTAATGGGAGTGCGTATGCACGATGCCGCCAATCTCAGGAAAGGCGGCGTAGAGTTCGAGATGGGTCGCCGTGTCCGACGACGGTCTCAATGAACCCTCGACGACGACTCCGTCCATTTCGACCACCACCATATCGTCCGGCCGCATGACGCCGTAAGCCACGCCGCTGGGTTTGATGACCAGCCGGGCGCTGGCGCGGTCAAAGCCGCTGGCATTGCCCCACGTCGCGAACACGAGCCCACGGGCAACCAGATCCCGGTTGGCCAGCCACACCCGTTCTTTGAGGTCGTCAAGCATCGGGCCTCTCCCCCGGCATTCCTGTGCCTGTCTTGTGTGAGCATCACGGTATCGAGCCCCGCGGCTGCGGTCAAGTGTATCTATTCTGACGCATTCGGAGGAGGCGCCCCGTTCGGCTGGAGCTCCGGAAAATCGTCGCGAAATCGATGGAGGCGCGTTTCGATGGACTCCAGGTCGTATAGCTCCATTAATTCGGTGCGGAGTTTCGCCACGTGCGGCAGGTTTCTAAGGTATCCGCTGTAGTGTTTACGAAACTCGACGGTACCTCTGTGCTCCCCTTTGCGCTCAACGGTGCGGCGCAGATGTCTGATGCACAAGGCGACGCGCTCGGGAATCGACGGCGGTTCCGGCGTCTCGCCGGTCGCCAGGAAGTGTTTTGCATGCGCGAAAATCCAGGGATTCTGGATGGCGCCCCGCCCGATCATGACGCCGTCGCAGCCCGTCTCGAACATGCGTTTGACGTCCTCGGGCCCGGTCACATCGCCATTGCCGATAATGGGCATGCTGACGGCGTTCTTGAGGCGTTCGAGCCAGCCCCAGTCGGCCTGTCCGCTATGCCCCTGTTTTCGGGTGCGGCAGTGGACGGTCAGGGCCTGCACGCCCAGGTCTTCGAGCATGCGGGCGACGTCGAGGATAATGATGTTGGCGGCGTCCCATCCCAGCCGCGTTTTTACGGTCACGGGGAGGCGGGTGCCGGCAAGAACACCGCGCACCACGGTTTCAAACTTGCCGATATCCTGAAGCAGCCCGGCGCCGGCCCCGCGCAACGCGACCTTTTTCACCCAGCAGCCGCAGTTGATGTCGATGAAATCGGGACGCGCCTGTTCGGCCACCGCCGCGGCGCCTTCCATCGAGGATTCCGCACTGCCGAAGATCTGCACCGCGATCGGACGTTCTTCGTCGCGGATTCGAATCTTGTCGAGGGTCTTCCCGACTTCGCGTATGAGCGCCTCGGAACTCGCAAACTCGGTGTACAGGAGGTCCGCCCCCATTTCCTTGCAGATGGTCCGGAAGGAATAGTCCGTGACATCCTCCATGGGGGCCAGGGCGAGGGGTTTGTCGAGTTCTATCGTTCCGATGCGCATGGTGTCAGTTTCTTTGGCCGAAGGCCATCCTCCGGACCGGGATTATACCTTGCGGTAGAGCGCTCCCCCGCCCTCTTTGAAGGCGGCCGCCTGCTCCTGCAAACCCTGTTGACGGTCCGCTTCGTCACGCACCTGCTGCGAGAGCGCCATCGCGCAGAATTTCGGCCCGCACATCGAGCAGAAATGCGCCCGTTTCTCGCCATGCCGCGGGAGCGTCTCGTCGTGAAACTCGCGGGCGCGATCCGGATCGAGCGAGAGGTTGAACTGGTCCTCCCACCGGAATTCAAAGCGGGCCTTGCTCAGGGCATTGTCGCGAATCTGCGCGGCCGGATGGCCTTTCGCCAGGTCCGCCGCGTGAGCGGCTATCCGGTAGGCTACGACGCCCTCCCGCACGTCGTTGCGGTCGGGCAGTCCCAGATGTTCTTTGGGGGTCACGTAACATAACATGGCGGTGCCGTACCACCCGATCATGGCCGCGCCGATGGCGGAAGCCATGTGGTCGTAGCCGGGAGAAATGTCGGTAATGACGGGGCCGAGGGTGTAGAAGGGGGCTTCGCCGCACCACTCGAGCTGTTTGTCCATGTTCTCTTTAATCATGTGCATGGGCACATGTCCGGGGCCCTCATTCATGACCTGGACGTCGAATTCCCAGGCGCGGCGGGTCAGGCCGCCCTGCACCTTCAATTCCGCGAACTGGGCTTCGTCGTTGGCGTCGGCGAGGCTGCCGGGGCGCAGGCCGTCGCCAATCGAAAACGCGACATCGCAGGCGGCCATGATCTCGCAGAGCTCGTCCCAGTGGGTATAGAGAAAGTTTTCCTTGTGGTGAGCGAGGCACCAGCGGGCCATGATCGAGCCGCCCCGGCTCACGATGCCCGTGGTTCGGCGGGCCGTCAGATGGATAAACGGGAGCAGCACCCCCGCGTGAATGGTCATGTAGTCGACGCCCTGTTCCGCCTGGGCGATCACCGTATCGCGAAACGCCTCCCACGTCAGGTCTTCCGGGGCTCCCCCCACGCGTTCGAGCGCCTCGTAAACAGGCACCGTGCCCACCGGCACGGGGCAGTTGCGCATGATCCATTCCCGGGTGGCCTGGATGGGTTCGGCTGTGGACAGGTCCATCACCGTGTCTGCGCCCCACCGGATAGCCCACAACATCTTCTCGACTTCTTCCTGAATGGACGACGAAAGCGCCGAATTGCCCAGGTTGGCGTTGATCTTGACCTTGAAATTGCGGCCAATGACCATGGGCTCCAGTTCGAGGTGATTGATGTTTGCCGGGATGATGGCCCGGCCCCGGGCAACCTCGTCTCGCACGAATTCGGGCGTGATATCCTCCGGCATCCGCGCTCCCCATGCATTTCCCGCGTGGCGCCGTTTCAGGTCTTCGGGGGCTTGCTGCCAGCGCGCGTTTTCCCGGATCGCGACGTATTCCATTTCCGGGGTGATCTCCCCCCGTTTCGCGTAGTGCATCTGCGTCGCGCGCGTTCCCGGTTTTGCGCGGTACAGGTTGCGGGCGGGATAGGAGGAAGGTGCCGCGTGGGTGCGTTCGACCATCTCCACATTCGGTCGGGACCGCACCCAGGGCTCGCGAATGGGTGGAAGCCCCGCGGAGAGATCAATCGCCGCATCGGGGTCCGTGTAGGGCCCCGACGTGTCATAGACCGTCACCGGCGGGTTTTCCAGGAGCCGGCCGTCCGCGCCTAGCGTAGGAGTCTGCGCGATCTCTCGCATGCCCACGCGCAGGGAGGGTGCGGAACCAGGCACATAGACCTTGCGCGAGTTCGGAAATGGCGTTCGATGGAGGGGGTCCAGCGTTGCATCCAGGAACCGGCTGCCGGCGTCCGGTTTGACCGTCATATGCGTCCTCCGCCAGACGAGTACCCCGCGTCTTGGGAGTGCTGTCCGTGCGTTCAGGGTGTCGACTATCGGGATGCCATCGCGAAAACGTCGCGTCAGGCATAAACCGGTATAGTACCATCCCCGGCCGGCCAAGTGAAACTTCCGGGGCTTGCCCCAATCACCAGGCAGGCCCGCCGTCCATAGGGTCCACCGCCGACGCTCCTTCGAAGTTCTCCTCGTCCGAACGGGGGGCTTGGGTGGCGCCGAAAGAACGCCGCTCATGGGACCGGGCGGACGAGGACCTCCGGCCCGCGGCGGGGTCCTCGGCCGTCATTCCACCCCGAGGAAACCGGTCACCAGGCGGCGGGCGCGCAGGGCCGACAGGACGCAATCGTTCAAACCGATGCCGCGGTATGCGTTTCCCGCGAATACCAGGCCCGGATGGCGCGCTTCCGCCGCCTCAATTTCGCGGAGAATCGTTCCGTGGCCGAGAAGGTATTGCGGAATGCCCCGCTGCCAGCGGAAGATCCGGAGGAATTCGGGTTCAGAGTCTATGCCCATGATCGGATGCAGTTCACGGCGAACCAGGT
Source organism: Candidatus Hydrogenedentes bacterium UBA2224 (assembly GCA_002348185.1). Lineage (GTDB taxonomy): Bacteria > Hydrogenedentota > Hydrogenedentia > Hydrogenedentales > SLHB01 > UBA2224. The sequence goes on along the minus strand of DDYW01000077.1, from coordinate 67,587 downwards.
CCAGCAGTTCTTCGTCGCTGAGCCCGACGGCTTCAGGGTCCGTATAGCCGCCGACCATGGTGCGCAGAAGCGTATGGCCCGGGGGCGCCTGCTGGGGAAACATGCTGGAGGTCCAGAGGCATCCCAGTACGCGCAGGTTCTCCTGCCGCGGGATCAGAAAACCAAAGCCGGTGATGTCCCCGTGCACGGCGGCATTGGGATAACCGGTACACACGACCGCGATATGGGCGTAGCGGATGGAATCCAGCGCTCTGCTCGCGGCCTCGTCGAGTTCGCGGCAGCATTCCGCGGCCGCGTACGCCGGGGCGGCAACAACCACCGCGCGCGCGTGGTGCGTCTGGCCCCCGCTGGTTTCAACCGCATAGTGGCCTTCCGGGGTCATGGACAGGCGCCGGACGCGTTCGCCCGTTTGGAGCGCGTCCCCCAGCGCGGCCGCCGCCTCCCCCGGAAGGCGTGCGATGCCTTCCCTGAAACTGGTCAATCTGCCCGAGGGTCCCAGGGGGCTGACGGCCTTCTTGTGGAGGCGTTTGCCAATCAACGCGCGCGTGAGGCCGCCGTATTCGCGTTCCATGGCCGCCATGCGCGGAAAACAGTGTTCGAGCGACAGCACCCGCGCGTCGCCTCCAAAGACCCCGCTCACCATCGGCCCGACAAGGGTGTTGGCGGCCTCCGTGCCGATGCGCCGCGCCGCGAACTCCCAGATGGTCTCGCCCGTATGATCACGTTTCCCGGCAATAAACGGCTCGCGCATCAGTCTCAGCCGGCCCTTTACGGAAAGCAGCGGGCTGAGAAAGAAGCGGGGCGGGCCGACAATTTCGTTGAGCCGCCCGCCGGCGTAGATGAACCGGCGCCGGGCGGATTCGTTGGCGCGGATCAGCTCGCCGGACAGGCCCAGCGCGTCGATCCATTCCAGGGTGGCGGGTTCGCGGTCGAGGAACCCGTTGGGGCCGCAGTCGCACGCGTAGCCCTGCACCGTTTCGCTGCGGGTGGTGCCTCCGGCGACGGCGTCCGCTTCGAGTAGGGTCACGTTTTCGCGCCCGAGGTCGCGGGCCAGGTAGTACGCGGCGCACAACCCGGTCACCCCGCCCCCAACGACAATGGCCTGCTTTACGGGAGTCATCATACGGTGCGCGAGAAGCGCGCCGGCTGCGCTCCCTTGCCTTTCAGGTAGGCGTCGAAGACCATGGCGATGTTTCGGACGAACACCTGGCCGAGTGGGAGAACCGTCAGCCCGGCGTCGTCCCAGGCCACAAAGCCCTCGCCCTCAAACGCTTTCAACGCGTCGATCTCCCCGGCGAAATAGTCCTCGAACACGACGCCGTAGCGCTCGAGCAGTTTTGCAAAACTCACATGAAAGTTGCACATCAGCTCGCGAATGGTCCACCGGCGGATCATGTCGTCGGGCGAGAGCACGCAGCCCAGCGCGGTGGCGAAGCGGCCCTCCTTCAGCGCGCTGTAGTAGTGCGAAAGTTTCTTGTCATTCTGCGCGTAGCCGCCGCCGACTTCGCCGATGGCGGAGATGCCGCAGGCGACCATGTCCGACGACGGCACGACGGTGTAGCCCATGAAATTGCGGTGAAGGCGGCGCTCGTCCATGGCATGGGTCAATTCATCGTGCGGCAACGCGAAATGGTCCATGCCGATCGCGCGGTAGCCCGCCGCTGTAAGCATGCGGCGGGCCGCGGCGAAGAGCGCATACTTTTCCGGGCCCGTGGGCATTTTTGATGCGTCGAGTTTGCGCTGGTTGTGCATCTTGTCCGGCAGGTAGGCGCAACTGTATACCGCGAGCCGGTCCGGGCGCATCTCGATGATCTTGGGAATGGTCTTCGACCATGAGGCAAAGGTCTGACCAGGCAATCCGTAGACCAAGTCCATGTTGAGGCCTTCGAAACCGGCCTCGCGGCACACGTCGACCAGGGTTCGCGTCTGCGCTTCCGTCTGGTTGCGGCCGATTTCACACTGGACCTGCTCATCGAGGTCCTGGACCCCCATGCTGATGCGATTGAATCCGAGTTCGCGCAGGAGGGTCACCTGCTCGGCCGTGGTGGCGCGGGGGTCGACCTCGATCGCGATCTCCGCATCCTTCGGGATCTCAAAGCGGCGTGCGATGGCCCTGAACAGGCGCGCGAGCTGAATGGTGCTTAGATAGGTCGGGGTGCCGCCGCCCCAGTGCAGTTGTCTGAGGGGCCGGGTCGCCGTCAGGAGGTCAGCCAGCATCTCGAGTTCGAGCTCGACGTGGTCCAGGTACTTGTCCGCCACGCCGATTTTTTCGGTCGCGATGGAATTGCACCCGCAAAACGCACAGCGTTTCCGGCAGAACGGAATGTGCACGTACAGCGACAGCGGTTCGCCGGCTTTCAAAGCCGCGCGTTCCAGACAGGCGCGATAGTTCGCGGCGGTGAAGTTATCTGACCACGCCGGCACCGTGGGATAACTGGTGTAGCGCGGCCCCGGCCGGTCGTAGCGAATCAGGAGGTCGCGGGTGATCTCCACGGGTTCCTGCTGGTGTGTGTTATCTGCAGTCGCGTCCATGAAAACTCAATCGAATGGTTGTCGCGATTATACCGGGAAGCGGGCCAGATTGCGAAACCGGTCGTCACACGGGCGGGGCCACGTAGAGCCCGCCGTCCCGGATCGCCGTCCGGTAATAGCGAATTAATTCGTTAGGGGGCTCGGTGCTGGGCGCGAGTGAAAAGCGCCACGCATGCCAGGGGCAATACAATACACGCTGCCGTCTTCCACGTGTCCTTCCGCGAGCGGCCCGCCCTCGTGAGGGCAGAGGCCGCTGATGGCGTAGATCTTCCCGGCGACGTTGAAGAGCGCGACCGGCTCTCCCATGCCGCACTCGACTTCCCGCTGGGCGCCCGGCGGGAAGTCTTCGAGAGAGCAGACTCGCACCCATTCAGCCATGTGATAGCAACCTCCCCTTGTTACGATCGGCAGTTTACGCGCGTCTCGTCCGGGGTGCAAGCGCACCCGTGCCGGAAACAATCCCGAGCACGCTGGTGTTATCTCTCCAATGCGGCCGGGACCCGGCGCGCACGATGCGACAGAACCGAAATGAAGGAGCTGGACATGGCGTTTACATTACCGGAACTGCCCTATGCCTGCGATGCGCTCGAGCCCTATATCGACGCACGCACCATGGAGATTCACCACAGCAAGCACCACGCGGGATACGTGGCCAAGCTCAACGCCGCCCTCGAAGGGGTGAAGGGATTTGACGGCAAGTCCGTCGAAGACATCCTCCGTAACATCGACGCGGTGCCCGAGGCCAAACGCCAGGCGGTCATCAACCACGGCGGCGGCCATGCCAATCACAGCCTGTTCTGGCAGCTCATGGGGCCGGGCAAAGGCGGCGACCCCTCCCGCGCGCTGGCGGGGGCAATCGACTCGGAACTCGGCGGGTTCGCAACGTTCAAAGAGAAATTCGCGGACGCGGCAGCGAACCGATTCGGCAGCGGTTGGGCCTGGTTGACGCGCAACGGCAGCGGCCGCCTCCAGATCCTCAGCACCGCCAACCAGGATTCGCCCCTCATGGACGGACACGTTCCCATCCTGGGCCTCGACGTCTGGGAACACGCCTATTACCTCAAGTATCAGAACAAGCGGCCCGAGTATATCGAAGCTTGGTGGAACGTCGTGGACTGGGCGAAGGCCAACGAGCTCTACCGCGCCGCGAACGGCTGATCGGGCGCGCCGCAGCGGGCGCCCGCCTGTCAGGACGGCCGTTTCGCCGTGGTGGAGTACGTGGACTTGAGCTGGCGGCTCTTGCCGGGGCCGAGCGGGTCCTGCTTTGGAATGAGCTCGAGATTGACGTGGCGACCGGATTCGAGGGTGTTGTAGAAGTAGAAAAGCCCCCCAACCTGGTACGAGATGAACTGATTGATCAGCGTGAACCCCCGGTCGGGGAGGCGGTACGCCCACGAATTGCCGTCAAAGGGTTCGAGGTAGTCTCCCCCCACAGGTTCGGGACTGAGGGCGCCCCCCTGGACGGTGGTCCATCGGTCGTTCTTCTCGAGCCAGATTTCGGGCGGCGATTCACTCTCCAGGGCGAATTCGGGGTGAATTTTGATGTTGGGCACGATGGGTTCCTGGCCCGTGTTGGTCAGCGTAAGCGTGACGATAAACTCCGGCGACGCGGGCCGCAACTCCATTTCGCGTTTCACGGCGAGGCCATTGGGCAGCGTGGCATCGAGCACCAGGGCGTACAGGGTGCGGGAATCTACCGTGTAATGGGACGCAACGGCACGTTCCCGCGTCCCGGGTGCGTGATACCATTCCTGAAGGGTGCCGGGACCGCGTCCATAGGTGCGGAAGCCCTGCAGCAGCTCCATGCCCAGCTTCTTATCGCGCCAGCGAATCACGGACCCGTCCAGCGACGGGGCTACCCAGATAAGGTAGTACTCGTTCTCGAGGATGCGCAGCTCTGAATCGACCCGGCGCGCCGGGGTCGTCCCTCCCATCTGCTCCAGGACGGCCTCGAACGGCCGCTTGTCCACGGTGTGCGTGACGCCGTGCCCTTTGAGCGACTCCACATATTCTTCAAGGGTCGGGCTCAGGGGGCGGCGCAGCGTGACCGCATAGCGTTCGTAGAACAAGTCCGGCGGGCAGACAAGCGCCGCGTACTGGACCGGCAGGCAGGCGAGATCCAGCCGTGTCTTGTACGGCTCCGCATCGCCCACGGCTTCAAAGGCCTTCCGAAAGATGTCCTGCGCCTTGGTCACGGCTTTGTAGTCCATCCAGACGCCCGCATCGACGCAGGTGAGCGGGATTTCGGCATCCAGCACGGTCTGGGTAATGTGCGCGATGTAGTCCTGGATCGGTTTCGCGGCCGGACCGTAATAGAGGTCGATGAACTCCGAGAACACAGCGCCTGCGTCTCTGTCGGGTTCCCACAGGCACGTGGCGAGCAGGTATTGGCGAAGCGCGGCAAATTCGCCTCCCGGTCCGGGACACCCCTGCTCGAACACGCCGATGGCGCCACGTTCCTTGAAAAACCGCAGATTGGGCTGGATGACCTGGAAGTTGGGGTGCGGGGTTTGGAAGTTGTTGAGGTTGGCGGCGTAGTCCCAGATGTACAGGTTGGGAGTCAGGCGCGCCCAGCCGTCGATATCGTCCTGAAAGCGGCGGTTTTCGAGGGATTTCGGGTTGGCCAGGGGCCGGGCGAAATCGCATTCGCTTGTGGAAAGCCGAATGATGACGTTGGATTCGGGCGCCAGTTGACGGGGCGGTTTTCTGGACCACTGGTGCGCCAGGGTCTCGAAGCGGTGGTCCGGGAATTCTGCCGCCAGGGCGCGGGCAACGCGATTGACGCAGGTGAGCAGCGCCGCCGCATGGGTTCCCTCGTGCTCATCCAGGGCCTGGCAGTCTTCGCATTCGCAGTAGTTTCCCCAATCCATCTGCGAGACGCTCCAAATACCCGGTTTGGGATTCTCCTGGATTCGCCGGCGCAATTCGTCGGCGATGAGCTTCGCCACCTCGGGATTCGAGAAACAGAGCTGTCCCAGAAGCTCTGGATGCTGGCGCGCCTCGACCGGGTTGCGCCAATCGATCTCGGCGGGGGCGCGTCGCGCTCTGTTTACGAGAGAGTAATACCCGGGGTGTTCCGCGAAGTGCTTCTCGGGGGGCACGAGCTCATATACCGTGTGAGCAAAAAGTCCGAATCCATTGTCAGGCAGAAGCTTATGGGCCTCCAGGAACTCGGGATCGCCGATGCCTTCGGCGTAGCTGGTATAGCGGTACTCAAAGTCGGGCACGACGCGGGTGCTGATCTGGGGCAACGCGGGCGGCGCGTGTTGCGGGATGTACACCTCCCCCGGGGCAAGCCACCGTACTCCCATATACTCTTCGAAAAAGTGGTAGATCGCGTAGACAATGCCCCGCTCTCCGCCCAGAACCAGCATGTGCCGGTCCGTCTGGAGCGCCGCGCCGCCAGTTTCCCCGACGGGCTGCCGGAGGGTGTCGAGAATGAACCCGTCGGGGCCGAGACCCTCGAATTCGAGGTCGACCAGCAGCTCTTCAGGGATGGCCTTCCGCCCGATCCAGACGTTTACACGCTTCTCAGGCGCGCTGGAGACACTGGCGTCATGGCCGGTGGTGAGCTTCCAGTACTTTACGAAGATCTCGGCGGCATGCTTCTGTTCGGGCGAGGCCGATTTGGCCAGCACGACATCGATCTGATCGTAGAGGTCGGAAGATACCCAGACCGACTGCGACCACGCCGGCAGAGCCAGCGCGAGCCAGCATAGCGTCGCACCCAGACCGCATCGAAGTATCTGGGGGTGGCGTGTCAGTACATTCGTATTTCGCAATGGCATAGACCCTTCCTGAATGTACCTGTTGATCCCCGATCTTTCAAGCGGGTTGCATGACACGCGCTTCCGTCCAGGAGGCATTCAGGCGTATCCCGCTGCAATGAAACGTGTTGCGGCGAAGAGGGGCGGGCCGGGAAGGGAAGGGAGAACCCGGGCCGCGCCGTTATTTCGTCGATGCGGCCGACCTGGGCTCGCCCGGGACTCCCAGGCGAGCCAGTCTCGTCGGGCGCTGAGCGTACTCCTGAATCAGGGAGGGGGTCAGAGCGACTCGGGCGCGGCGGTCTCGACCTGTGCGATCGCTTCGCGGAGCCACTGCGCAATCGTTTCGGCGGCGTTTTCGAGCGGGATGGTGCCGTTTTCTCCGGTGTCGCGCCGTTTCCACTCGAGATTGCCGTCCTTGAGATTGCGCTCGCCCACGATGATGCGGAAGGGAATTCCCAGCAGGTCGGCGTCCGCGAACTGCACGCCCGGCCGGGCGTTCCGGTCGTCGTAGAGCACTTCAATGCCTGCGGCGCAGAGTTCGAGGTAGAGCGTTTCGGCCGCTTCGCGCACGGGTGGCTGGTCGAGTTTGAGCGCGTTCAGATGCACCTGCCACGGCGCGATGGTGATGGGCCATCTGGGACCGTACTCGTCGCGCCGGACCTCCATGACCGAGCTCATGAGACGTCCCACACCGATGCCGTAGCAGCCCATGATGGGTACCTGGGCCTTGCCCTGTTCGTCGTCGTAGGTCATGCCCATGGATTGGGTGTACTTGCGGCCGAGCTGGAAGATGTTCCCCACCTCGATGCCGCGCTGGAGCACGATCCGGCTCTTTCCGTCGGGGGCCAGATCGCCCTCCTCGATATCGACCACATCGACGGTCTCGACGCCGGGCAGGTCGCGGTCAAGGTTGAAGTTTGTGTAGTGGTAGCCGGTTTCGTTGGCGCCGGTCACGAGGTTGTTCGAGGATTTGACCGTGTGGTCGATGACCAGACGCACCTTCTCACGGTCGATACCCAGAGGGGAGGCGAACCCGGGTTCCGCCCCGACGCTCCGGATGCGGGCTTCGTCGGCCGGAACCGGCGCCGCCTGAATGAGACGCGCCAGTTTGGCCTCATTGACTTCCCGGTCGCCACGCACCACCACAAAGACCAGTTTGCCCTCGCTGTCGTGGTCATAAAAGACCGCCTTGGCCGTTTTGCGCGTGGCTACGCCGAGGAATCCGGCCACCTCGTCAATGGTGCGGCAGTCGGGGGTATGCACTTTCTCGAGCGGCAGGGGGGCTTCGGAATCGCCGTCAATGATCCCCGTGGCGACCTCCTGGTTGGCGATATAGGAACCGTCCTCGCTGGTAACAATGGTGTCCTCGCCCACGGCCGTCAGGAGCATGAACTCATGCGCCACGGAGCCGCCCATCATGCCGGAATCCGACTGGACCACGGCCACTTCGGGAATGCCCGCGCGGGCGAATATGCGCTGGTAGGCGCGGTAGCACCGCGCATAGCAGGCTTCCAGGTCCTCCTGGGAAGTGTGAAACGAATATGCGTCTTTCATGGTGAATTCGCGCACGCGAATCAGGCCTCCGCGGGACCGGGGCTCGTCGCGGAACTTGGTTTGTATCTGGTAGAGCATGAACGGGAACTGGGTATGGCTGTGGACTTCATACCGGCACAGGTGGACCACGGCCTCTTCATGGGTCATGGCGAGAAGCATGTCGTGACCGGTCCGATCCTGGATGCGCAGCAGTTCCGACCCGACGTTCTCGTACCTTCCCGACTCCTCCCAGAGCTCGCGGGGCAGTACAACGGGCATCAGCACTTCCTGGCCGCCAATCCGGTCCATTTCCTCGCGGATGATCTGTTCGATCTTGTGGCAGACGCGGAATCCCGGAGGCAGCAACGAATAAATGCCGTTGGCCACTTGTCTGGCATAGCCGCCGCGCAGCAGAAACGCGTGACTCTCAAGTGTCGCTTCCGCGGGCCGCTCTTTGTACCGTGCACCGACCAGGTGGCTCATTCGCATGACGTGAACATCTCCTGTTTACGAAAATCGTCTGTGGGGCAATGCATTCTTCCGCACTCCCCCTTCGTGAAGGCGGGATCCTACCTGTCGGAGCGTCCTCCGTGCAAGGCGGCGGGCCACTCCGCGGATTTATGAGAGGCAGGTGTTCTGGAGGCTGGCGTCCGTGTACTGATGCAGTTCAATCCGGTTGCCGTCGGGGTCCGTGATCCAGGCCTGCCACGCGCCATCGCCTCCCAGCGCCATCTCCGTCGCTTCCACGCCCTGCGTTCGCAGGGCGGCCAGCGTCCCTTTCATATCATCGACTTCAAGACAGAGGTGCTGGTACGACTGGGCGTCGCCCGGCGCTTCCGGGACGCCCGAAAACAGTTCGATGAAATTCCGGCCCCCCGCGTGGAGGTACACACCGGTGCGCTCACCTGCGTCATTGCGGAAGTCGAATGCGGGGGTCAGACCGAGTTTTCCAGCGTAAAAGGCGATGGAAGCGTCGAGGTCTCTGACGAGGTAACAGACATGAGCGATGCCGGTGATCACAGCGAATTCTCTCCTCCCCTGCTTCATGGAGCGTGACGCCACGCGGGCGCGGTCTACAGGTCCAGGCAGGCCGCTCCATACGCCTTGCGGGATTCCCCCGGAAAGACCTCCATGCGTACGCGCCGCCGCGTACTCCGGTAATCCCAGTCTTGTGACAGCGGGCGCCAGCCATAGGCATCGCCAATGATCTGGCCGGTATGAAACATCGCTTCAAATGGACTGTCGACACCCAGTTCCCGGGGCGGCATCCAACTCCACATGACGGCCTTGGTGCTTTCGCCCATGAGCCAGAACTGGTAGGTCAGTCCCTCAACCGTGTCTCCATCCTTCAGTTTCAGGTCCCCCCGGGCGATGGCGTCTCGCACGATGCCGTCCATGACGGCCGCGGTCTGCCGGGCGGAGGTCCGGAGCCGGTACAACGAGGTATCGGAGGCCTTCTGAGTGATGGCCTCGGCGTTCATAAGCTGGAAGATACGGGCGTCGTCGGGATGCAATGTGGCAAATAGTTGTGTGGCCTCCCCGATCGCGACCATGCGTTCGCGGGGATTCCCCTGGAACGCGGCGGCCCGTTCCACGAGTTCGCGTTGCAGGTCAACGCTGCGTCCCGCGAGAGCAATGATAATCTCTTCCTTGCAACTGAAATGCTGATAAACCGTTGCCTTGGCCACACCGAGGCGGGTGCCGATGCGGGCCATGGTCACGCCGTGGTAGCCGTTAGCAAGGATTAGCTCACGGGCGATCTCGAGGAGGCGCTCCTCGCGATCACGGATCTCACGCTGTTTTGGAGTTAACACGGGCATGGCCAGATTCTACGGGTCGGATGTAAAACGTGTCAATTTTTCCCTGAGGGGCTCGAAAACCCGCGGCTTGTCCGATTCAAACGGCCCAGAGACACCCGCGCCAAACGCTGGAAGAGGGGCCAATCCGCTTCGGGCGAAGCGGTTGGCCCCTTCCCGGCAATCGGCGCGTGCGGGCGGGGTACAACGCGGTTCAGCCGTCGATGTCGCCCGACGAGATCTGGTTCACATACCCGACGACGGCAAAGGCCTCATTGACCGGACAACGGTTGTCCGGATACCGGATGAACTCGACATGGCCATCCATGTAAAGCACGTTGGAGCCACCGGGCACATGGTTGAAATTGTAGGTGCGGGTGGAGATCAGGTCCCACATGATGGGAAGCTGGCTCTGGGCCTGCGCGCTCCCCGAGGGATTGTTGATGTCCGTGATGAAGAAGCGCTCGATCCCTTCCCGAAGCCGGTACGTGGTGTACTGGGTTGTGATCGCGCCGCCGAGAAATGCCTGGCCCGACGGGACGTCGGAGTCGCACACCTGCATCCAGGCCGCGAGATTGGTCAGGTCAGGCAGAAGCACCGGCGCCGACCGCTCCCAGAGATACACTTCGAATATTTGCAGCGGGCCGAGCATGGCCGGATCGATGCCCGGTACCGCTCCGATTACAGCGAACGCGACGCCAAACGGGATGCTGTGCGTCGAGTCCATATCGGCATCGTGGAATGCCCAGCCCCAGTAGTTGTACGAGCCCGCTCCGGCCCACCAGTGCTGTTCGCCCGCCGCAACGCCGTCGCCTTCCGGATCCACGATGAGCACGGATACTTCATTGCCGTTGTTGTCGATACGATACATGTCGTCTGTATCCATGATCGCGCTGGACGGGCAGACAAACACGTTGGGGTCCGAGAGGTACTCGGGCATGAGCTGCGTAGTATGCGGCATGGTAATAATGCCGGTCGTGGTCCCCACGCACTGGTGCATTCCCGTGGGGAACTTCTCTCCTTTCGATTCGTTGGCGTACATTTTGAACACCAACCCGAACTGCTTCAGGTTGTTGGCGCAGCTCGCACGGCGCGCGGCTTCCCGCGCGCGGGCCAAGGCCGGCAGGAGAATGGCTGCCAGAATGCCGATAATGGCGATGACCACCAACAACTCAATCAGTGTGAAACCTCTGCTTCGCATGATGATTCACTCCTCATGGTGGCATTCCCGATTGCTTGCATCTGCCCAGGAACGGGCACACTCCACAGCCGGTACAATCTACGCCCGTCTCTTCGCTCCGTTTCCCCTCTTATGCGCCCTGGTCCATGCCATAGACCTTACGAGACTCCGCGGGAAAAACTTCCCGTCGTACACGCCGCAGCGTTTGTGCGTAGTCCCATTCGGTGGAAAGCGGACGCCACCCGTAAGCATCGCCTATGACTTGCCCGTTCCGGAACATCGCCGTGAATGGGTCTTCGACCCCCAGTTCCGCGGGGGGGAACCAGCTCCACGGAGCCGCCTTGCTGCTTTCTCCGAGCAGCCAGACCTGAAAGGTGAATTCCTGGACGGACTTTCCGTCCTCGAACGTCACATCACCCTGAGCGATGGCGTCCCGCACGATGCCGTTCATGACACTGACGGTGTGGTTGGCGGTGTTTTTCATGCGCCAGAGGGACTCCTGGGAGGCTTTCTGGGTGATGGCTTCGGCGGACATGAGCTGAAAGATGCGGGTGTCCTCCGGGTAGAGCCGGGCAAACAACTCCGTGGCCTCTCCCACGGCGAGCATGCGTTCGCGGGTACGTCCGGAAAACCGGGCCGCGCGTTCCACCAGTTCACCCTGGACGCGGATACTCCGGTGAGCCAGCGCGATGATAATCTCTTCTTTGCAGGGGAAATACTGGTAGACCGTGGCCTTGGCGCAATCCAGCGCGGAGGCAATCCGTGCCATGGTAAGCCCGTGGTAGCCGCGATTCAGGAGAATCGACCTCGCGATTTCGAGCAAGGCCTCACGGCGTTCCTGGATTTCCCGTTGTTTCGGCGAGCGATGGGTTGCCATCACTCGATTTTACGACTGCAGGTCGATTTTGTCAATCACAACACCGAGTCGGTGAATGCCCCGTAATAAATTGTTTTGCAACCACTTAAATGGCATCTCTTCCGTATTTGGCGCCAGTTTTTAACTTACCGTCGCAATACCGGCGCTTGTTACTTCGAATCACACGGGGGCGACGGGCCGATATCATGTGGCGGTGTGGGAGAAGCGGCTGGGGGCAGGGTGAAACAGGGAAGGTCAGGGGGGAGCCGGAAATGGCTCCCCCCTGTTTTCGGAGAACTCAGCGCCCGGCGTCGGCAACGTCGGCGGGGGTCATGCCGACGGCGTCGGCAATGGCGCGCATGGTCTGTCCAGCGTCAGCCGTGATGCCTGCGGCCGAAAGCCGGTCGAGCGCGTCCGGCACCGGAATGCCATGTTGCTCACAGTATTCCGCGAGGGTTTTCCGGCCCATGCCGACACCCTGGCCATGGCTCTCTCCCCCTCCGCTCCGAGGAGGGCTTATGCGGCCGAACAAGGCATCCGGAGAGACGTTATTCTCTTCCGCGATGCTCTTTATGGTCTTGCTGGTGTCCGAGACGACATACCCGTTCTCTTTCAGTCTCGCGACCATGGCGTCAAGTTCCAGGCCCCGGTTTTCGGCCATCTGGCTAAGGGTCCATTCTTCGGCGTGTGCCACGGGCGGTTGGGCGCTGGCCGTCTCCCAATGGTCTTTGATGTCTTCGTTCCAGTCGGCGAGATTGGACATGGGCGGGATGCCCCAGACGGTTCCGGCGAGCACCAGCCCGCAAATCAGCAGAGCCGCGGCGAATTCGCGCTTCAGGTTGAATCCCTTCTCAAAGCGCATTTTGAAATAGCTCCAGAAGGTGGTCCAGTTGTAATAGAGATACAGGAAGGCTGCCAGAAGGAACAACAGGGCCGTTGCGGTGTGCAATGCGGCCCATGCTTCCTTGTTGAGTCCCAACACGGACCAGTCGGTCCAGTTGGCGACCCACCCTCTCGGGGAGACATACAACACGATTCCGCTGATGCCCAGCACGAGAAAGCCCAGGGTGACGATAAAGGTGGTCATGCCCTTCGAGTTGAACGGTCTACGAGGCTGCGGTTGCTGTGTCATGAGAATTCTCCTTCGTGTGACGTTAATACTGGCAGAGCCGATCCGGCCCAGGCCCTGCAAGAACTGCGCGGCCCGTGAATTCTTTGCAGCCGGGCGCCGTCTTTTGCCCGCCGCATTGCCTTCACGCCAGGTAAACTTGCAAAGACCGTGCCGATGGGGGAGAATCTCTACGAGTGGGTCGGCCAGATCGGACGTTTGGGGGTATCGGCGCGACGCTTTCGCTGTGCGTTTGCGAAGCGTCCGGGGGAAACGCGGGAAAGAACCGAGCCGGGAAGATGGGTGGTCCAAATCAAGAGTCTCACCAGGGAAACGCCGCCGCTCAGGCCTCGTTCAGGTCCAATCTCCCGTTTCAGTCGAATCCAGCCTTCGCAACGCGCCATACCCTCCTGGGGAGCATCCGGGAACATCTTCTGAAGAGCAGGCACCTGTTGCTTACCGCCGCGCCGTCACGGCTGGGCACCCAGTGCCTCAGCGACTTCGCGGTGGAAGTGGCCTGTCTGTGCCGGGAGGATTTCGACGGGATCTGGTGGGTCCCCGGGGGCTGTCCTGCCGCCCTGCCGGGCCTGTTTGCGGAGATCGCGATTGCGCTGAGACTCCCGGAGGCGAAATCCCTGGAACAGGACCGCATGGTGACGGCCGTCCGCAGGCACCTGGTCCGGGAGCCTCGCACCCTGATCATCTTTGACCAGGTGTCCGACCTGAAGCTGGTAAACGCGCTCGTGCCCGACCGGGTTCCTGGATGCGTGCTTGCGACATCGGACGAGGCCCTGTCCGACGCGCCCCTGGCCACGCTCGAAGCCCCTGATTTTCATCCTGCCGAATCGCGGGAATTCCTCGCAGCGCGCCTGGGAACGCCCCTGACGGCGCAGGACGACGAGACGGCCTTCCACCTGGGGGGGGTGCCTCTTCTACTTCACCTGTACGCCGGATGCGTGGCCCTGGAACCGGCCCGACGCGCGGCGCTGCGCGAGACGGTGGAACGCCTGTGCGAGAAACATGCGCACGACGACAGGACCAGGATACGGGTCCTCCTGGAGCATCTGCTCCGGGAGGTCCTTTCCCTGCTTCGCGAGCGCGCACATCTGGCGTTCAACCTCTACGCCCTGGCGGCATTCCTGGGGCCTCAGCCGCTATACGCGAACTTCCTCCTGGATGGGGTCACTCATCTGCCCGAAGTCCTGAACAAAGCCCTGGCCGATCCGCGCGCATTGCCGCGGCTGCTCGGGGTCCTGCGCAAGGCCGGGCTGGCGCGTACCGGGCGCTCGGCCTTTGCCCTCCCGGCGCTTCTCCAGGAGCGATTTGTCTCGTCTCTTGCCGGCGAGTCCAAAGAGGCGTGGTGCCGGGCCGCCTTACGGTTTGCCGTGAATGTGTTTCCGTTCAAAGAAGAGCACGCGGGCTACGACGTGCAGTGCAGCCGGTTCCTCGGGCATGGGTCTGGCGCGGCGACCTGGGCTGAGGTCATGGGTTCTTCGCTGGAGGACGCGGGCCGGCTGCTCAACCAGCTGGGGCTGTATCTTCGGGCCTGCGATCAGCGCGAGGAAGCGGTGAAGTATTACCTGCACGCGGTGGCGTGCGGCGAGGCCGTGGACGGCGAGAATCATCCGAAAGTGGCGGTGCGCATCAACAACCTTGGCGTCGTCTACCGTGAGACAGGCCGGCTCGATGAGGCCCGCCAGGCGTTCCGGCGCGCGCTCCGCATCATCCGGGCGGCCTATGGCCCGGCGGACCCCATGCTGGCCATGGCGATGCGGAACCTGATTGCCGTTGCCGAGGACAGCAAAGACGAGCGAGAGATGGAGCGCGCCTACCGGCGGGCCCTGCGCATCTACGCCGACTCGCTTGGCCAGGCCCACCCGTACGTTCATCAATGCCTTTCGAGTCTCGGGCGAATCCTGCGGAAACGGGACGACGTGGAAGGCGCAAAACGCTGCCTGGATGAGGCGTTGCGCTGCGCCCTGCTGTGCACTCCGCCGGACGAAGAGGCCATTGCCGTGTATGCGCGGCACCTCGGCCGCCTGCTGCTTCGCTCGGGCGACGCCGGCGGGGCGCTCGAACCTCTGCAGACCGCGGTGACCCTGTGCCGTACGCTGCATGGTCCTTCGAGCCTGCCGCTGGCCGAGAGTCTGTATGAGCTGGGCCACGCGCAGCGCCAGGTGAAGCAGCTGGCAGATGCCCGGGCAACGCTCGAAGAAGCGTTGCGCATCAGCCGGTCGCTTCGGACAAGCGAGGATCTGCAGGTGCGCATTCTGGGTCAATTGGCGCGGGTTCAACGCGCTCAGGGCGATGCGCCGGGGGCGGCGGCCTGCTGCGAGCAGGTCTGCCGCATCCAGGAAGCGAGTGGAGGGGCGCAGAACCCCGAGCTGGTATCGAGTCTGACGGAGCTGGGCGATATTCTCGAACAGGCCGGCAAGCTGCAGGATGCCGAGACCTGTTATCTGCGAGCCCTGGAACTCGAGAAGACCGTGAACACCGGCGACATCGCTCTCGGTACGCTGCAGTACCGGATTGGCGCCGTGAAACGGGCGCTGGGCGATACCAGCCAGGCGCTGGAATTCCTCAAACTGGCCATCAGCGCGGATATGCGGGCCGGCGGAAACCGCCATCCCGACGTGGCCCGCGACCTGCTCGGCCTCGGCCTCGTTTACCATGACCTGGGAGACTCGTCGCAGGCCGTCGGCAACCTCATGCGGGCGCTGTCCATCTACGAAGAGCAGCTCGGGCGGTACCATGCGCAGACCATCGAGGCGCGGAACGTCATCGAGGCCCTGGGCAGCGGGGAACCGTAAGCGCATCCCGCAACGATTACGGGTTGCGGCTGGGGGCGAAGGTGGCGGGCAGAAACCGCCGCCCACATGAGACCCGCCAGAATTTCAGGCGGCCGTCTTTTCCCAGAGAGAGCGCGTACGTGCCGGTGCAGTCCAGGTGGGCGGGCGCGCCGCCGTTGAAGGTGTGGAGGCACTGCCCGGTGTCGGCGTTCCAGAGCTTGAGCGTGCCCTGGCGGCTCCCGGTAAACACACAGGCCTTATCGCGGGTGAGGCATGCGGAATAGGCTTCAGTGACATGCCCCTGGAGGGTGCGCAACGGCTCGCCTGTGTCGAGGTCCCAGAGGATGACCCGGCGGTCGTGGCTGGCGGTGACTGCCAGACGGGCGTCGTCGCTCAGGCACACGGCGTGAATCCGGTTCGTGTGGCCGGCGAGGATACGGACGCATTGGGCCTCGCCCAGACGCCAGATTCTTGCGGTTGCGTCGCGGCCGCCCGAAAGCGCGTACTGCCCCGCGGCATCCATGGCGACGGCGCTCACGCCGGCGCTGTGTCCTTCGAGCACGTTCAGGCAGGCGCGTGTCGCGAGGTTCCAGATGCGCACGGTGTTGTCCTGGCTTCCGGATACCAGGAGCGTGCCTTGCTGATTGAGTGCGAGACTTCGCACCGGCGCGGTATGCCCGGACAGAGCGCCCAGCAGGGTGCAATCGGGCAGATGCCAGAGGCGAATCTCGTTGTCCATGCCCCCGGAGAGGAGAAACCGGCCGTCGCTGGAACAGGCCAGCGCGAGCACGCCGTCCGGATGGGCCAGAACCTTTTTTGTCCTCTCCCCCGTGAAGGGATCCCAGGCTTCCAGGGTGCCTCTGTGGTAACCCACGAGGGCCCGTTCGCCCTTCGGGGCAAGACAGACCGCCTTGACGGCGCGCGGCCGTTTTCCGAATTCGCGGACCAGGCCCCGGGTATCCTCGCTGGTCTCCTTCGCGGACGCGAGGGCGAGCTCGATTTCGCGCATGTTGCAGGAAGAAAGGTCGATCCGGTGCAGAATGTCTTCCGCGACCCGGCAATCCCCCCACTCCAGCATCACCCGGGCCAGCAGATAGCGCGACTGAGGGCTTCGGTTTTCCCTTTCCATCAGTTCCATCAACGACCGGATGACGACAATGTCGGTGCAGCGGCCCGTGCGCCACTCATACAAGAGATTGTTGAACCGCGTCTCCAACTGGTCGGGCGCCAGGGACATGGCCTGTTGCCACAGGATCTCGGCCTCCTGCTGTTTGCCCAGTTCGAAAAGGGATATGGCACGGTTGTTGAGGACTTCCGCGGACGCCAGTTCCGCCTTCGGGGGTTCCCGGTCGTAGGGGGTCCCAAACGTCCACTGATAGACTTCGCGCAACGTTTCCATGACTTTGTGCATGCTTCCCGGCCGCTCCTCGGGATTCGTGCGGAAGCACTCCTGGAGAAGGTCGGCCAGGGGTTCGGGGATGTTCGCAATGCGCGTCCGTTCAAGACGGTTGGCCCGGTACGCCTCGAACAGTTTCAGCAGGGACGCGTGGTCGACCCAGCGGGGCGTGCCCACGCACATTTCCAGGACGCTGGCCCCCCACCCCCAGATGTCGGCGAGATGGCTGGGGGGCGTCTCGGGGCCCTGTTCCGGGGCGCTGTAGGCCGGGGTCCCCGAGGTGGGGTAGAACGTCGAAGCTGCGTTGCTTGCGCCAAACGCGCGCATCAGCCCGAAATCCGTCACTTTGGCCTGACCGTCGCGCGTCATGAGGACGTTGCCCAGTTTTACGTCCTGATGCACCAGCCCCTGTTCGTGCGCGTGGTTCAAACCCCAGGCGATCTGCATGGCGACGTCCAGAACGCGCTTGAGGACCTCTTCCGGCTCGCCGCGATAGAGCAGCTTGTGCCGCGTCCAGTGGACCACGGAACCTCCGGAGACAAACTCGAGAAACAGCCTCGGAATCCCGCCCAGGCGCCGGATGTAATGGCAACGGACCACATTGGGGTGCGGCGTGAGGCCCACCCAGGTTTCGCATTCGCGCTCGAAATCGCGCTGCCAGTCAGTGCGCCACACCAAATCCGGCCGCGGCGTTTTGAGCGCCAGGTCGATGCCCCAGCCTTTGTGATGCACGCGGTGGACGTAAGCCATGCCGCCCCGGCCGATCAATTCCCGCACCTCATACGTCGCCATGAACCGGTCGCCGGGTTGCAGGTCGGAGGGCACGTCATCGTCGTCATAGTGGCGTGACTGCGTTTGCTTTCCGGTGGGCGTCGCGAGTTCATGGGCAACGTAAACCAGTTCCTCACAGGCCGGGCATTGGAGGGTGCGCCCCAGGTCCCGCTCCCGCACAAGAAGGATGTTGCCGCACCCGCATTCGATCCGATGCAGCGGCTCGAGTTCGCTTACGTCCCCGGCAGGCAACTCTGTTCCGTCGATGCTCATGGCCCTGCTTTCACGCCGCAACCACCGCCCAACACCCTGCCGGCAAAGGCGGCCGCCGCTCCATTCGACGCGCTCCGCCGCGGTACTGCCCCCCGTGCCCGCAGATCTCAGGACTTCACATGACCTATTCGCTTAGTACAGTAATTCGCGGCCGCGCGCATGTCAAGTTGTCGCCCGCCACCGGCCGCCACGCAAGGGGGATTATAAGGGGAGGATGGTGCCCCGAGCAGGAATCGAACCTGCGTCTAAGCCTTAGGAGGGCCTCGTTCTATCCACTGAACTATCGGGGCGCGCCATAGATTCCGCAAGGGTACGGAATAACAGGCCCGGTTTCAAGTGCTCGTTGGGCTTGGGGGAGGTTCGCGGCCCTCTCGGCGGCGCGGCTCCGTGTCTGGGACCGAAAACGGATGCGGGATGAACCCCTGACCTGGCGGCGCTCAGCGGTGTTTTGGGACCAGGTCTGACCGGATGAGGTTCATCCACGCGAGGCGAAAGGTCATCGCCGTCAGGAGGCAGCCGACACCGTATCTTACGCTTCGACGGAAGTTGATGGAGGATGCTTCCGGGAAATATTTCGTTGGGCAACTGATTTCAGCAACAGGGAAGCCCAGGCTGATGATTTGAGCCAGCATTTGATTGTCAAAGACGAAATCATCCGAATTGCAGTCGATGGGGAGTTGTTCCAGGATGCTGCGTGAAAAGGCCCGGTAGCCGGTATGGTACTCGGACAGTTTGGCGCCAAGCAGGATATTCTCGATGAATGTGAGCACACGATTGGATAGGTACTTCCAGAGGGGCATGCCGCCTTTCAACGCATAGCCCCCGAGGATTCTGGAGCCCAGGACGCACGGATAGAGGCCGTTGGCAATGAGAACCACCATTGCGGGAATCAGTTTGGGCGTGTACTGATAGTCCGGGTGGACCATGATGACGACATCCGCCCCCTCTTCCAGGGCGAGCCGGTAGCAGGTTTTCTGATTTGCCCCGTAGCCGCGGTTCGCATTGTGCGTGAAGACCCTTGTGTCCGGCAAGGTCCGGGCGATGGCGGCCGTCTCGTCCTGGCTGGCATCGTCCACGACGATCACCAGGTCTACCACCCCCTGCTTGATCACCTCGTCATGCGTTTCGCGCAGCGTGCGTGCCGCGTTGTACGCAGGCATCACGACCACTATCTTCTTGCCGCAATACATCCGGTTCTTCCGAGGCTCCTCTAAGGTTCTCTTGTGCTGTTCAAAAGCGCTTCGGCCCTGTCCGGTGGGAGCAAATCCGGACGTAGGCGCAGTGCCTCTCTGTAAATGGGAAGAGCTTCGTCGCGTTTTCCCAGCTTATCAAGGGCTGTCGCCAAGTTGAACATGAGGGATGGATCATCCGGCGTTTGAGCCAAGGCGTCGCGGAATTCAGCCGCGGCACGTTCAAATTTCTGTGTTGCTTCTTCCGGTTTGCCCATTTTTTCGAGGATCATCCCCATGGTGTAGTGTACGCTGCCGTTTTCAGGTTCCAGGCGCTCGAGTTCTTTAAAGGGCTCGTATGCACTTGCGTACTTGCCTAGCGCGAAACGCACCAGCCCAAGAGTCTTGTAGCCTGGAGCAAAATGCGGGTGCAGTCTCATTGCTTCAGCCACATATTCTTCCGCTTCATAGAAGCGCCCTTCCTCTGCAAGGTAATCGCCCAGTGCGTAATTCGCGGTAGCGTTGTCTTTTGTAACTGTCAGGGCATGTCGAAAGAGAACCTCGCTGTTGCGCCAGTGTTCCAGTTGGAATCGCGATGCCACGGCGAGCACCAGTAAGAGAGCTATGGAACAGGCCGTAACCAATCGCACGCTAATGCGTTGATTCGCGTGTGGTATGACGCTATAGGCCAGCATGATGAAAAGCCCGATTGAGGGAATGTAAGTATAACGATCGGCCATCGCCTGGGATCCGACTTGAACTATGCCAATGACCGGTACAAGCGTCCCCACATACCAGAGCCATCCTACAAGCAAGTGCGGGCGCCGCACTCCGAGCCGGAGGACGATGAAGGTCACTGTCAGCAGGCTGAGTGTAGTGATCAGCAACTGCCACAGAGGGGGCGACGAATACGTGTGCGGATAAATGACCGCGTAGTCGGCCAGCCACATCAACTTGACTATGTAGGCAACGTAAGATACCACTGCGTTCGCCAAACGGATCCACAATGGCAGGGACTCAAGATCCGAGACGGCATGGGTTGAGTATTGAAAAACAAAAGTCACTATGGAGGATGCCAGAGCCAGGGCAAAAAGCGGTGTCTTTTCCACAATGAGGGCGAAATTATTCCCAAGAAGCGACTTAGTACTTCGATCAAATGTGCCGCGCCCCAGTGGCCAGAAGTCCAGAAGGAGCAGGGTAAAGGGCAAGGTGACCAGCATGGGTTTGGACATCAGCCCGAGGGCGTAGAGCAACA
The DNA here is from genome assembly GCA_002348185.1 of Candidatus Hydrogenedentes bacterium UBA2224. Classification (GTDB taxonomy): domain Bacteria; phylum Hydrogenedentota; class Hydrogenedentia; order Hydrogenedentales; family SLHB01; genus UBA2224. The sequence goes on along the minus strand of DDYW01000077.1, from coordinate 47,162 downwards.
CAATCAGCCCATACCGGCGCAGGCCCGGTTTCCGGACGTAACGCACGTAGGCCAGAGTGGTCAGGAACCAGAAACAGGCGCTCAGTACGTCCTTGCGTTCCGCAATCCAGGCGACCGACTCTACGTGCATCGGATGCAGCGCGAACAGGGCGGCTACCAGCGCGCTGGGCCACGGGCTGTCTGTCAGGCTGCACAGCAAAAGAAACAGCAGAACCGTGGCGGCTGCATGCAGCAGGATGTTGGTGAGGTGGTGCCCCCATGGATTCAGACCGTACAGCTCGACATCGAGCATGTGGGACAACATGGTCACCGGATGCCAGTTGGAGGATACCGAAGCGGTCAGAGCCCACCGCACACCGGCACGTGTGATGCCCTGCTGGACATTCTCGTTCTCGGTAACGTATTGGCCGTCGTCATACTGGTCAATGAAGTCGTGATTCAGCGATGGCCAGTACACAGCCAGCGTCAGTGCAAACAACGCGAACGCGACCAGCCAGCGGTATGCAGTTGGCGGTGTCGCGGAAGAATCCGACAAGTTTTCCTTCCTGACACGGGAAATACGCTGAAGACGCGCCACGATCTGTATCCCTCGTTCTTCGCTTTCTTCTGTCCTCTGGCTTCGGCTATGTCAGAGACGATGTCCTATGGAGAATGCCTCTCAGCAAGGTAATGTGCCTGCAACAGTCGAGCCCGCCGCGGTCCAATACAGGCGTACGCGCCTTGCGAAAGAGCTTACCAAAAAAAGACGATACCTGTCACCAATCCTGGTGACACGCGGCAACGCAGCCGCCTCAGGGACGGCCCGTGGAAGATGGGCGGAGCTCGAGGAGCTCCTGGACGTCGGCGAGGCTTTGGCGCAATTCCGTGTCTCTGTCTGTGGGCGTCCAGTCGGAGGCGTGGAGGGCGACCATGCTCTGGTCGTCGTATCGGCAGATGAATGAGCGCCCGTCGGGGGTGAAGAGGCCGGGGATTTTGCCGAACGGGTAGGAGCACAGCTCGCGTCCGTCTTTCACGGCGTGAATGGCGATGCCGGGCATGCGGACCACCGCAAAACGGTCGCCGTCGGGATGGAAAACGACCTGGCGGGCGCTGCCGCTCTTGATCCGGTACACCTCGCGTTGTGTGGCGAAATCCCAGAGGACGGGTTCGATGCTTAATCCGACGACGAGCATTTTGGAGTTGTCAGGCGAGAAAGATGCGTGCCAGGGCCAGTTGAGCCGGTCAATGGTTCCAGCGAGTTGGGCGCCCGTGGCGGCGTCCCAGATGCGCAGGGAGATGTCGCCCGGGACGGAAGGGGAACCGTAGGCGCCGGTGAGGAGCCATCGGCCGTCGGGGCTGAACTGGAGCATGTTGCAGGCGCCGGGATGGCCCGTGACCGTGTAGACGGGGGCGCCGGTGGCTGCGTCCACAACCCACGCGCAATTGGTCCCGGCATCACTCAGGCCTGTTGTGGATGCGCGCCCGAGGGCCAGACGCGTGCCGCAGGGCGAGAAGGCGCAACATTGCATGTAATAGTCCGGAGGCGCGGGAATACTCAACACTTTTGTGCGCGTGGGGATGTCCCATACCGCCACTTCTTCGCGGACGGCGGTAGGGAGGCGGTTGTCGTCCGGGCTGAAGGCCACGCAGAGGATTTTTGTGTTTCCGGCGGACCAGGACGTTTCGCGGCGGAACGAGGGGACGTGCCAGAGGGCGACAGACCCCTGGGCGTCCACCGAGGCCATGCGCGTGCCGGTGGCGTTGTACGCGTATACGGGCTGATTGCCGAGGACTTCCTTCATGGCGATGGCGGCCGGTTCGCCCGTCTCTGTGGTGAAGGGGATGCGCTCGACGTCGCGGCTGCGCGTCGCATCCCAGACATCGAAGCAGCCATAGCTGGCGTCAGAAATGCCGATAAAGCCCTTGCCGTTGGGGCTGAACATGAGGGAACGGACATAATGCGGGGACTCGTACCGCAGGGTGCCCGCCGACACGTCCCAAACCTGAAGCGAAGGGCCTTGCGTCGCCATTGACAGGCCGTCCGGGCTGAGGGCGATGTGGCCGACGAGCCCGAAATCCTGCTCAATGGTCTTCATTCGGGTCAGAGATTCGAGTTGCCAGACTTCGAGGTGGCCGGCCGGGTTCCGGAACACGGTGATCCCGGAGGCGGGAGCAAATGCGGCAAGGCCGTTGCATGCGCTCGCGTACGAGATCTTCCCGGTTTCCAGGTCGAGCACCCCAAGTTGGCCATCGAGAATGGCGACGCGGCGTCCATCGTTGAAGAACCCCAGCAACTGACCGGCCTGTTGGGAGATGAAGCGGTCCCAACGGGAGCCATCCTCGATAGCATAATATTCGGGGCTGGGTACAGGGGCCAGGGCGAACCGATTGAGTTCCTGCCCGGAACGCGCGTTCCAGAGGACAATCCCGTGCCAGGGTTCTTCCTCGACCACGAGGCCCGCGACGCGCGTGCCGTCGGGGCTGAACGAGAGGGAGCGGATTTCTCCGGCGCCGGCGTCATACACCGTGATGGGGGTGTTGTCGGCGATTCTCCGGAGTTCGACGCGATGCGGATCCAGAGTGGCCGTGAACGCTGTTCCGTCGGGCAGGAAACGGCAGGTGTCGACCCAGCCCAGGCGGCCGCTTCGGGCTTCCGTAACCGAGCCGACATATACGTTTTTCCCTTCGAGCAGATCGAAGATGTGATACTGTCCGCTGAAGAACCGCTTGTTCAGGACGTAGCGCCCGTCGGGACTGAACACGGCGCAGCCGTTCATTCCGAAGGTGTCTTCGGGCAGATCGTCATCGCTGAGACACAGCACCTGGGGCTGGCAGGCGCGTTTCAGGAGTCCCCACTCCCATTGGCGGTGTTCGGCGGGACATGCGTCGAGCAGACTCAGGGCGGTCGGGTATTGCCGATCGGCCATGTGCTTCTGTGCGGCGACCAGAGAGACGGCGTAGTTCTCCCAGCGGAGGCGTTCGTTGGCGGCTTCCGCGGCCAGTCGCTGTTCCTGCTCGCGGTGATGGGCCAGGGTGAGCCGGAAATGATAGACGCCGGCCACCGTCAGCAGGAGCAGGCATGCGAGCGCGCCGGTGGCGAACGCTGCCTTGTGGCGCCCGATGAACCGGCGCAAATGGTCGGCAAACGAATAGGTATAGGCACGCACCAAAGCCCCTGACAGGAAGCGGTCGATTTCCTCGGCAAGCGCTTTCGCGGACTCGTAGCGCCGGCCGGGTTCGCGGTCCATCGCGCGGGCGCAAATGGCGGCCAGTTCGGCCGGGGTATCCGGGGCCAGGGCGTTAACGGGGACCGGGGTCTCCTGGAGCACTTTGCGCAGGATGTCCGCGGTGCCTGCGCCTTCGTAGGGGCAGCGTCCCGTAAGAATGGAGTAGAGCACGGCCCCCAGGCCATAGACATCGGACCGTTCATTCACCTGGGCGAGGTCGCCCGCGGCCTGTTCGGGGGGCATGTAGACAGGCGTGCCCAGAACATGGCCATAGGCGGTTTTGTGAAGATCGACGTCCTCGCCAAGGTTGAGCAGCCGCATGGTCTGCGCAAATTCCTGGGCGTGAACGTCATCCCGGTCCTTGACCTTGGCGAGCCCCCAGTCAATCACGACGGTTTCGCCGAATTCACCGATCAGGACGTTCGCGGGCTTGATGTCGCGATGGATTACTCCGCGGCTGTGGGCATAGGCAATAGCCTGGCACAGGTCTACGAAATGCGGAATCAGGGCGAGGCGCTGCTGGAGCGACTGCGCTTCCCGGATGGCCCTGGAGAGCGCTTTCCCACGCACCAGTTTCATCGTGTAATAGAGGGTGCCGTCCTGGCGCCGTCCCAGTTCATACACGGGGACGATGGAGGGGTGCTGAAGCTGGCCCGTCAGCCGCGCCTCCTGAATGAAGCGGCCGAGCAGGTGCATGGACAGACGCACCGGGCTCGAGAGGGTGGATTCCGAGTCCCCGATTTCACGGGGAAGAAGCTCTTTGAGGGCGATGTCGCGCCCGAGGGATTCGTCGCGGACAAGGAGAACGCGGCCCATGCCGCCGCGGCCGTATTCGCTGGCGTGCGTGTAGCGGCCGGGCATCTCGGTGACCGGGCTGAGTGAACCGATGGCGGAGGACTCTCCGGGGAACAGTGGAGGGGCAGGCTTGGTCACCTCACCCGATTCGGTCAAAGGCAGGCCGCGTCCAACAGACTGGTTCACCTGGGCGGGCCCGCCGAAGGTCTCGAGCGTGGCGGCCACGTTGCCGTCGTGGGCGCGGATGGCCTCGTCAAGCAGACGGTCAATCAGGACGCGTTGGGGCAGGTCGAGCGCGCCGGCGTCGACCAGGCGCTCGGCGATGTCCCGTGACGGGTCGGCCGCCCACGCCCCGGCAGCCTCCATCAACTGCGTTCGCGTCACCTTGCCGAGTTGAACCGCGAAGATTCCGAATAAGAAATTGCGGTCGCGCTGCATCTGCTCCACCTCGCGTCATCATAGGGCTGCCTCGGAGGAATGTAAAGCGCCGGGATTTGCGCGGTTGGGCGATATCGTTGGAGATAAAAGAGTCTCAAGGGGATACCCACGGGTTCCTGCTGCGCGAAGCGCTGAGCCTGAGCGCACTTTCGTTGTTCGGACCAGGTTCCACTGGGCGGGCGCTGTTCTTGTGTTGACTCCGAGTCAGAAAAGGCCTACACTGGCGTCGTTTTTAAGTTGGGGCGCCGCATATGCGGCAAAACAGACGTGGAGGAATAATGATGAGAAGTAGACGAGGTTTTACGTTGATAGAATTGCTTGTAGTCATCGCCATCATCGGCATTCTGGCGGCCATTCTGCTTCCCGCGCTCTCGCGTGCCCGCGAGGCGGCCCGTCGTGCAAGCTGCCAGAACAATCTGAAGCAGATGGGTCTCATTTTCAAGATGTATGCCAATGAGTCGAAAGGCGAGAAATGGCCCTGTTTCAAGACCCGCAATGGCGGAACCCCGCAGATTGACTGCGAGGACGGCCCCCTGAACAATATCAATCAGATATTTCAGGTCATCGCCGTGTATCCCGAATACCTGACGGACTTCAATGTCATGGTCTGCCCGTCGGACACCGATGGCGACCAAGTTGAGGACCGGTGGTATGAAGCCGACGGCACGCCCAATCCGTGCAATGTCGTGGACACGTCGTACAGCTACTATGGCTGGGCGATCAGGCCCGAGACCATTGTTGGGCCGACCAACGACGTAAACGACCCGATGTACAATGATTGGATGACGGCTTTTGCGGCCCATGGTTACGATGTCAGCGCGGACTTTTCTTTGGGGGCGCTGGGCAAGCTGGCGCAAGTCTTCATCAACCCCAACAAAGCCGACTACGACAACGACATCAGCTACACGTCCACCTTTGATGGGCAGAGCAAGACCGTCTATCGTTTGCGCGAGGGCATCGAGCGCTTCTTCATCACCGACATCAACAATCCCTCGGGCGCCGCGCAGGCGCAGAGCGAGCTGTTCGTGATGTGGGACTCGGTGTGGACGACGAGTCATGCCGATCAGACGTACTTCAACCACGTTCCGGGCGGCGCCAATGTGCTCTACATGGACGGCCATGTCGAGTTCCAGCGCTATCCGGGTGAATGGCCGGCATGCAAGGCCAAGGCTACGATGAAGACCTTGCTCGTTAACAACCTGCCGTGATGTTCTGAGTGCACATGACAGCGGTGCGTGGACTTCGGTTCACGCGCCGTTTTTCTTTTCCCAACCCCTGACCAGGGGTGGAATGGGTTCTCCGGCTCGAACGGGGACACGTTGTCGCGCCNNCCCCGTTCTTCGTCTTCTCCTCCGGAGCTTCGCTCGCGGGGTCCTTCTTGTCTTCTGGGCGCGAGCCGGATGCAGGCGAGACGCCTGCGCTACAAGATACCCGGATTCATCAAAAATGCCCTTGGCGGCCTGGCGTGAGGCTTTTATCCCCCATTATGTATTTCACGTACGCGATTCGGTGTGTTGAACGCACCGCGCAGGTTTGATACTCTCGCGCGCGAATAAACGCTCAGGGGGTATCTATGGCCATTCCGTTGCTTGATTTGCAGGCGCAATACCAGAGTATCCGAGAGGAAATCGATGCGGTTGTTGCGGAAGTGTTTCTTTCGCAGCAGTTTATCGGGGGACCAAAGGTGGAGGCGCTGGAACGGGCGCTGGCGCAGTACGCCGATGTGCCTCGCGCGGTGGGTGTCGCATCGGGCACGGATGCGCTCCTGCTGCTCCTGAAAGCGGCGGGCGCGGGTCCGGGAACCGAGGTGATCACGACCCCGTTTACGTTCTTCGCGACGGCCGGCGCGATCGTCAATGCGGGCGCGCGCCCCGTGTTTGTGGACATTGAGCCCAAGACTTATACCATCGACACCGCTCAGATCGAGGCCAGGATTACCGGGCGGACACGGGCCATTCTGCCGGTCCATCTTTTTGGACAGTGCGCGGACATGGATCCGATCCTGGACCTGGCAGAACGCCACGACTTGATCGTCATCGAGGACGCGGCCCAGTCGATCGGAGCGCGGTACAAGGGCCGCCCGGCATGCTCCATGGGCCACGCGGGCGCGCTCAGCTTCTTTCCAAGCAAGAACCTCGGGGGCGCCGGAGACGGGGGCCTGGTGGTGACGCGCGACGCCGCTCTGGAGGCCGGGGTCCGGCTGCTGCGCAATCACGGGGCTTCCGAGACGTATTTTCATCAGATTGTCGGAACCAACAGCCGTCTGGATGCGCTTCAGGCGGCGGTGCTGCTCGTAAAATTGCGCCATCTCGACGGGTGGATTGAGGCGCGCCGGGCCAATGCGGCGTATTACGACGAAAAGTTCGCTGCCATGCCCGAAGTGGTGACTCCGTACGTCTCGCCGGACTGTTACCATGTCTACAACCAGTACGTGATCCGGGTACCGGAACGGGAACGCGTGCGGAAGCGGTTTGCGGAACGGGGCATCGGGTGCGCGGTGTATTATCCGCGCTCACTCCACCGTCAGCAGTGTTTCCAGGACCTGGGCTACCCGGAAGACGCCTTCCCCCACTCCAACGCGGCCTGCGATGAGGTTCTGGCCCTGCCGGTCTTTCCGGAATTGACGAGGGAGCAGCAGGACGAAGTGGTCCGCACGGTGAAGGATCACCTGAGTTCGCTGTAGGGCAGGAGTTCGCCCGCTCCCGCCACCACGTGGTTTGTGACCACACTGTCGCGGACCCGGGTTTCCGGGAAGGGTTCGGGGACGCCCGCCAGCGCGGCGTATTCCGAGGACCCGACCCTCTGCCGGAGCCTTTCCGCAATTTGCGGGGCTTCCGTGGCCGGACACAAGGCGAGCACGGAGCCGGCCAGTCCGGCGCCAGTCAGGCAGGCGCCATACGCCCCCGCGCCGAGGGCCGCATCAACCAGGGCATCGAGTGCGGGTGTGCTCGCACCGTAAACCCCGGGACACCGCTCGATGGGGAGGCGCTCCGCGGCCATGCGGGCCATGGCTCCATCGCTGATGTCGAAACCGTACGGCTGCCCCTCCTTCCCCACTCGCCGGTCGCCGTCGTGGCCGGTGCTCATGAGCATCCCGGCACGTGTCCAATCTCCGGTTTCAACGGCGTCGGGGAAGATGCGGGCGCGCTCCGACTCCGCAATGCCGAACAACAGCGGTCCGCGCATGGGAAAGGTGTGGGGCCGCTGCGGCGGGGGTACGTTTCCAAAATGCGTGGCATACAGGGCATCGAGGCCGGGAATGGCGTAGCGCTCGCGCAACACCTCGAGACTGATCGTTTCCGGGACGCGTTCAAGCAGGCGGTAGAGCATCGCCAGCCCGTGACGGGCGTCCAGGGCGTGCGGGGCCAGATCGGGGAGGCCTTCGATGCGCTGGACGCGTTCACGCGGCATGCCGAGATCCGTTAGCCCCTCCCGGCACACGTGCAGGGCCATGCTGTACGCAAACCGGTTTGGGGTGTACGCAATCAGCGCGTTGCCGCTCAGGCTGCGTTCGGTCTGGGAATCGACAACCAGGACGGCGACTTCATCGGGAAGGGCGTAGATGCGCCTGGACGAGACATCAAGGCGATCCGGACGCAGCGCGATATTGACGCATTGACCGGGTTTGCCGAGCACCATTGCGGCCTGGTCGCTGACCCCGCACCGCGAACCGGCGTACCATTCCCCGTCCCGTGCGGAGAGGATCAGCGCCTCCGGGGAGAATTCCCGCTCCGCCCACGTTGAAAAGGCCAATACGAGACCCACACAAAGCGCCGCCGAGGAACTCAGCGCGGCGCCCCGGGGCAGGTTGCTTCCCACCGCCAGAACGAGTTCGGGGACCTCCTGGCCGGGCGTGCGATGCTGCACGTTCAGGGCGCACCCTTCGACGTAGTTCTGCCAGGAGCCGGCGGCCTGTCTCACCCGCGTCCTGACTTCGGGGGCGGCGATGAATCTCCCCCACTCCAACGTGAATTCGGGGCTGCGCGACAGAGATTTCAGCGAGAACGAGATTTCCGGGAAGGCCGGGTTGCTGTTTATGGCGGTTGTGGCTGGTCCGTCCGACCGGGCGGCGATGATGACGGTCTCGCGCTGATGGGTTGTGAGGTTGAGGAAGCCGCCGTGGGTGTCAACGTGCATGCCACGCAGGTTGAGGCGTCCCGGACTGCGGAACAGGCGCACCTCGCGGTTGCCGAAACGGGTCAGGAAACAGCGCAGGGTCTCTTCCCAGACTTTCTGGGATTCCCGAAAGACGGCCTCGTGCCCGTAGACGCCTTGGATGCACGGGTCGGCGGCTGTGAAACGCCGCAACCACTCCGTTGGAGTCACGCTCCCCCTCCACTCCGCCTCGCGCACGCCTTCTGGTTGCAGGCTGAAAGAAGCAGCGCAAGCGCCCGCAGGTATCGTTCGCGATGGCCGGACGGGCTCAATTCGAGTAACTGGTCTTGATCCCGTACTCCCGGTGCAGGCGGTCCAGCTCGGCCACCAGGTCCGGCTGGGGCCCGACGCGGGTCAGCTCGCCGATGAGGAAATAGACTTTTCGCAGGGCCCAGTCTCTCGCAATGCTCTCGTCGCCGGTCTCGGCCTGCGCGAGATCGGCCTTAAAGATGACTTCCTTGCTTCGGTCGCGAGCCACGCCGGTGAGGCGCATGGCGAAATCCTTGTTCTTCGCGGGGTCGTAGCGGCCGTAGACGGTGACGCCCTGTCCTTTGAAGAAGTCCGGGAGTTCCTTGGGAAACACGCTTTCTTCCGTGATGCGGCCGTAATCGGCGCGGCAGTCCACCAGGATGGGATCATTTACGGTGCCGAAGAAACGCGGGAGATCGCTGGGAATCGCGTCCCAGGACGGACTGACGTAGGAATAGCCCTTGTTTCGGAAGGCAAGAAGGTCGAGAAGATACTGGTTCACGGTGTTGCCGCCCCCGAAGGCCAGGACGGTGTTTCGGGGCGCGTTCTTGTCGGTAACGGCGTTGATGATGGCTTTGCTGTCGAGCAGTCCGGCGGACGGGCGGCCGTCCGTGACGAGAAAGACCACCCCGGGCACGCCCTCACGCGGTGCGCGTTCGACGACGGGTCCGATGGCGCTGTACACGTCGGTTTTCCCAAACGAACGCAGACCCTGCACGAAGCGGAGCGCGGCCTCTTTCTCTTCTGGAGTGGCATCTACGAACCCCCGTTCGAGGCCGGCCGCCGTGTCTCGGAACACAATGAGGTTAAACCGGTCGTCGGGGCGCAGGCGGTTCAGGGCCTGACGCAGGCCTTTGACGGTATTGTCCAGCTTGGGTTGGGCGATGCTGCTTGAGGCGTCGATGACAAAGGTGACGTCTTTGGGGAGGACTTCGATCGTGCCGCCGGCTTTGGGGACGATGTTGAGCCGGAAATAGCCCATCGGGTCGCCTTCCCGACGATAGGTGGCGATCTCGATATCGACGAGCTCGTCGAGAAACTCGTACTTTTCCCGGGCTTCCTCGGTCGCCCTGGCTATCTCGGTCTGGGGACCGGTCAGACGCTCGTCGGGCAGAGATGCCAGGATTTCCTCGGGGGTGTCGAGGGATTGCGCGGGGCCGGGAATCTGCTCCCGTTCGGGGAGTTCTCCCACCGCGCCGCCGGCAGGCTGCCCATCGCCCGTGCCATCGAATCCGCCGGCCGGGCTCAGGGGGTCGAGAGTCAGGAGTTCTTCGGGCAGGTCGGCGTCCTCGGTGCGCATGACGGGAAACTCTTCCTCACTGAGAATGCGCATGGGGCTGGGCCGCACATGACGGCGGGCAATCTGAATGTCCTGGCGCGCGGTTTCACGCGCGATTTCGATGATGCGCGCGTCCACTTTTTTCAGGGCGGCTTCGTCGAGCTGCAGGTCGTGCGTTCGCGTCAGGGGTTCCGTGGCCACGCGCTGGACCAGGTTGGGCACGCTCACCTCCTGCTCGATGAGAGATTCGGACGGCCGCAGTTCCTCCTTTTCGCGCGTGAGGAGTTCTTCCACGGAGCCGGGCCGGGTGGTCAGTTCCCGGGTGGGGTCGGGCTCCAGGGGCTGGGCGACCGGGGGGATGTCTTCCGTCACACGCACCCTGAACCGCTGCACGATGTCTGAAGCAGGCGCGGCGACCCGGAGCATCGGCACGCGCGGGGCCAGCCCGATCAGCGTCGCGTGCAGAAGCACCGAGATGGCGATGCTCAGCAGCAGCAATGTCCGTCGTCGTAACATGGTGCGAACCCTGGTCTATCCCATGGCGGCGAGACGTTCCCGGGCCTTGGCGGCCTGGCCGGACTCCGGGAACTCCTCGACCGTTTCGTTGTAGACTTTTCGGGCCTGCTCGAGCGCGTTGGCCTTTTCATAGCACTGCCCGGCCCGCCAGAGGGACTCGGGGGACAGTTCTTCGTGGAGGAACAGAATGGCGACGCGCATGTAGCTCCGCGCGGCGGCTTCGAACTCGCCCTTGCTTTCCTGGATCTCGCCAATGCGGAACCGTGCGCGGGCCGCCGTGTCGCCCGTGTTGGTGTTTGCGGCTTCCTGATACATTTCGAAGGCCTTGTCGGGCTGGTTGAGGGTTTCGTAGAGTTTGCCCATGCGGAACCAGGATTCGACGGCCTCGGTGCTTTTGGGGGCCTCAGTAACAATCGCCTGGTAGAGCTGGAGGGCCTCCTCGGTCTTGCCCGCGAGTTCGCGGCATTCGGCAATCTTGAAGCGTACCCGGTTCGGGCTGGCGTAATTGGGCATGGCCGTCAGAAGGGCCTGCAGTACGCGGGCCGATTCGTCGTATTTCTGGGCGGTATGCAGTTCCTGCGCGGTCCAGAGATACGTCTTCTCGTTCAGAGACGCGTCGGGAAACTCGGTCACCACCCGGTAGAACAGGTCCGTTGCGGTGGCATAGTCCTTGGTCTCGTAGCGCGCCAGGGCGAGCCCTTTCAGGGCGCGGCCGGCATAGGTTCCCCTGGGGTCGGTGTCGTAGGCCCTGGAATACGACTCGATGGCCTTCACGGGGTCGTTGCCCTCGCGGACGAGGTAGTCGCCGATCCGTAGATAGGCCTCGGCAACGTGCGGTCCCTGCGGGAACGCCTCGAGGACCTGCGCAAAGGTGTCGGCGCTTTCTTTGTACTTCTGCATGTTGTGGTACGTGATGGCCATGCGATAGAGCATTTCCTCGCGCACGGCGGGCTCGGTGGCCGTCTGGAGGATTTGCGTGTATTTCTCGATGGCGCCGCCGAAGGAGGCTTGCAGGAATTCCTTGTCGGCGACCCGGAGCATGGCCTGCTCGGTCAGCACATGTTCGGGATAAGTTTTCGCAAACTGTTCAAAGATGGCCGCGGCTTCCTGGCTGCGGCCGAGGGCTTCCAGCATTTCGCCCTGTTTGAACAACGCTTCGGCGCCAAATTCGCTGTCGCCGAATTTCTCGGCAATCAGGCGGTACAGGTCGAAAGCATCCTCGTAGTTCTGCTGTTTGGTCAACAAACTGGCCAGCAAAAAGGAGGCCTCGCCCGCGAACTGGGACTGTGGGTTGGCGTCGATGAAGCGTTCGATTTCCGCGCGGGCCGTGTCCTCTTCCCCTTTCAGGAACAGAGACCAGGCGATCTTGTAGTGGGCGCGGCTCGCGAATTCCGAGTCGGGGAACTTCTCGCGGATTTCTTTGTAGACGGCGATGGCCTCATCATATTTCTCGAGGAACTGGAGGCAATTGGCCTCCAGGTATTTCATGCCGCCCACCTCGGGCGATTCCGGGTTGGCGCCGATAAAGGCCCTGGCCGCTTCGATGGCTTCCGCGGATTTTCCGGCGTGGTACAGAGCCCACGCATACCCGTATGCCCCCTTCTGGGCATGGGGCGTATTGGGGAAGTCGGCCTGGAGTTTCTGGTATGCGGCGACCGCGGGTTCAAACCAGCCGAGGCGGTCATAGGTTTCGGCCGCACGGAACTGGCTCTCGGCGCGCAGCGTGTCGTCGGCGTTTGAGGAGGCCACCTCGGCGAATTCCGAAGCGGCCTTTTCGAGCGCATTCTGAGCGAGATAGACGAACGCCAGTTGAAACCGCGCGAACGGCGCGAGGGGACTGTCGGGAAAGCCCTCCGCGAGCGTGGCGAACGCCGCGCCCGATTTGGGCATGTCGTTTTTCTGGAAATACAGTTTGCCGAGATAGTACAGGGCGCCTGCCCGGACTTCCGGGGCGGGCCCCTCCGCTGTGAGACCGTTCAGGGCCGCTTCAGCCTGGTCGAACTGGCTGAGGTGAAAGTGAATTTCACCCTTGCGCAGCAACGCGCGGCTGGATTCCTCGCCCTGGGGGACCGTCGCCAGGAACTGGTCGTAGACCTTCAGGGCGTCTTCGTATTTCTGGAGGGCATACTCGGACTCTCCAAGGCGGTAGAGGGCGGTGCCCACCTGCTGGCCTTGCGGGAAGCTCTCGAGATAGGCCCGGTATTCCGCGGCGGCTTCCTCAAAGAAGCCCCGGCGGAAAAAACCGTTCGCGATATCGATCTGTGCCTGTTCGGCGTCCTGGGCGGCGCTGGAGACGCTGAGCGCGGTCAACAGGAAACACGCTACGGAGGTTCTCAGGTGGTTGGTCATGGATGCACTCACGAAGCTCCTACGGGCTCCTCTTGCAGCGCGGCAAAGGAGACATTGTCGATATCGGCGTTCTTGCAGCAGTCGAGAATGGCGATGGCCCGCCCCAGAACGGCGTTCCGATCGCCGCGAATGATCACGGAGCCGCCGGGGAAGAGCTCCGCAACGCGGTCCAGCACTCCCTGCAGCTGTTCGAGGGTCAGTTCGCGGTCATTGACGATGATTTTGCCGTCGCTGGTCAGGTTGATGTAGATCTCGCCCTGCGACCGCTCATCCATTTCCGATTGGCTTGCGGTGGGGAGCTGGATATCGAGTTCGCTTTCCATCGACGTGAACACCGTGGTGGTCATGAAGAACACGAGGGTAAGGAACACGATATCGATAAGGGGCGCAAGCTGCATGCCCTCGAGCTCTTCACTGGCGCGATTCCCGAACTTCATACGCCCTCTCCTCGTGACAGGGCTTCGACGACCTCGCTCGCCTGGGCCTCAACCTCCGCGATGATCTTGATGACCCGTCCCCGGAAGTAGTAGTACGCCAGCAGGGCGGGAATGGCCAGAAGCAGCCCCGCGGCGGTCGTGATCATGGCCATTGAGACGCTGTAGGCCATGCTGAGCGCGCGGCTCTGGGCATCGTCGAAGGCGATGGCGCCGAACGCCCGCATCATCCCCCACACCGTGCCCAGGAGGCCAAGGAGCGGGGCGATCACGCCGACGTTGTTGATGTACGAGATGCGTTGCCACAAGGCGGCCGCGCCGCGTTCGCCTTCGCTCTCCATGGCTTCCTGAATGACGTAGCGGTCGTGCCCCGCCATCTTGAGTCCGGACTTGATGACATTGGCCAGCAATTCGTCGCGGCCGTCGCACATCTGATAGGCGCCGCGCAGGTCGCCGGCGCGAATCTGGCTGAGCGCGCGCTTTAAGAGATTCGGAGGCACTTCACGCGCGGGCGTGATGGTGAAGAAAAAGTAGATCAGCATGATGAACGTAATGACGCTCAAGCCGATGATGACGTAAAGGATCCATCCGCCCTCGCGGATCATGACGGCGAGCGTGAGCTGCTCAGGCTGTGCGGTTTCCGCCACCGGCGTTACGGCAACCTCTTCTGTCGCCGGAGCTTCGGATTCCTGTGCTTCCGCTGCCAGCGCCATGCATACGACGCCTGCCAAGAGAATTCCTGCCGCCAGCAAACTCCACCTCATCGTGACCGCTGCTCCTTTCCTCAGTTGAGCATCCGAAGGCATGCTCCTCCGGATTGATAGAGATTATTATGCCTTGGCGGTGATTCCGGTTGCAAAAGGTGGAAAAATCATTACTGGGGCGCGGGCAGGACGCTGAGCAAATCCTCCACCACGCGCGGAAACAGCTCGCTCTGGCTGGACTCCGGGCGGTACCGCCCCGTGATGGTGTCGAGGTGGCTCCATCCCTTCAGAATGCGAATCCGTTCGGGCAGGGCCAGGGTGTGCGCGCGGAGGAGGTCTTCCCGCAGCCTCGTCGGGAACACGGGGATTTCCCGTCCTCGGATGACCTGGGTTTCGTAGAGCCGTTCGGTCTCGGTCCCATCCAGCAGAAGCTGGCTTTGCAGGGGGACGAATCCATCCCCAACCCGGTATGTTCCAATGGGATAAGATGCGCCGGCGGATTCCGCGGTGCTCATGAGCTGCTGGACCAGCCGAAGGCCGCTGTTCATGGTGTAGCGGTTTTCGTGGTCGTCGGGCGCCGAGCCGTTCAGGGCGCGCGTAAGGTCATCAACCGCGTCAATGTACCCGGCGTAGACAAAGAACTTGTCCAGGTGCATGCCGCCCCGTTCAGCGGGCGTAATCAGGTCAAGTCCGCCACAATAGGTGTCGCACAGCTCGGCCGGTTCGAAGGTCTCATCCGCGATGCCGGTCAATTCCCGCGCGTAGGTGAGATTGGCGTCCCGCGGCGAGAGGGTGATGTCGCGCAGGTTCCAGGGCCAGAACCAGGCCCGGAAGCTGCGGGTGGGGATGCCAAACCCGCCGGCCGCGTCGAAGTTGGCCCACCCCACGTCCAGATCGCCCTGCCGCTGAATGTTGAAATAGCCGTTGAGCACCAGCTCGGCCAAGAGCCCCTGGAAGATCTTCTCACCGATAAACTCCCGGGTGAAGCCGATTCCGGAAAGCGTGTGCCGGACCCATTCCGGCGTTCCCCAGGGCGTGCCCATGTGCGGACACGCCAGAGTCACGACGGCAAATACTCGTTCCGCGTGCTCGGGATAGTTTACGAGGAAGGCGCGGGCCTTGAGTCCCCCCGCGCTGTGGGTCAGCATCGCGTATGGTCCCGAGGGAAAGAGATATCGTTTCCCTTCCAGTTCGACGCCGTGGGTCTCCGCGTTCTCGATAAAGCGTGCCAGATAGGCGACGACACTCTCGGAGAACGACGGATACGTGCTGCTGAATCCGATGGGGGCCGTCACGCCGGTCCCGGGATGGCTGAAATTCCAGAGCTGGAAATGCGCGCGGAAGGCGGTGGCCTCGTCGCTGTGCTCGGCCCAGTGCGCGAAATCGGTCCAGTGGTCACTGACCATGCCGTGGACGAGGATCAACGGCACAGGGCCCGCGATGGTCTCGGGTGCAATGGGATAGAAGTCCCACGCGGCCTTGGCCTCGGGCGCCGCGGAGACGGGGGTGAAATCAAAGAAGTCGCCGGTTGGCCGGGGCCCGGGCAGGGGCGTTTCCGGGACCTCCTCATCCACTTCCTCCGTCACAACGTATTCGTCCGGGTAGTCCAGAAGGAATTCGAGGAAACCGAAGCGCGTTCCCGGCGCGAGCGGCACGCGCATGTAGAGATCTTCGCCGATCCGGCGATAGACGGCGATGCTACTCCCTTCTGCGGGGAACGGTACCGAAAGCGTCAGGGGCAGGGAGCCGGTCGCGGAAACGGTAATGGCCTGTGCCCGGAGCACGGACGCGTCAATCCGGTCAGGGGGCACCGGCAAGGCGGCGGTTTTCACGGCAACCGTTTCACCATTCACGAGCATGCCGTCGGAGAGACGGATTGATGTTCCCAGGAACTGGGCGATGGCGCGCTGGCAGTCCAGCGCTGTGGAGCCCTCATCTCTGAGCGTTCGCCGCAAATGCCACTGGAACTCGACGATGCCGGCGCTGGCGGCCGATGCCAGAATGAGCGCCGCAATCGCGAGCCCGCCCGTCACTCGAGCAACCATCTCACCCGTCCTCCGCCCCGGTGTCGAAATGTCTCATCTGTGGTATTCAGGCTGCCTTCCGATATTCTACTCTATGGCGCCGTGTCCGGCATGCACGAAGGCCCGGTCAGGGCTCAGCTCTTCTTCCTGCGCCGCATGAACGCGGGGATGTCGAGGTCTTCAGCTTCGTCCCTGGGGACGCGGCCCGCCGCATTATAGGAGGTCTCGGCGGCAGTTTCGGCCGGCTGTTCCGGAAACAGGTACTGAATCTCGGGTTCGGTGTCCGGGCTTCCGGCGTGGGCGCGCTCCGGGGCGGCGTGGTGTGCTTTCGCCGGTATCTCGGGCGGGCACGCCGCCAGGTCAGGCGCCACGGCCCTGAATTCGGCGGCCGGCACGGGCTCGGCGAACCCGGGACTCGCAAGAACCGAACTCTCTTCGCTTTCGCCGGGTTCGTCGAGACGGTCGAAGGGGTCAGGAACGTTCTGATCCTCCGAGGGCAGCGCGGTCTCCAGCACGGGCATCAATTGCGGCGGTTCACGCCGGGCAGCCGTTGCCGGGGAAAATCCCGCCGCGATGACGGTGACCTGAAGCTCCGGACGCTCTTCGTCGATGACCACGGCGCCAAAGATGATGTTCGCATCGGGATGAGCCGATTTTTGAACCGTGGAGACCGCCTGCTGCACTTCGCGCATGCCGATGTCGCATCCCCCGGTGATATTGACGATGACGCCCATGGCGCCTTCGATGTTCGATTGTTCGAGCAGCGGGCAGATGATGGCCTTCTCCGCGGCGCATACGGCGCGGTTTTCCCCTTCCGCCTTTCCGATTCCCATCAGGGCGCGGCCACGCGCCTGCATGACGGTTCGGACGTCGGCAAAATCGAGGTTGATCAGGCCTGGCACTGTGATGAGCTCGGAGATGGCGCGCACGCCGTTGTGCAGCACCTCGTCTGCCAGGCGGAAGGCGTTGAGGAACGAGATGTTGTTCTGGCAGAGGGAGGCGACCCGGTCATTGGGGACCACGATCAGGGTGTCGACGTACTTTTCGAGACCGCCGAGGCCCTTCAACGCGTTCTCCTGGCGCTGGGGGCCTTCGAAACTGAACGGGAGGGTGACGATCGCCACGGTCAATGCGCCGGTTTCCCGGGCCACCTCGGCGATGATAGGCGAGGCGCCCGTGCCGGTGCCGCCGCCGAGGCCGGCGGTCAGGAAAATCATGTCGGCGCCGCGCAGGACTTCGGCGATGCGTTCCCGGTCTTCGAGGGCGGCTTTCTGGCCGATCTCGGGTATGGCGCCCGAGCCGAGTCCTCCGGTGACCCCGGAGCCAATCTGGAGGCGGGTTCCGGCGGGAGAGTTTTTGAGCGCTTGCGCGTCGGTGTTGAAGGTGATGAACTCGACATCCTTGAGTCCAGCCTCGATCATCCGGCCGACGGCGTTGCCGCCACCGCCGCCGATGCCGCACACCTTGATAACGGCGCGATCTTCAAAGGTCTGATATTCGTCTGACATCCCGATGACCATGGTTCGTTCTCCCCAACGGTTGCGTGCGGCCGCGGCCGCTTGCCGGCCTCGCTGCCACGCGCGGTAGCCTCAAAAACCACCCCTTGCAGGCACGAGCATTCATTTACAGGCCAGATCCCGACCAAAGCGAAGGTCCAGATACTCCGTACAGGGCAGGCGTCCCTCCAGTTCCTGCCAGAGGATGTCCAGGCGCCGGGCCTGGACATCATAATCGCCGCGCCCCCACCGGATTTCGAACGGCAGCGTCGCGCAATACATCCGTATGTCGTTGTCGTCATACACGGCCAATTCGTCGACCGGGGTGACGGCCGCCATGCGGGTCGCTGCGTAGGCCTTCCATACGGCCAGTCCCTCGGCGAGTTCGGGCCGGTCGACCGGTTCGCCCGGCGCGACTGTGCTGATGGGCGGGTGGAGGGCCAGGAGCGGGCCGACATAGGGGGCGCCGGCCGGCACTTCTTCGAGAATGACACCCGATGCGTCAATCTCGTACGTGCGGTTGTTGACGACGAGGGTGGCCACGGCGAGGCGTTCTTCAATCGCGAGCGCGATAACGTCCGGGAAGATGCGGGTCACGGCGCAGGACTTTATGCGGGGCAGCGCTTGCACGCGCTCAGCGATCACCCGGGGATCCAGGAAAAAGATGTTGTCGGCCCGGGAGACTTGCGAGGCCTGGACAATCGTGTCGGGGCTGAGGATCGACGCTCCCTGCACGAGGATGTGCTGGATCCGGTAATTGGGAGATTCGCGGAGATAATGCGCCAGGCCGTAGCCGCCCCCCCACAGCAGACACGAAAAGGCCACAAACTTTACGACGGGGCTGAGGTAGGTCAGCGCGGGGTGAGGGCGCTTTCTGCGTCTGGGGGCGCGTTCGTTGGGAGCCCGTTCTTTCATGCCTGTTTCGCCAGCTCCTGAAGAAGCGGCTCGGCCACCTGGTTGATGTTCCCGGCGCCCAGGATCAGAACCAGGTCACCGGGCTGCAGATCCCCTGCGATAAGACCCGGCACCGCAAACATATCGTTCACCAGCTGCACATTCTCCGCGCCCTGCTGCCGGGCCGCGTCAACAATCAGGCCCGAATCGACGCCCGGCATCGGTTGTTCCCGGGATGGATAGATGTCCGTGACAATGGCGCGATCCACCGTGGCGAGGACCTCCGCGAAACGCTCGCAGAAGAACTTGGTGCGGCTGAAGAGATGCGGTTGAAAGACCGCGATAATGCGATTGGGACGAATCCAGCGCGCGGCTTCCAGAGTGCTTTCGATTTCGGTGGGATGGTGCGCGTAATCCTCAACCACGAGGACGCCGCGCTCTTCGCCGCAGACCTGCAGCCGCCGCCGCACGCCGTCGTACATGCGCAGCCCATCGACGATATGCGGGAACTTGAGGCCGAGGCAGAGCCCTACGCAGCAGGCGGCGAGGGCATTGCGCACGTTGTGCACGCCCAGCGCCTTTACCTCGAGGGTGCCCAGCTCTCCGGTAACCCCCAGCCGCTCATCGTCGCTGATCACGCCGATGGAGGTGCGCAGTTCCGCGAGCCGGCGCGACATGGGCGCGCGCAGGTTGCCTTCGCTCCAGCGCACATTGACGCCGCGCAGCGAGGCGCCCTGTTCCAGTCCGTAGGTGAGGCAGACGCTGTCGATCTCATTCAAGATATCGCGAGAATTGAGGTCATCCCAGCACAGGATCGAGTATCCGTAAAACGGAACCACGTTGCAGAAATCGACGAACGCCCGCTTGATGCGGTCCAGCGTGCCGTAGTACTCGAGGTGTTCCGCGTCGATGCTGGTCACGACACTGATGGTGGGATGCAGGCGCAGGAACGAGCCGTCGTGCTCATCGGCTTCCGCGACGAGGTACTCGCCGGTGCCCCATCGCGCGTTGGTGCCGCTGCGGTGGAGGATGCCGCCCACAATACTGGTTGCGCCGAAATTGGCCCGTTCGAACATGGCGCTGATCATGGAGGTGGTCGTCGTTTTGCCGTGGGTCCCGCCCACGGCAATGGCGTTCGGCTTCAGGCGCATCAAGTCGGCGAGCAGTTCGCTCCGGTGAAGCACGGGCGTGCCGCGGTCCCGCGCGGCCAGCACTTCAACGTTGTCTCTGGGTACGGCCTCCGAAACGACCACAATCTGGGCCTCGCCCACATGGGACGCATCGTGGCCCGCGTGAAAGCGAAGGCCACACTGGACCAGGCGGTCCGTGATGGCGGTGGCCTGCAAGTCCGAACCTGATGTTTCATAGCCCAGGTTCAGGAGGATTTCGGCGAGGCCGCTCATACCGATGCCGCCGACGCCGACAAAATGCACTTTTCGTTTGATTCCGTTCAAGACGCCCTCATCTACCCAACATATTGTGGTATTTTCAAGTATATCACAACGTTTACCACAAGGGAAGGTACTCTTTCGGGAGAAGCAAACAGTTGCGGCGTCGGTGTAAGTGTTTGCTGGGCGAATACTTACATTGGCGGCCCGTGGGCCGCCCCATTGCGCGCCGCTGCGCTCCGGGCTCCCCCCAAATGTTGTGGTGCCCTCAATTGTGGCAGCCGCTTCGGGAGGGCACACCCAGACACAAGAATCCCTTCAGCCCGCAGGAGTTTCCCTCACCTGTGGAAGACGACGGCAAGCGGGCGGAGAATAGTCTGTCACTCTGCCGGGAATTCATCGCTTTTTACGAGCCTCATGGTGCCGGGCGGGCGCGTCGGGCAGTCCAAGGTCATGGGATGAAAGACATTGCAGCTGCCGCGGGCATTGGCACTGCAATTGCGTTTACAGAGGAAGGCAGAGTCAGCTGAACGAACGCGTTCAACGGGGAGGTTTTGAGCATGAGGACGAGAGCAGGGTTCACGCTGATCGAGCTGATGATTGTGGTATCCATCATCGCGATCATCGCGGCGATCGCCATCCCGAGTCTGCTGCGCGCCCGGATTTCCGCAAACGAGGCATCGGCCATCAGTTCGTTGCGTACGCTGTCGTCCGGGCAGATTAGCTTCCAGGCGGGGTGTTACCAGGACGCGGACTCGGACGGTGTAGGCGACTATGGCACGCTTGCCCAGCTCCAGAATCCGGACGGTGCGGCGGGCGTGCCCGGATACATCGACGAGACCTTGGCCAGCGGGTCTAAACAATGGTACAACTTCACGATGAACGTGGTTGCGGGGGGCGGTGGCAATCCGCCGACGTTCTCATGCAACGCGGATCCTCAAAGCGCGCAGAGCGGCAGGCGGACCTTCTTTGTCGACGAATCCGGCGTCCTCCGCTTTGAGAACAACGGCGCCGCGGCGACGGCCGCATCGCCGCCGGTTGGCGCGTAACGCTTCCCGCTGCCGGGTGAAACTCTCACGCGCCGGGGCTTGCCGCATTGAGGCGGACGTGCAGGCGGCGGGCCTGGAGGAGAAACGCCTCGAGGCGGGCCTCGATGATCTGCGGGAAAGTATTGCCGTCGGTCTCAATCGCGAGGAAGGGCAGTTTGCGATGGGTTTCCAGCAGCGCGTCCCATGATGCGTGGCCGTTGTGGCGGGCGATGGCGCGTTTTTCGGTGGTGGTCAGTTTTTCGGAGAGGATCGACTCCGCGACGCGCGAGGGCATGCAGCCGAACGGGCCGATGGAGATGATGCCGCACGAGGGATGGAGAATCTCGTGGAGGGCGTTGCCGACGGTGAGAATGGCCTCGCCGGTAAGACGCGGGGAGATGAACCGGGAACCGGCCTCGACGATGGGGCCCACATCCAGTCCGTCGCAATAGAAGAGGTTGGAGAGCGCGAGACGCTTGCGCACGCTCTGGTCGAGATAGCGCTTCACCCAGTAGCGCAGCCAGAACGCCATTGAGCGTTCGCCGTCGATGCCTGCCTGGGCCAGCCAGTCCAGGTACTTGATCCATTCGTTGGTCTGCGCGGTGCGCACGGCGATGCCTTCGTGCGCGAGATGTTCTACGAGGCCCTGGAGCGAGATGGGATCGCGGCGCACGTAGATTTCGCCGATCAGGGAGACGGTGGGAACTTCGCGGCAGGGTTTCTTGAGAACGACCGTGCCGAGCCGTTTTCCCGTGCGCGACAGTTGGCGCGCAACGGCGGGCCATCCTTTGTGCATGACGGCGACGAGCGCCTTGTGCTCTTCAGCCAGGATGCGCACGCCTTCGGCGGGGTTTACCGCAGCGGCGAGAATCATCGAGTACATGTCGTCGAACAGGTCGCCGGTAATGACGCCGAGCCATGCGGTCAGGGCGAAACGGTCGCCGAGGCCCGCATAGCCATTGGCGGTCGTCAACGACAGGACGGCCATATCGGGAATGCCGAGTTTCTCAATCAACCCCTTCGAAAAAACGTGATACTGGCCAAACCGGCAGGGTCCATCGGTGCTCAGCATGAAGTAGGCGGTAATCTCGCCGGGCGGCCGCCGCTCCAGATACTGCACCAGTGACCCGATCGTGGTCTGGAGGGGCAGGCACTCTTTGCAGGTGGAGTGGGCCCGGCCCAGTTTGAGGGTCTCCTCGTCGGCCGAAGGAAGCGGCTCGGCCTGGACGTCACCCCGGCGGAAAGCGCCGGCAACGAGGGCCGTACCGTAGCGGCCCATGGCGGGAATGATGACCTTGACCCTCGGATCGCTGAGGGGGACCCATTCCCCCGACGAGCACCGGATGCCCGCGGCGCGGTTGCGGTATTCCACGGCGGCTGGCTGAAACGGTCTTCTGGACGGGGCGCCGCCCGCCCGGGACTGGCGTCCGATGTGGCGGAAATGGTGGACGATGTCGAGGAAGGCCTCGACGCGGGTCTCGATACCCGCATCCGCGGTATGGTTGTCCAGCTCGAGGGTCAAGGAGGGTTTGCGCCCCATGATGTCGCGGAAATAGGTGATGAGAAACGAATCGGGCCCGCAGGAGAAGTTGGTGATGTAGGCGCCGAAGAGCTGGGGATGGTCTTTCACGAACCGCGCAGCGCGCAAGAGGGCCTGTCCGGTCCCCCAGTACATGTTGTGGTCGTCGGGGAGGGGCTGGTCGTCGCACGGCAGCATGTCATACGGGAGGATGCAGACCCCGCGCGAAGCGAACTTGGCCGGGATGCCCTTGTTGGCCTCGGGCGCGAACGTGTTGTAGGGCCGCCCGAACAGCACAATGCCGGTGAGAGATGGGTCGTTCTCGAGGTGGCTGAGTTGTTCGCGGCCCATCCGGCGCAGATCGTCGGAAAACGCGGCCTGTTCGGCCCAGGCGGCTTCCGCGGCCCTGGTGATCTCTGCCGGGTCGCGGTTCAGCGCCGGGGCCAGACGTTCCAGGGACGCGCGGTTCGGCTCGAGCCCTTTCGAGAAGTCCAGGTGCGGCTGGAGCACGTGCGGCGCATCGAATTCGGGAAAGGCGGCCTTGAGGTAATAGGGTTCGCCTTGAACAAAGACACAGGTGCAGGCCTGGTCCGAGGCGCCGGCGGTGTGCACGCCGCCGATGTGGGGAAGAAACACGTAATCGGGCTTCAGGGCGAGGAGCGAGGCCGCATATCCGTGGGCAAGTTCCGCGGGGAAGCAGAACGCCGCCCCCTGCTGGTCGATGCCGTTCGGGTCGGGTTCTTCCGGGAGCACAATGCGGAATCCGAGATCGCCGAAGAACCGCCGGTAGAACGGGAGGCAGCTGTGGGTCATGAACGAGCGGTTCAGGCCCACGGTCGGCCGGGAGTCCGGTTCGCTTCCGGGCGCCAGGTCGCGGAAGAGGCGCCGCTCGCGCTGAACGACCAGATTCAGGCTGGCGGCGTCGATGCGCCGGTTGCGCAACTGGTTGTCATAGCGGTTGCAGATCCCGCCGAACGGAAAGACCTGTTCGTCGATTTCGATGCGGGCAATCTCGCAGGCGAGGTCGCACCCGTCGCTGCCGCCGTTGCAGATGAACGGGCTCAGATACGCGACTTTCCGGCCGGCCAGTTCATTGAGGTCGAAGGCCTGGGGCGGAATCAGGCCGTCTTCGATGCGGCGCTCGACCTCGAGCGCCACGCCGAAGGCGCCCATTAAGCCGGGTTCGGGCGGCACGATGATCGGTTTACCGGTAAGAGCGGCCATGGCGACGGGAATGGCTTCGTTGTAGCAGACCCCGCCCTGCATGAATACCTTGCGCCCCACCGGGCGGTTGCCTTTCACGCGATTGGCGTAGTTCATGCAGATCGAGTAGACCAGTCCCGCGACGATATCCGGCACGGGAACGCCTTCCTGGGCGGCGCCCTTGATGTCCGAGCCGATGAAGGCGGCGCACTGGTCGTTGAAGTTCGGGGGCGCCTGGCCCTCAAACGCGGTGCGGCTGATTTCGGTCACCGGAATGCCCAGGCTTTCCTTGGCGGATTCCTCCAGGAACGAGCCGGTACCCGCGCTGCACGCTTCGTTCATGGCGTAATCGGAGGCCACGCCGTTGGTGATGTAGGTGTACTTGGCGTCCTGCCCGCCAATTTCGAAGATGGTGTCGACTTCGGGGTCGAAATGCAGGGCGCCGGTGGCATGGGCGATGATCTCATTGATCACGCCCTCGGTGAGCGCGTGGAGTCCCGCGATCTGGCGTCCGGACCCGGTTACACCCAGGCCGGCGATGTCGATGGGGGCGTCGAGTTGCGCGGCGAGGCTCGCGTAGACCCTGCGCGACGCGCCGACGGGGTCGCCGTTGGTGCGCAGGTATTCCGCGGCCAGAATGGCCTTGTCGCGGCAGCGCATCACGACGCCCTTCGTGGTGGTGGACCCGACATCGAGGCCTGCGATGGTCTTGTCGCCTGCCTCGGCACGCCCCCGGGGGTGATGGCGGAATTCCACCTGGTCCCGAAAGGCATTCAGGGGTTTGAGAAACGAGAGGGTTGACCTGCGGAAGGTCATGACGGCATCGGCGCTGGTGATGGGCTTGACCTCGTTTTCCAGGGCCCATACCGCCGCGCCCAGGGCCTCAAACCACGGGGCCGATTCCGGGATGCACAGGTCGCCGATGCGTTCCCTGAGGTAATGCACCATGGAGGCGTTCCGGCTGCACCCGCCAATGAGCAGCGCGGAGGTTTTCGGGAGTTTCTTGAGCAGCTCGACGATCTTCCCGGCAAGCATGCGGGAAAGCCCGGCCACGACCTGCGCCTTGGGGACGCCCTTGTTCAGGGCATGGGTGCAGTCGCTCTTGCAGAATACCGAACAGCGTCCGGACACCTTGTGCCACGTTTCCGGTTGCGGCATGCGTTCGACCTCATCGAGGGAAATGTCCATGCGCCCGAGCTGCTGCAGAAAGAACTCGCCCGTGCCGGACGCGCATTTGTTGCCCGTATAGATCCCCTGGATGCGGCAGTCGTCATCCAGATGGTAGACCATGAAGGTCTCCCCTCCCGCGCTGATGACGACGCGATAGGGGTGCGCGCCGGGAAACGTGTGGGCGACCGCCCGTTCGACGGCTTCGGGTTCCGACAGGGTCGATAACTCAAGAAACTTGCGGAACTTACGGCCCGTGGCGGCGATGCGCAGGGTCTCCAGATCCGCGATCTCGGCGAGGAGCTTCTGCAGGGTGCCTCGCGGGTTGCCGTCATGGGCCCGGGTCGTTGCGGAAACCACCTCGGCGCCCAGCGCTCCCTGCCGCAAACGGACCACGCTGATGGTAGAGGCACCCACACAAATCCCTAGAGACTGTGCAACCATTGCTGCAGACCCCTGAGACCCTACCGTACCGGTATTCGTATTCTTGTTCATATTCTTGAGGGAAACGACCCCGCCGGTCTCCTGGGAGTCCGCTTCGCCTCGTCATCCCGGGGTGAATTGCCCCGTGGAACTCATATTACAAGACCGGCAAATCCGGGGCAAGCTTTCGGGAGAATCCGGCCCGGTAAACCGCGTGATTTCCGACCGGGCAAGACCCCGCTTTGTTGAACTTGGCGCTTGCGCCGGGCGCACGCTGGAAGTTTTTCGGTACTGGATACGATTTTCCGCATGTTCCTGCGCGGCATTTGCGGGGTCCGGCTGACAAAAATTGTCACTTGGTGCCGCGCTGCGTAGCGGTCCACGGCCGGCCGGGGTGGCGGGGAGCGGGGTGTCCATCTTGTATCTGACTGGCGCGCAAGATATTAGGAGCCCTCGCCCAAATTGGCACGCATGTTGCGAAAGCGAATACCGACACGTGAGGGAATGGCGGCCTGGCGACGGGCCTGGTGATGGGACGCTCAATGGAGGGCACAGACATGAAGAAGAATCTTGGTTTCACATTGATTGAGTTGATGATCGTCGTAGCGATTATCGCGATTATCGCGGCGATTGCTATCCCGAGCCTGCTGCGTTCGCGCATGAGCGCTAACGAAGCGGGCGCGATCGGTTCGCTTCGCACGATTTCCGCGGGCGAAGTGAGCTTCCAGGCGGCGTGCTATCAGGATGCCGACGGCGACGGCGTGGGGGATTATGGCACGCTGGCGCAGCTTGAGGATCCTGACGGCGTAGCGGGGGTACCGGGGTACATCGACGAAGTGTTGGCCGCCGGCTCGAAGCACGGCTACAACTTCACCCTGAACGCAGTCGCCGGTGGTGGCGGCGCCCCTTCAACGTACACCTGCAATGCGGATCCGCAGAGCCCGCAGTCGGGCCGCCGGACCTTCTTCCTGGACGAATCGGGGGTGATTCGGTTCGAGAATACTGGCGCAACCGCCACAGTGGCTTCGACTCCTCTCGGCTAATCGGGACAACGGCACAGGCAGCACAGCGAACGGCGGTCCTCTTCGGAGGCCGCCGTTCCGCTGTTTGCAGGGCCTCTCTCCCGCCCTCAAGCATTCCGTTCAGGCACTGTCGCGCGTTTTGTGGACTGTGTGGACCTGGTGGACCGTGTGGACGCCGCACCCTCAACGACTCCCCAGGGGTCGAGGCCGCGGACGAAGCCCATGAACCCGGCGTCGTCCCCTTTTCGAGCGACACCGAAGGTGTCGAATTTGAGTAGCCATGGGCGCAGCCCATGGATCATGCGCACCAAACGAACCAACCCCGAATGGGGTTGAACAGATTTGCAGGGGTTGTTCAACCCCTATTCAGGGGTTGGGATAGGGGGCCGTGCCCGATCCACGGGCTGCGCCCATGGCTACGCAAATTGGACCCCGTTCCGGGGTCGCCGGGGTCTCAATTGCAGTGTCAGCGGGGCTGGCCATCCCCGATGCCCTTTGTATTGTAGGGGCAGCCCCCCGTGGCTGCCCTCCGGTTCGCACGGCGACACCCAGTCGTGTCGGCCCGGCCTGCATTCTTGTCTTGTAGCGCAGGCGTCTCGCCTGCATTGTCTTCTGGACGAAGAACGGGGACATGTTCCAAGCGCCGTCCCCGGCGCGACAACGTGTCCCCGTTCGGGTGATCCCGCGGCCCGCGGAGTCCCACACCGGAGTGGTCCCGCACCCGATCCGGATACAGCCCCGGAGGGGCGCCCGACGAGCAAACGCGCGTCAGGCCCAGGGGTTCTTGGAGTCGAGGCTGTCGCGGATCCGGCAGTACGATCTGTAGCGCACGGCGGCGAGGGCGCCGGTTTCGAGGGCTTCCCGAACAGCGCAGCCGGGCTCGTGGGTATGGCTGCAATCGCGGAACCTGCAGTGTTCACCCAGGGCGGCGATGTCGGGGAAATACAGCGCCGCCTCTTCTTTTGTGAGATCCCAGACGCCCAATTGGCGTATGCCGGGGGTGTCGATGATGTCGATGCCGTTGGCGAGGTGGTACAGGCGCGAGGTCGTGGTGGTGTGGCGTCCCTTCTCGTTGTAGTCGCTCACCTCGCGTGTTTCGAGGGCAATATCCGGGTGGAGGCAGTTGATCAACGAGGTCTTGCCGACCCCGCTCTGGCCGGCGAGGACGGATACGGAGTTCTCGAGGTGCGTTCGCAAGCGGTCGATCCCCTCTCCCGTCTCGCAACTGGTGAAGATGACGGGGAGATTCAGATCGCGGTAGACATCGAATTCGCGCGGCGGTTCTTCGGCCAGATCGGTCTTGTTGACGACTACAATGGGATGGATATGCCCGATGTCGGCCGCGATCAGAAAACGGTCCAGCACCCCCACCTTGAACCGCGGCTGGGCGACGGCGACCACGCAGAGGATATGGTCCACGTTGACGGCAATGACCTGTTCGCGCTGGCCTTTGGTGGCGGGACGGCTCAGCTTGCTTCGCCGGCGCTGAACCGCAGACACGCACGGATCATCCGGGAGCGCATCGACGCGCACCCGGTCGCCGGGCGCCAGAATAGACGTGCCGCCGACGCACAGGCGGTCCGCGACCCGGCAGAGCCGCTCGCGTCCGTCGAACTCCACGAAGGCCAGAACGCCGTACGGTGAAATGACCGTACCATTGGGCTGGATGTCCTCGAAGCGTTCACCGATGTCCGCGGCTTCGGCCCCCAAACCCACGTCCAGACCACAAAAGCGGCGCGGCTGGCGTTTTTCCGCGTCGAGATCCGTTTCGGACCAGTCGCGTTTGCGAACGCGGCGCTTTTTCCGCCGGCGGTCCTTCACCCGGGTCCCTTTCGCGCCCACACGGCGACGGTTTCCCACTCGCTCATCACATCGAGGCGGCCCCTGGCGTGAATGTCCGCGCGAAGCCGGGCCAGGCCCGTGTTGAATTCATCTTCGGACAAGAGGTCGAAGGTTGAAATGAAGCGGTTTTCGACGCGCTTGAGGTAATCCGGACCGATGGGGCCTTGCGCAACGACCATTCTTTTCTCACAGACGTCCTGAAATCCGGCGGCGGCCAACGCCGCCTTCAGCAGGTCGATGGACGGGAACCGGGCTTTGTCGACCGCGGCGAAACTGGGGAAATAGCGGTTCATGGGGTGCCGGTCGATGAACTCGTGCGATGCGGTGACAAAGGCCACGCAGCCGGCGGCGAGCACGCGGCTGCATTCACCGGTAAAGGCGGCCAGGTCGTGAATGTAATGCAGCATATAGCAGCCGAAGCAGAAATCGAAGGACTGCGCAGTAAACGGCAGGTGGTGGGCGTCCGCGCGGAGCCAGGCGCCGGGGGCCTCCTTCTCCCGGGCCCGCTGAATCATGCCGCACGAAAGATCGCACGCAAAAAGCGACGCGGAAGGCGCCGCCGCGTGAAACGCGAGCGTGTTGTTGCCGGTGCCGGCGCCGACCTCGAGGATCCGCCGCGCGCCAAGCGACGCGGCCAGCTCGACCAGGAGCTCGAGATACGGCCCCCGTCCTCCCCGGAACGAGTCATACCGCCGCGCGATCTGGTCGTAATCGATCTTCGCACCGGCAGTCTGGCCGTTCATTCCGCGGGCGTCTCCTTCTTTTCGATCTGCGTGAGGTCGGCCACGGCGGTGATGGCGTTGAAGACCGCGTTCAGGAGGGCGTGGCGGTTCCGGCGAATCCGCGCGTCGTCATGGTTGACGAAGACCTCCTCAAAGTAGGCCTCAATGATGGGCATCCACGACAGGACCTCGGAGAACGCATCGTCGAACGCGCCCGACGCCACGCGGTCCCGGACCGCGGCGCCGGGGCTGCCCGTCAAGGCGTAGAGGGCCTTCTCGTTGTCCTCAAGCAGGGCGGGGTCGATGTCCGGGGCGGGGTCCAGGGCGATTCGCTGGATGCGTTTTGTCTGTTCGGCGAGCAGTTGTACGTTTTGTTCATCCAGACGGCCGAGCGCGGTGAGGCATCTGCGAACCTGGACGGGGCGCCGGCCGTGCGATGCGATAGCGGCCGCCACCTGATCGTACGGAATGCCCTTTTCGCGGTTGATGACGGCGAGACGGTCTGCCGCAAACTGGAGAAAGGCCTCGACGGCGGCGCCGGGTTCGCTGAGAACCTCGCCATACACCGTGAGGGCAGACCGGAACGCGTCTTCCAGGTCAAGGTCCAGGCCTTCTTCCTGGACGATTGAGAGCAACGCCAGGGTGTTTCGGCGGAGACCGAAGGGGTCGCTGGTGCCCTTGACGCGGACGCCGATGCCGAAATACCCGGCGAGAGTATCGATGCGGTCGAGCACGGCGGCCGCGATTCCCAGCGGCGTTTTGGGGAGGCTGTCGCCCGCGCGCCGGGGCAGGCGATGTTCGAAGAGTGCCCGGGCAATGTCTTCCGGAAGCCCTTCCTTGCGGGCATAGAGCATGCCGACCACGCCCTCGAGGGAATCGAATTCGAAGACCATTTGCGTGGTCAGGTCGGCTTTCATGAGGTTCAGGACCTGTGCCATCGCCTCGTCATCTAGGGTCGGCAGGACGCCCTTGAGCGCCGCGTACAGCGTGTGGAGCCGGGCAATTTTGTCGGCAACCGAGCCGAGTCTCTGGTGAAAGAGAACCCGGGACAGGCTGGCCGCGAACTCGCGCAGGGGCTTACGCGTATCGGTGTCCCAGAAATACCGGGCATCGCGCAGGCGCGCGTTGAGGACGCGCTCGTTTCCGCGGCGAATGGTGGCGCGGCCCCCGTCGCCGTGTTCGCCGTTGGCGATGGCGAGGAAATACCTGCTGAGGGCGCCCTGGGCCTCCCGCAGAGGGATGTAGCGCTGATAGACCTTCATGGGCGTGATGACGATCTCCTCGGGCAGCACGAGGGCGTCTTCAGGAATGCTGCACAGGATGGGTTCGGGCCATTCGGTGATGTCGATGATCTCCTCGAACAACTCGTCATCTTCTTCGAGACGGAGTCCCTGCGCGGAGGCGATTTTTTCGGCTTCGCCGCGCAGGCGGGCCATGCGTTCCTCGCGGACGGGGAGCACGAAATGGCGTTTCATCTCCGCGAGATAGTCGTTTGCCGAGGGGATGTGGACGGGGCCCGCCGCAAGCCGCCGGTGGCCATAGGATACGGCGCCGGAATGGAGGAACCGCTCGCCGGCAAACTCGCCTGCTTCGACAAATTTCCAGGAAATCGGCACCGGGTTGGCGCCGTGCAGGGCCAGGAGCCAGCGGATGGGCCGCGAGAAGGTGACCGTGCTGTCTTCCCAGCCCATCGACTTCACAAACTGCAGGCCGCCGATCAGTTTTGCGACGATGCCGGACAAGAGTTCCGTGATGTGGCGCCCTTTCCGCTCGACCTTGACGAAACAGTATTCGGCCTTGCCCTGCTCCTGAAAATAGATGCCCTCGACGCGGGCGCCTCGGGACTCCGCGAATTTCCGCGCGGGAACGGTCCAGTGGCCCTCGGCGTCCTGGGCGGCTTTCCGGGCCGGGCCGCGGGCTTCCTCGACGAGGTCCTGCTGACGCGAGACGCAGTCGTCGATCCGGGCGACGATGCGCCGGGGCGTCACCCAGACCGTGACGGTACCGTGGTCGAGGCGTTCTTCCTGGAGGAGTTTGTCGAGAAGCGCGGGGAGCTGGGCGCGCACGGCTTTGACGTCGGAATGCGGCAGTTCTTCGACCCCGATCTCGAGCAGGAGGGTGTCGCGTTCCTGAAACGCGCCGGGAACCGCCCGCAGGGGCGTGGCGTCGGGCTGGCTCCCCGGACGGGGCAGGCGGCACAGGGGGAAGCCTTTCTCCTGGCGCTGTTCGAAGAAGCCCTTGGCGCAGCGTTCGGCCACCGCCCGGCAGCGGAGAAGAAACCGGCCGCGCTCCGTTACGGAGAGGGCGCCCCGGGCGTCGAGCAGGTTGAAGAGATGCGAAAGGCGAAGGCAGTGGTCATAGGCGGGCATAATGAGCCCCAGTTCGAGCAGGCGCGCGGCTTCCGCTTCCCAGAGGTCGAACACGTGGAGCAGCTTGCTCGTATCGGCGGCCTCGAAATTGTATTTGCACCACTCGACCTCGGAGGCGTGGTAGATGTTGCCATAGGTGATGCCGGAAGGGGCCCATTTCAGGTCGTACACGCTCTCCACGCCCTGAAGGTACATCGCGATGCGCTCGATGCCATAGGTGAGTTCGCAGGCGCGCACGTCGAGCTTGAGACCGCCGCATTCCTGGAAATAGGTAAACTGGAGGATTTCCATGCCGTCCAGCCAGGCTTCCCATCCCAGGCCCCAGGCGCCCAGCGACGGACTCTGCCAGTTGTCCTCGACAAAGCGGTAGTCGTGCCTGGTGAGGTCGAGTCCAAGCGCTTCCAGGGACTGCAAATAGAGTTCCTGGACGTTCGGCGGAGAGGGTTTCAGGATGACCTGGTACTGATAGTAGTGCTGCAGGCGATTGGGGTTTTCGCCGTAGCGCCCGTCCGTGGGCCGGATGCTCGGTTCGGGATAGGCCACCCACCAGGGTTCCGGGCCGAGCACGCGCAGAAAGGTGGCGGGATTCGAGGTGCCGGCGCCCACTTCGGTATGGTAGGGTTGCCAGAGAATGCAGCCGCGCGATGCCCAGAACTCATTGAGGGTCTGCAGGACTTCCTGAACCGTTATCACGTGGTATCTCCCTGAATGCGCTGTAGATTGGAAACGGGCCCGTCAGGCGAAGGCATCCAGAACCCATGCGGCCCGCAATGACCAGAATCAGACGCGGAATTTTAGCGGTTTGGGAATCTTCAAGTCAAAGCCGCCCGGGCTCTTGGAGAACGGGAACAGGGGCGCGCACGGAGCGGCGGCCAGAAACGCGGCAGGCCTTCCGGTCGAGATTGGGTCTTATAAACGAAGGACGCTGAACCCGCCGCCTACCTCGATGACGGCGCCCGTGGAATACTGAAAATACCCTTTTGCGAGACCGGCGACGGCTTTTCCGACGTCTTCGGGGGTCCCCCAGCGTTTCTGGAGCAGCACGCCCTCGGCGATGAGTTTGTCGTATTTTTCGGTAACCGGCGCGGTCATGTCGGTGGCGATGATGCCGGGCCGGACGTCGTAGACGTTGATTCCGAATTCGGCCAAGCGTACGGCAAAGGTCTGGGCGGCCATGCTGAGCCCGGCCTTGCTGACGCAGTATTCCGCGCGATTGGGGCTTGCCGTGTTGCTCGATATGCTGGTGATGAAGACGATAGCGGGGACATAGGAGGTCCCCGCCTTTACCTGTCCGATCATCCGGTTCGCGATGGCCTGCGTCAGAAAGAAGGGTCCCTTGAGATTGATTCGAATGAGCCGGTCGAAACTCTCCTCCGTGGTTTCGAGGATATCCAGCCGCTGGAGGAGGCCGACACCGGCGTTATTGACCAGAAGGTCGACGTGCCCGAACGCCGCGAACGCCTCTTCCACGAGCCGGTTCCGGTCGGCGGTTTCGCCGATGTCGCCGGCGAGCGGGACGAATCGGACCCCAAATTCATCGACGCGCTCTCTGACCTCGAAAAGCCCTCTTTCCCTGTCTTCCGGGGTGAGGCGGGTGGCGGTGCCGATGATGTCGTACCCGTGCCGGGCGAGTTCGATGGCAATGCCGCGGCCGATCCCGCGGCTGGCCCCGGTGATCATGGCTACTGGATTTCGCATGGGTTCCTCGCTGTGCTGTGTGGCTTTCTGGTCGAAGCCGCCTGGAAGCGGCCACGGGCACTATAGCCACCGGTTCCGCACTGGCGCAAGGTCCCCGTGGTCGCGCGATTGTCCGCATGCCGGGCCTGTGATATTGTGATTTGCGAAATGAACCGTCCGTTGCACAGGGCGGCCGTTCATGGCCGGGGCAGGCAACGCAGGAAAGGGCTGGTGCGCATGCGAACAACACGGCGTCAATTCATGGTTCAGACGGGGTTTGAGATTGCGGGGGCAGGCGTGGCGCTCTCCGGGGCTTTCGCGGGCGAGGCCAGGGCGGCCCTGCGCCTGAGCGCGTGTGACTGGTCGCTGGGCGCGCAGGGTCCCGAGGGGCTGGCCGCGGCGGCGGCCGTGGGGCTCGAGGGGCTCGAGGTCTCGGCCGCGGCGGACAACGCTCATCCTGGCGACGTGCTGGCCATTGCGGACGCGGAACGCCGGCAGGCGTACAAACAGCAGGCCGAAACCCGCGGGGTGGCGGTTTCGTCAGTGGCGATGGGCTTGTTGAACGGGTTTCCGATGGTGAGCGATCCGCGGGCCATGGCATGGGTCGAGCAGACGATTGACGGGACAAAAGACCTGGGCGCGAAAGTCATGCTGATGGCGTTTTTCGGCAAGGGCGACCTGCGCGACAAGTCCGGAACGCTGAAGGCCGGGGACGTCGATACCCTGGTTGGACAGCTCAAGGAACTGGCGCCGAAGGCCGAGACGGCGGGGGTGATTCTGGGACTGGAGAACACCCTTTCGGCGGAGCAGAACCTGGACATTCTCGCGCGCGTGAAGAGCAACGCCGTGCGCGTCTACTATGACGTGGGGAACTCCACGGCGAACGGGTATGACGTGCCCGGCGAGATCCGGCTGCTCGGGGACCGCCTCTGCCAGATACATTTTAAAGACAATAAGGGGTATCTTGGCGAGGGCGAGGTGGACATGAACGCGGTGGCGGAGGCGATGCGGGCCATCGGCTACGCCGGGTGGGTGGTGCTTGAAACCAAAGTGATTGGGGATCGGGAAGCGGATTTTAAACGCAATGCGGCTTTCAGCCGGGCGTTGCTCGGAAACGCCTGACACGGCCTCACGGTATTTGGAAGAACGGGTATGGATGTGCTAAAAATACGCACGTGAAGCATTCTGAAACCCGCAGTTGGACTTCGGCATGATCCGCACGGACCGTCTGCGAAAAGTGTACTTTCCCCCACGCTCAGCGCCCGTGGAAGGGGTCAAGAGCGCCACGCTCACTGTGGAGCCGGGGGAGATCTTCGGGCTGCTGGGTCCCAACGGGGCCGGCAAAACCACGCTGCTTCGGATGCTGGGCACGATCATTGTTCCCACGTCGGGGCACTGCTGGATTGCGGGCCTGCGCACCGACCAGAATCCCGACGCAGTGCGGCAGCACATCGGCTTTCTCTCCGGGAACACGAAACTGTACGGGCGCCTGACCGCGCGCGAGGAACTGCGCTTTTTCGGATACCTTCACGGGCTCTCGAAGGAGCGGATTCAGCGGCGCACGGAAGAACTGGCCGAGATCCTGGGCATGCAGGAGTTTATCGACCGCCGCTGCGACACGCTTTCCACCGGACAGAGCCAGAAGGTGTCGATTGCCCGCGTGTTGTTGCATGACCCGGAGGTGCTGATCCTGGATGAGCCGACCACGGGCCTGGACATCATGACGTGCCAGACCATTCTTACCTTTATCCGGAACGCGAAGCACTCGGGCCGCAGCATCATTTTCTCGACCCATTACATGACCGAGGCGGAGATCCTCTGCGATCGGCTGGCGTTCATTCACCATGGCGAGATTCTCGCCACGGGCGCAAAGGAGAGTCTATACGAGAAGACGGGCACCACTAACCTGACCGACGCGTTTGTGCGTCTGGTCACCGATGCCAATGCGGTGCCCTCATGAAACTGCGCACGGTTCGCGCGATCTTCTTTAAAGAGCTGGTGGTGATGCTGCGCGACAAGCGCACGCTGCTGGCCATGATCGGCATTCCCATCGTCCTCTATCCCGCGCTGCTCGTGGTGACGTCGCAGGTGGCGCTGATGCATATTTCCAGCGTTGAGGAATCGACCTCGCGCATCGCGGTCAAGGCGGGCCAGGATCCGACGGTCGCCCGTTGGGTGTCCGCACTGCCCCGCGTGGAACTCGTCACGATGGAGGAGCCGGAGATCGCTCTGCTGGACGGCGACGTGGATGCCGTGGTGGTGGTGAAACAGCGGGCGGAAGACGTCCTGGAACGGGGCGGTTCGCTGCTCATCGTCATCCAGTACGATTCGACGGAGCCGCGCTCGCGGGAGGCCGCCCATCGCTTGAGCAAGGGGTTTCGCACCACACAGACCCGCTTGCTGGAAGACCGTCTTGCCAAGGCGGGGATCACGCTCGATTTTGTGACGCCGCTTAAACTTCAGGAAATGAACGTAGCGCCGGCCGCGCGCATCGTGGGCACGTTGCTCGCCGCGATGCTTCCGATGATCATGGTGCTGATGGTGGGGATCGGGGCGTTTTACCCGGCCGTTGATCTCACCGCGGGCGAAAAGGAACGGGGCACCTTCGAGACCCTGCTCTCGACCCCGGTGACCAAATTTGAGATCGTCTGCGGAAAGTTTCTGACGGTATTCTGCATCAGCATGCTGACCGGGCTGCTGAACCTCGCGAGCATGGCGATGACGTTCACGTTCCATCTGTCCGACCTGCTTACGAAACTGCAGGTGGGGCCCGAGAAGGCGCCGGTACAGTTTCCGCTGGGCACGGCGCTGTTGATGATTTTACTGCTGGTGCCGCTGGCGCTTTTTGTGTCGGCCCTGATGATGTCGGTGGCGGTGCTGGCGCGGACCTTCAAAGAGGCGCAGAATTACGTCACGCCGTTCTTTCTGCTGATTACGATTCCGGCGGGCCTGGCGGGGATGCCCGGCCTGGAACTCAGCGCCATGCTGCAGTTTGTTCCGATCGTGAACATCGGACTGCTGTTCCGCGACCTGCTCACCGACCGCGCGACGCCCGAGGCCGTGTTCAGCGTCTTATTGAGTACGAGTGTGTATGCCCTGCTCGCCCTTGTTTGCGCGACCTGGCTGTTCCAGCGGGAGGACGTCATTCTTTCGGAGGAGAAGGGCGTGCCGTTGACCCTGCGCCGCTCACGCATTACTCCGCGAAGCGAGCCGACGGTTGGGATGGCCATCACGTTGTACACGGTCATCCTGTTGTTGATCTTCTACGTGGGGGTGTACGCCCAGTCGAAGCACATTCTGGGCGGCCTGCTCATCACGGAATGGCTGCTGATCGCGCTGCCCACGGTGGCGTTGCTCTGGTATCTGCGGGTGGACCTGTTGAGTGCGTTGCAGTTGCGGTCGCTCCGCCTGGACGGCGCGCTGGCGGTAGTGGCGATCGCGTTTTCGTGGCTCGTGCTGGCGTTTCAATTGGGGATCTGGCACAGCAACGTGTTGCCCATGCCCGAGGAGATGGCAAAACAGTACCTCCAACTGATGCATCTGGACGATACAAATCTCGTCGTGCTTCTTGCGGTGATCGCGGTCTCCCCGGCCATCTGCGAGGAGATCCTCTTCCGCGGGGCGATCCTCTCCGGACTCGAAAAACGCCTGCCCGCCTGGCTGCTCATCCCGGTGGTGGGCCTCCTGTTCGGCGTGTTTCATCTGAGCATCTACCGGGTGGTGTTGACCGGGTTGACGGGGATGGTGCTGACGTATGTCGTGTGGCGGACGCGTTCGCTCTGGAACGGCATCCTGCTGCATTTCCTCTTCAATGCGTCGGCGGTCCTGGTGGCATCCGAGCGGATTCCCGAAACGCTGACCCTGGCCATGCGCAACCTGTCGGCCACGCAGGCCGGTCTTCCCTGGTGGCTGATTGGCCTGGCGGCGTCGGTCATGTCGGCCGGCATCGGCTACCTGCACCTGCGGTTCCCGGGGCCGGACCACGGCGCGTCAGAGTAGCATCTCGTTGGCGAGCATCTGGTCCAGGGTCTGGCGTTTCCGGATCAGGTGCACTTCCCCGTTCTTTCTGAGGAGCACCTCCGCCGATTCGGGGAAGGAGTTGTAGTTCTTGCAGCACATGGCGCTGCAGTAGGCGCCCGCGCCGCCGATCACGAGCGCGTCGCCGATGCGGGCCCCGGGGAGGGTGCGCGGGAGCAGGCCCTCGGGATTCCCCGGTTCGGGAGTCAGCACGTCGCCGCTTTCACAGCAATGGCCGGCGATGAGGTACTCCGCGGCGGGCTGCGCTTCGCCGGAGGCCGCTACCAGGGTAACCGGGTGCTGGGCGCCATAGATGGCGGGCCGGAGCACGTCGGTCATTCCAGCATCGGCCTTGATAAACCGGTAACCGCCGCTCCCGGTGTCGACCACATCCATCACGGTTGCGATGAGGGCGCCGGCGTTGGCCACGATGAAGGTTCCCGGCTCGATCTCGAGTTTGAGCTGCCTGCCGTGGGACTCGCCGTGCTGGCGGAGGATTCCGCTGACGGCCTCGCCGATCTCCTGGAGATTCGCGGCCTTTTCCCCGGGCATGCGGGCCACTTTAAACCCGCCCCCAAGGTTCAGGGTGGCGACCTCCGGAAACCGGGCGGCGGCGTCGAGGGAAAGTCTCGCGCATGTGGTCCAGACGTCCGGATCACCGCCCGAACCGATATGCGTGTGGACGCGGGTGATATGGAGGTTCAGCGCGCGGGCGGTCTCGAGCACCCGGGGAATGTACTCGTGCCAGATGCCAAAGCTGGACGAGGGCCCGCCGACGTTCGTGCGGTTGTTGTGTCCCGAGCCGAGCCCTGGATTGACGCGGACCCCCAGGGATGCCCCGGGAAACCGTTCGCCGAACGCGGTGAGCTGCGCCAGGGAACATGCATTGAACTGGACCCCCGCTTCGACCAGGCTGGCGAGATTGTGGGGGAGCTCCTGGGCCGTGAGCTCAATGTGTTCGGGAGGGATACCGGCGCGTTGGGCGCGCTCGGCTTCATACCCGCTGCTGGCGTCGATGTGGAGTCCCAGGTCATGGAGGAGCCTGAGAATCGTCAGATTGGGCAAGGCCTTCATGGCAAAGCGGGCGGTAAGACCGAAGGGGCACGGGAATCCGAGCGCCTGGCGGGCCTGACGTTCGAGCGTGGCCTCGTCGTAGACGTAGACGGGAGTTCCAAACTCGCGCTGGATGGCTCGAACCTGGCCGTGACTCAAGAACAACGAGGGCTCCATGGGCATGCACCGCCTTTCCGTTAAGACCGTCAAGAACAGAGGTCTATACATACCACATCCGGCCCCCGTTGAGCCACCTGCCGGATGTCCCCGGTCCCGTTATCGCGGGCGTATGGGGGCGCCTCAAACACCGTTGAATCCGGACGGCCACTCGTGTGTATACTGGATCAGACGGGCGGGTCAGGAGAACGCAGGGGGGACACCGGCGATGCATCGGCACGAGGCGCGAGAAAGATTTGCCCAGTCCAAAACGCTGTTCGCGCAGAAACGCTATCCGGAGGCGCTGATCGTTCTGGACGAGCTGAACGCGACCTTTCCCAATGAAAAGCACATCATGCTGGCACGGGCCATCTGCCTGGCCGAGCTTCAGCGGCCGCTTGAAGCCATCCAGATATGTGAACAGGCCGTAGCCCTCCACAAGGACCCGAAATCACAGGAGCTTCTGGTGCGTCTTCGCCGGGAGCACGGCCCGATTCAGGAAGGCCCTACGGACCTGGCGAGCCTGATCGGGCACGGCGCGGGGAGCGGCGCCCCCAGTGCTCCGGGCGGTTACGGCGGGCTTCCGGGCATTCCGGATATTCCGGCCGTGCCGGACTTGTCGATGTACGGGCCTCCACCGCGGTCTTCCGGGAGACGCTTCTATATCATTCTGGCGTCGGTGGCGGCGGTCCTGGTGCTGCTGTTGATCGGGCTTCCTCTCCTCCTCTCGTTGAGGAAGAAAGGCGACGAAGGCCCCAGGACAAGCGAGGTGGCGATCACGGAACAGGCGCCTCTGGAGGACACCGCTGCCGCCCCCGCGCCAACGGAGCCTCCGGCCGCCGCGGACACTGCGGTGCAGCCTGTCCAGTGGTACTACAGCGTTGAGCAGGGCGCGGACGTCGCGTATCAGTACGGGCGCCCGATGTGCCTGTTTTATTACGACAGCGGCCAGGCCTCGAGCGCAATCGAGAGCTCGGTGTTCCAGGATCCCGCCATCAGCCAGGCGTTGTCGCAATTCATCAATATCCGTGTCCTTTATACGGAGAGTGATCCCACCCCCGCAGAGTACGGCATTACAGAAGTCCCGGCCATCGTCGTGGAGGATACGGCCAGCAGCGTGGTCTACATGGCGCAAGGCGCGGAGATTGTCCCGGAAGAACTCCGGTCCGCCCTGAGCGGCGTTCGGGTGACGCAGGCCACTTCCGGGGGCGCGCCGTTTGGGGAAGGCCTTTCGGTGCTGATGCTGGTGGTGATGGTGGTCGCGGGCCTGCTGGCGGCCCCCTGGCCGCTTTACCTGACGCTGCTGTTTACGGGCAAATTGCCCCACGGGGAGTTTTTGAAGGACATCTTCTCAGTGGGCCTGGTCGCGATTGGCGCCAACGCGGTCGCGGGGATCGTCCCCTGTTTTGGCATCTTTGTGCTTGTGTGGATCCTGCATGCCGTGTACGACCTGGGTTTCTTTGATTTCCTGATCTACTTCGCGCTCAACGCGGTCACCACTGTGTTGCTCGCGCTGCTTCTGGTGGCCATCTTCGGGGCGGCCATGCTCAGCGCCGTGCCCGCTATGCCGTCCGTGTGACGGGAGCCGGACGCGCAGGATCCTCCGCAGGGTGAAGAATGCGGGGCAATTCCTGTGCGATGGCCCTGGCGAAAAAGGTGGTTCCATCCCTGCATGGGCATCTGGTATTCTCTCCGCAGGATGGCATACGACCCGTCCGTGACGGACAGGCATGCCGTACCTCTGTGGCACAAGGAGCCTTCGCGGGAATCCCTCTATGGCCAAGACCCGGTCTACCTTTGTATGTCAAAGCTGCGGCGCAACCTACATGCGCTGGGTGGGACGCTGTACGGATTGCGGACAGTGGAACACCGTGCTTGAGGAGACCGTGGTCGAATCCGGGAAACATGTCCGCACCTCCATCGGGGACAGCCACGCGCCCATTCCCATTACCGATCAACAGCACGAACCTCCCCCCCGTCTTTCCACGGGGATCGAAGAGTGTGACCGGGTGCTGGGAGGCGGCATTGTACCGGGCTCGTTGACGCTGGTCGGGGGCGACCCGGGGATTGGGAAGTCGACCATGATGCTGCAGATTTCCCACGGGCTCGCGCAGCAGGGCCGTTCCGTGCTCTACGTCTCCGGCGAGGAATCGTTCAGCCAGTCGCAGTTGCGGGCGCGGCGCCTGGGCACGCTCTCCGACGACCTGTTCATGCTGACCGAGACCGAGTTGGCCTCGATCCGCAAGTACATCCAGGAGGGTGCGTTCAGTCTGATTGTGGTTGACTCGATTCAATCGGTGTATTCGGCGGATCTCCAGGGGGTGCCGGGGAGCATCTCGCAGGTGCGCGATTGCGCGAGCGAGTTTCTGCGCCTGGCCAAGAGTTCCGGGACGCCGATCTTCCTTATCGGGCATGTCACCAAGGAGGGCTCGATCGCCGGGCCGCGCATGCTGGAACATCTGGTGGACACGGTCTTGTATTTCGAAGGGGAAGGCAAGCAGGCGTTGCGGATCCTCCGGGCGGTGAAGAACCGGTTCGGGTCGACCAACGAGATCGGCGTGTTCGAGATGACCGAGACCGGGCTTCAGGAGGTGCCCAATCCGAGCGCGCTGTTTTTGAACGAGCGCCCGGAAGGGGTGAGCGGTTCGGTGGTGCTGCCGAGCGTGGAAGGCACCCGTCCCCTGCTGGTCGAGGTGCAGGCGCTGGTATGCGATTCAAACCTGGGTTCGCCCCGGCGCACGGTGACCGGGGTCAATCCGAACCGGGTCTCGCTGATCCTGGCCGTTCTGGAGAAGCGGGCGGGCCTGCATTTTGCCGATCGCGACGTATTTGTGAATGTGGCGGGCGGCGTGCGGCTGGACGAACCGGCGGCGGACCTGGCGATTGCCCTGGCGCTTGTTTCGAGCTTTATGGAAGCCCCCGTCGCACCGCACCTGACGGCCTTTGGCGAGCTCGGCCTGGCGGGAGAGATCCGCGGGGTGGACATGGCGCGCAGGCGCGTCGCGGAAGCCGCGAAGTTCGGTTTCACGCGGTGCATCCTTCCAAAGAACAACGCGGCGGACGTGGAAAACGCGGAAGAGCGGGTCTGGCCCGTCGGCCGGATCGGGTCGGCGATCGAGCTCGCTCTGGAACGATAGCCCCGCTGCGTGCCATTATACGCAGGCGACGCAGTGCAGCAGAGGATAACGGGGAAATGGCGAAGACAAAGCGCAAAACGAAATCCATCGCATTTCACGAAGCGGTCCGGATGATTTCCCCCGGCACGAAGATCCGCGAAGCGATCTCTATGATGCTGCAGAGCCGCCTGGGCGCGTTGTTATGCATCGGCGACCCGAAAAAACTGGCCGACCTGTCCGATGGCGGCGTGGAATTGAATGCCGCCTGCACGCCGCAGTTGTTGTATGAATTGTCGAAGATGGATGGCGCGATCATTCTGAATGAGGATGGTTCCACCATCACGTATGCCAACCGTTTCCTTACGCCGCGCAATTCCATCGTCTCGCACGAAACCGGCACCCGGCACATTGCCGCGGAGCGCATGGCAAAACAGGCGAAATGCGCCGTGGTGGCCGTGTCGGAACGCCGCTCGAGCGTCACCCTGTATGTCCAGGACACGCGCCACGTGCTGGACAGCCTCCCGACGCTGCTCAACAAGTCGGCGCAGGCGCTTCAGACGCTCGAAAAATACATCAGCAGTCTCATCCAGTCGATGCTGGACCTGAGCACGCGCGAATTTGAGGATATGGTGACGATTTTTGACGTGTGCAAGGCCATTCAGCGCTGTGAGATGTCGCGACGGATCGCCTCGGAAATCGAGCCGTATATCCTCGAACTGGGTACCGAGGGACGCCTTATCGAGCTCCAATTGCGCGAACTTTCCATCCCCCTTGATGAGGCGCGGCTGATCACGAGGGATTATTGCAAACAACGGCCTTCGGCGGGCCCGGAATTGGTTCAGCAGCGGATCGAGGAATTGTCGCAGGACGAATTGATTTCGTTGGAGGCCATCAGCCAGGCCCTGGGATACGGGGCCAACCTGCGGGGGGTGGACACCTACCTGTCCTCCCGGGGCTACCGGGTGCTTTCGCAGACCCGGCGCCTCACGCCGCAGATCATCGAGAACCTGGTGAACCGCTTCGGCACGCTCCAGCAGATCATGCGGGCCCCGAAAGATGAGCTGGTGGCCGTGGAAGGTGTGGGCGAGGTCCTGGCGGAACGCGTGCGGCTGAGTCTGAACAATCTGCGGAGCCAACTGGCCCTGGATCGCGGCAGGACCTGAAATG
Organism: Candidatus Hydrogenedentes bacterium UBA2224; assembly: GCA_002348185.1. GTDB lineage: Bacteria > Hydrogenedentota > Hydrogenedentia > Hydrogenedentales > SLHB01 > UBA2224. Next base: position 4,754 of record DDYW01000077.1, on the reverse strand, counting down.
AGGTACATTCAGGACTGCGAGATTGTGGCGCACGACCTGGTGGCGCCGAAGCACTGGCGCATGCGGCTGCGTTCGGAAGATATCGCGCGCGCCGCCCAACCGGGCCAGTTCTGCATGGTGGAAGTCGTCGAGACCCTCTATCCCTTCCTGCGCCGGCCCATGTGTTTTTCGGAGATTCACGACGACGGCTTCACGCTTCTCTACAAGGTGGAAGGCGAAGGGACGCAGCTTCTTTCGCAGCGGGTGCCGGGGCAAACCTGCTCGATACAGGGTCCTCTGGGCAACGGCTTTCCGATCGCGCCCGAGCTTGAACGCCACGTGATTGTGTCGGGGGGGATCGGCGTAGCGGCCTTCCCTGCTCTTGCGCGCGCCCTGGCGGAGACGTGCGGCCGGCCGCCGGAGGTGATTCTCGCCGCCCGTACCCGGGAGCTCCTGCTCTGCGCGGATCTGTTCCGGTCGCTGGGGTGCACGGTGCACCTGGCGACCGACGACGGCTCGGCGGGAGAAAAGGCGTATGCGGCCCGGATGCTCGAGCGGCTCGGGCCCGGTCCCGGGACCCTCGTTTACGCGTGCGGTCCGATGATCATGATGTCGACCACGGCCGCGGTGGCCGCGCGCGCGGGGGCCTCGTGCCTGGTCTCGCTCGAGGCGCAGATGGCCTGTGGCGACGGCGCCTGCCTGGGCTGCGTCGTCGAATCGAAGGTCGAACATGAAGGCGAGAAGATGGTACGGGTCTGTGTGGACGGACCGGTGTTTGACGCGGCACTCATTGACTGGGAGGCGCACAATACGGCCTATGACCTGTGAACCCGCGACATTGGCCGTCAATCTTGGCGGTCTCCGGATGAAAAACCCGGTTACGGTGGCCTCGGGCACGTTCGGGTACGGCGAGGAGTTCGACCGGTACTTCGATGTCTCGCTTCTCGGGGCGGTGACGACCAAGAGCATCTCGCTCAAGCCGCGGGCGGGCAACAAACCCCCGCGCCTCGTCGAGACGCCCGCGGGACTCCTCAATGCCATCGGCCTCCAGAACGTGGGTATCGACCGGTTTCTGTCTCAGAAGGCGCCGTATCTGCGTACGCGCAACGCGACCATCATCGCGAACATCTACGGGCATTCTCCGGAGGAATACGCGGAACTGGCCCGGCGTCTTGAGGCGGAAGGCGCGGCGGACGCCATCGAAGCGAATCTCTCGTGTCCGAACGTTCACGACGCCCGGACCGCCAAAGGGGCGGTGCTGGTGTCGCAGAGCTGCGAGGCGATCACGGTATACACGCAGGCGATTCGCGACGCGACCCGGCTGCCCCTGTACATCAAGCTGACCCCGAATGTCATGAACATTCAGGAGCCTGCTCTGGCGGCGGAAGCGGCCGGGGCCGACGGGGTCTGCCTCATCAATACGCTGCTGGGCATGGCGATCAATCCGGAGACGCGAAAACCACGTCTGGCCAACATCGTGGGCGGCTTGAGCGGTCCGGCCATCCGCCCGGTGGCCGTCAAGATGGTGTGGGATGCCGCGCGGGTGCTTCGCATTCCCATTATCGGCACGGGAGGCATCAGCGGCGCGGCCAGCGCCATCGAGTTTCTCCTGGCGGGCGCGACCGCGGTCTCGGTGGGCTCGATGTCGTTTCGCCGCCCGGACACCGCCCTCCGCGTCGTTGAAGGGATTGCGGAGTACCTGAAGCGGCACCAGATCGCCGATGTGAACCAACTCATTGGAGCCATGCAGGCATGAAGGGACGTACCGAGCTCATTACCGGTCTTGACGTGGATACGCGCGAAGACGCCCTGGCGGCGGTCGACATCGCCGCGGGCTGTGCGTGGTTCAAGATCGGCGCCCAGTTGTTCACGCGCTGCGGACCGGCGATCGTGGAGGCCGTTCGAGACCGGGGCAAGCAGGTGTTTCTTGATCTCAAGTACCACGATATCCCCAATACCGTTGCCGGCGCATCGCGGGCGGCCGCGGCTCTCGGGGCGAAGCTGTTCACCCTGCATGCGTCGGGCGGCAAGGCGATGATTGCCGCCGCGCGCAACGCCGTCGAGGGCACGGATACCCGCATCCTTGCCGTAACGGTGCTTACCAGTCTGACGGACGATATGCTCCGGCAGGAAGTCGGCCTTCCCGAGACCGCCGCGGAGGCGGTTCCCCGGCTGGCCCGGCTCGCCGTGGAAGCCGGGGCGCACGGCATTGTCTGTTCTCCGCGCGAAATCGCGATGGTGCGCGAAACCGTCGGGCCGGCGCCCTTGATCGTCACCCCCGGCATCCGGCCCCGGTGGGCCTCCAAAGACGATCAGGCGCGCATCATGACGCCGCGGGAAGCCGCGGAAGCCGGGGCGGACATGATTGTCGTGGTCCGTCCAATCCTGAAACATGAGAATCCCCCGGAGGCGGTCCGGCTAATCCTGGAGGAACTGCAGGGATGAACGAAGCACAGGTACTTGCGTCTTTTCGGAAAGCGGGCGCGCTGCTCGACGGGCATTTCGTGTACGCCAGCGGCCGGCACGGGCGCCAGTTTCTTCAGGCGGCGCGGGTGCTGCAGTACCCGGACCTCGCCGAACGGCTGTGTGCCGCCATCGCGGACCGGTTCCTGGAAGCCGAGATCGATCTGGTTGTCGGCCCGGCCTCGGGGGGCATTATCCTGGCGTACGAGACCGCCCGCCACCTGCGGTGCCGGGCAGCGTTCACCGAAAAGGAAAGCGACGGCGCCATGGCCCTGAAACGCGGCTTCCTGCTGAAGCCGCGGGAGCGGGTGCTCATCGTCGAGGACATCGCGACCACCGGGGGGTCGGTTAAAAAGAGCATCGCGCATCTTCGCGACCGGGGCGCCGTAATTGTGGGCGTTTCGGTGCTCATCGACCGCAGCGCCGGCGAGGTTGCGTTTGACTGCCGTTACGAACCGTTGGCCCGCCTCAGCATGCAGAGCTGGGAACCCGCGGCGTGCGAACTGTGCGCGGCGGGCCAGCGTCTCATCGATCCCGACGACATCGTCCTGGGCGCCCAGCCCTGAGTTCGGCCTGCGAATTCTGCCCCTCCCCCCTGCTCTCCGGGGAACCCGCCGTGCCCGGTGGGATTTATAGGTATAGCCGCAGAGGGCCAGAGACCACAGCGTTTGAAAACCCAGGACAAGAATGGGGATCGTGTAGTGCAGGCGTCTCGCCTGCATTCGGATCCCTGGCGTGAAATGCCGAGAGCGGGATAATTACCTCACACAAAGCCGCAAAGCCACCAAGGAGGACGTTCTTGATAAACCCGGGTTTGCGGCATCACGCGAGCGAGGTCCCACACCCGAAAAGACAGGGAATCTTGTAGCGCAGGCGTCTCGCCTGCATTTTTGTCTTCTGGGGGCGCGCCGGATGCAGGCGAGACGCCTGCGCTACAAGAAGAATGCATGCCGTCCGCGGCGCGACTGCATATCGCTGTGCGAACCGGAGGGCAGCCACAGGGGGCTGCCCCTAGTATATTGACCCATAATTAATGGAACTTATTCTGCTTGCAGGGTATTCATCCTTTAGTGGAGGATGGATGCCATGCGAAAAGCGACGATGATTGAATTGAGTGCTGAAGAACGCGAGGTGTTGCAGCGGTGGGCGCACAGCCGCACCAGCCAGGTGCGGCTGGCGTTGCGTGCGCGGATGATTTTGTTGGCGGCGGACGGTATGGAGAACAAAGAGATCGCCCTGCAGGTGGGTGCGGGGCGCGTGGCCGTGGGACGCTGGCGCGATCGTTTTGCCACACATCGTCTGGCCGGCATCGAGAAGGATCTCCCGCGTGGTGGCCGCAAACCGGCAAAGCGCGACGCCTGCGCACAGAAAATTGTGAAGGCGACGCTGCACACCAAGCCTTCGAATGCCACGCATTGGTCGACGCGCACACTTGCTGAACATCTGGGCATATCGCGCAACATGGTTCAGCGGGTATGGAAGGCCAATAATCTCAAACCCCATTTGGTCCGCACCTTCAAGGTGAGCAACGACAAGCAGTTTGTCGAGAAGCTGGTGGATGTGGTGGGATTGTATCTCGATCCGCCCGACCATGCGCTCGTGCTTTGTTGCGATGAGAAGTCGCAGATTCAGGCCTTGGACCGCACGCAGCCGGGCTTGCCCATCAAGAAGGGCCGTTGCGGCACCATGACCCATGACTACGTGCGCAACGGCACCACGACACTGTTTGCGGCACTGGATGTCGCGCAGGGAAAACTGATCGGCAGTTGCATGGCGCGCCATCGCCATCAGGAATGGCTGGCATTCCTCAAACTGATCGATCAACAAACGCCGCACGATCTGGATCTCCACATCATTGCCGACAACTACGCCACGCATAAACATCCCAAGGTCAAAAGTTGGCTCAAACGCCATCCTCGCTTTCACATGCACTTCACGCCTACGAGCGCCTCGTGGCTGAACCTTGTGGAACGGTGGTTTGCCGAAATCACCGACAAACGAATTCGCCGTGGCGTCTTCAAGAGTGTTGCCGAACTCAAAGACGCCATCTACGCCTATATCGAGGCCCACAACGAAAATTCAAAATGCTTCACTTGGACGGCCAAAGCCGAGGTCATCCTCGAAAAGTACCGCCGCGCCAAAAAAGCGCTTGATAAGTTCCAAACAGCATGAGTCAATACACTAGAATACAAAGGGCATCGGGGATGGACAGCCCCGCAGACACCGCAACGCGTCCACGTTCGATCGCGAATGGGAATTCCGGGGACCCCGGAACGGGGTCCAATTTGAATAGACATAATGGACCGACCGGC